>NZ_CP012332.1:2437500-2737500 GCF_001263175.1 Vulgatibacter incomptus | reverse complement strand
GGCGAGGCCCAGGTAGGCCGGGCGGAAGTCGTGGCCCCACTGGGAGACGCAGTGGGCCTCGTCGACCACGAAGAGCTGGGGCCGCGCCCGGGCGAGCACCCGGCGGAATGAGGGGTCGGCGAGGCGCTCGGGGGTCACGTAGGCGAGCTGGTGGGCGCCCTGTCCGATCGTCTCGACGACCGCCTTCAGCTCGCGGCCGGAGAGGGTGGAGTTCACCATCGCCACGTCGGCGCCGACGGCGCGGAGCTTCTCCACCTGGTCCTGCATGAGGGAGATCAGCGGCGAGACCACGACGGTGGTCCCCTCCAACGCCAGCGCGGGGAGCTGGTAGGTGAGGCTCTTTCCGCCGCCGGTGGGGAGGATCGCGAGGACGTCGCGGCCCTCGAGGCTGGCCTGGATCACCTCGGCCTGTCCCGGGCGGAAGCGCTTGATGCCGAAGCGCTCGCGGGCCAGCGCTCGGAGGCCCTCCAGGGTCAGGTCGGTCAACGGCTGCTCCATCGTCGAATCGGGTTCGGCAAAGCTAGGTACTCTGCGCATGCCTTCCTTCGGGGTACAACAGGCCGCCGCGCCCCTTTTCTTCGGCGAGGTGAGCCCCGCACGCGAAAGCTCGCGGATCGCCTCGTTTTCCTCCCTTTCGTCCTCCGGCATCGCCATGCGCACCCTCAAGCTCACCCTCGAATACGACGGAACCGACTTCGTCGGCTGGCAGGTCCAGCCGAACGGGCGCACGGTTCAGGAGGTGCTCGAGGGGGCGCTCGCCCGCCTGCTCGGCGGGGAGTCGGTGCGGGTCACGGGGGCGGGCCGTACGGACGCAGGGGTCCACGCGCTTGGGCAGGTGGCGACCTTCCGAACCGCGCGGGAGCTGCCGTTGCAGGCGTTCGAGAAGGGGCTGAACGCGATCCTGCCGGACGACGTCGCGGTGGTGTCGGCGGAGGAGGTGGCCGAGGGCTTCGACGCGAGGCGCAGCGCGTCGGGGAAGCGCTACGTCTACCGGATCTCGAACCGGCCGGGCCGCTCGCCGCTTCGCAGGCGAACCCACTGGGAGCTCTTTCGCCCGCTGGACGTGGAGGCGATGCAGGCGGCGGCGGATCGCCTCCTGGGCGAGCACGACTTCTCCGCCTTCCGAGCAGCGGATTGCCCGGCGAAGACCACGGTGCGGATCCTGCGCCGGCTGGACGTGCGCGCAGGCGCCGCCGGCGAGATCGTGATCACCGCGGAGGCCACCGCCTTCCTCAAGCACATGGTGCGCAACCTGGTGGGGACGCTGGTGGAGGTGGGCCTGGGCAAGCGGGAGGCCGGGACGATGCCGGCGCTCCTCGCGAGCGGCGACAGGCGCCTCGCCGGGCGGACGGCTCCGGCCAAGGGCCTCGTGATGGAAGAGGTCTTCTACGAGCCGCGGTAGCGGAGGGCTTCGCGCCCGCGAAGGGAAGGGATCGAACATGGATCTGAAGCTCCAGGGAAAGCGCGCGATCGTGACGGGCGGCTCGAGGGGGATCGGCCTCGCGATCGCCAAGGCGCTCGCGGCGGAGGGCTGCTCGCTCGGCCTGATGGCACGGGGCGAGGCGGGTCTCGCCAGGGCGGCCGAGGAGATCCGGGCGTCGGGCGCTCGTGTAGAGATCGCCGCGGCGGACGTCACCGACGCCGCCGCCCACGACGCAGCGCTGGCGAAGCTCGCGGACGCGCTGGGCGGCGTGGACGTGGCGGTGGCGAACGCCGGTGGCTCTACGCCGGGCGGCGTGCTCGACACGCCCGACGAGGCGTGGCGGTCGCAGTGGGAGCTGAACTTCCTGTCGGCGGTGCGGCTCCTCCGCGGCTGTGCGCCCCGGATGGAAGGTGGCGGCTCCTTCGTGGTCGTCTCGTCGATCTCCGGGCTCGAGGCCTTCGGCCGGCCGTCCTACGTCTCGGCGAAGGCGGCGCTCCACGGCTTCGCCAAGTCCGCGGCGCTGGAGTGTGCGCCGCGGAACATCCGGGTGAACTGCGTGGCGCCGGGATCGATCGTCTTCCCCGGCGGCTCCTGGGACAAGCGCCGTGTCGACGATCCAGCGTTCTACGCCGAGGTGGAGCGCTCCATCCCCTTCGGCCGCCTCGGCAGGCCTGAGGAGGTGGCCGACGTGGTGGCCTTCCTCGCGTCTCCCCGGGCGTCGTGGGTGACCGGCGCGGTCGTAGTGGTGGACGGCTCACAAACGCATCGGTTCTAGCCGCCGCGCTCTTGTGTTCGTCGGGGTAGGATGTGCGAACACATGGAACGCTACCTCGACAGGATCGACGCCGGAAGGCGTCTCGGGAAGCTGCTCGCGCCGCGGATCGACGGGCCGGCGGTGGTGCTCGCGGTGCCGCGGGGCGGCGTGCAGGTTGGGGCGCAGGTGGCGGAGGCGCTCCACGCGCCGATGGTGCCGCTGCTCGTGCGAAAGGTCGGGCTGCCGGAGCAGCCGGAGGTGGTGGTGGGCGCCATCGACGCCGACGGTGCGATGGTCACCACCGGCCTCGCCAAGGACTCGGGCCTCCTCCCGGCCGAGATGGAGAGCATGGGCGAGGACGTGGCGATGCGGCTGGCCCGCTGGCGCGAGGTCTTCGGCGCGCCCGATCCGGCCGAGGTGGTGCGGAGCCACGTGGCGGTGATCGTCGACGACGCGGTCTTCACCGGCCTCACCACCCGCGCCGGGATCGAGTTCCTCCGGCGGCGCGGCGCCGAGCGGATCCTCGTCGCGGTCCCCTGCGGCGTCTCCGACTCGCTGGACGAGCTGGGTGCGATGGGCGTCGAGATCGTCGCGCCCATTCGGGTGGATCGGGATGAACAGATCCACTCGTGTTACGCCCATCTACCGGAGGTGACGGCGGAGGAGGTCTCCTACCTCCTCGCTCGCGGCGGCCTCTCGCTGCCGCAGGGCCAGGGCGGGACGCCTTCGGGGGATCGCTCGCTCCGGCTGGTGGACGGCCGCGCCGTGGCCCACAAGGCCGTGCTTCGGCTCCCCGCCGGGATCGGCCCCTGGCCCGGCGTCGTCCTCGCGGGTCGCGGAACCGAGCCCGGCACCAGCGCGGGGGACTCGCTCTCGGCGCGGCTGGCGGAGGCGGGCATCGCGAGCGTTCGCCTCGATCTCGGCGGGGGCGCTGCCGAGGAGGCGGTGCTCGAGCTCGCCCTCGACGTGCTCTCGTCCAGGCCTGAGCTCGATCCCTTCCGCCTGGGCGTGGTGACCGGGGGCGTTTCCTCGGCTCCCGCAGCCGAGGTCGCGGCCCACGACAAGCGCGTCGTCGCCCTCGCGGTCTACGCGCCGCCCAGCAACCTCGACGTGCCCGATCGCAGCCTCATCGTCGAGGGCGGCGTCCTGGACGTCCGGGAGATCGATCGCATGGCGCGCTGGTTGGCCGATCGCCTCCGGCCAGGATAGCCTTCAGCCTACCGAGTCGGCGTAGGTCATCACGAGGTACATCCGGGCCTTCGTCTGGCCCGGGTTCCGGTAGACGTGGGGCGAGTCGGCCTCGAAGAGGATCGCGTCGCCCGTCTTGAGGCGCGTCTCCTCGCCGTTGAGCTCGATCGCCACCTCGCCCTCGACCACCACGAGGTTTTCGCCCGTGCCCGCCGGGTGGGGATCCGCGCGCTCGACGCCTCCGGGCGCGAGCTCGAGCTCGTAGAACTCCACCCGGCGCGGCTCGTCGAAGGGGAAGAGCGCCCGGGAGGTGAAGCTGCCGTCGGCGCTGGTGAGCCGCCTCGCCTCAGTCGCGCGGAGCACGGTGGTGCCGGACGCGACGCGGGCGGTGATCAGCGCGGAGAAGGTGACGTCGAGGGCCCGGGCGATCTTCCAGAGGACGTTGATCGTGGGCGCGCTCCTGCCGAGCTCGATCTGCCCGAGCATGGCGCGGCTGACCCCGCAGGCCTGGGAGAGCTTCTCGAGCGAGAGGCCGCGCCTCATGCGCAGCCGGCGCAGGTTCGCGCCGACCGTGGGGGCGAGATCGGGGCCGTGGATCTCGGTCTCGGCGTCGAGAGCGGGTTCGGCTTCCTTGGCCTTCGGGGGCCTGGCAGTCGTCTTCTTGCGGGGAGGAGTGGGGCTCATGTGTCGAGCGCCATGATCACGCAAAGACCCGCCGAAAGCCAAGGCGGGTCTTTGAGAGATTCTTCTCTACGCGTGCGCGGTCGGCTGCGTGGGCCGGGGCTGGCCCTTGGCGTGGAAGACCAGCTCGTCGCCCTTGGCGTCGACCTCGATGGTGTCGCCCGGGTGGAACTCGCCCTGCAGGAGGCGCATCGCGAGGTCGTCGAGGAGCAGCCTCTGCATCGCGCGCTTCAGCGGGCGGGCGCCGTAGGCGGGGTCGTAGCCGGACCGGGCGATCAGATCCTTCGCCGGGCCGCTGACCTCGATGGAGAGGTTCTTGCCCTCGAGGAGCTTCGAGAACCGCTGGAGCTGGATGTCGACGATCTGCCGGAGCTGCGCCCGGGTGAGCGGGTGGAAGATCACGGTCTCGTCCAGGCGGTTCAGGAACTCGGGACGAAAGGTCGCCCGGAGCTCCGCCATCACGGCGTCGCGCACGCCCGCCGGGATCTTCGCCTCGCCCTCCTCGCCGGACAGGCCCTCCTGGATCACCGGCGAGCCGATGTTGGAGGTCATGATGATCACGGCGTTGCGGAAGTCGATCGTGCGGCCCTGCCCGTCGGTGAGGCGGCCGTCGTCGAGGACCTGCAGGAGCGCGTTGAAGACGTCCGGGTGGGCCTTCTCCACCTCGTCGAAGAGCACCACCGAGTAGGGCTTGCGGCGCACCGCCTCGGTGAGCTGCCCGCCCTCTTCGTACCCCACGTATCCGGGGGGCGCACCGAAGAGGCGGGCGACGGTGTGCTTCTCCATGTACTCGGACATGTCGAGGCGGACCATCGCCGTCTCGTCGTCGAAGAGGAACTCGGCGAGCGCGCGGGCGAGCTCGGTCTTGCCCACGCCGGTGGGCCCTAAGAAGAGGAACGAGCCGATGGGACGGTTCGGATCCTGGAGCCCCGAGCGGGAGCGGCGAACGGCGTTGGCCACCGCGTGGATGGCTTCCTTCTGGTCCACCACCCGCTTCGAGATCCGATCCTCCATCTTCACGAGCTTGGCGAGCTCGCTCTCGAGCATCCGCGTGACCGGGATGCCGGTCCACTTGCTAACAATCCAGGCGATGTCCTCGGGATCGACCTCCTCCGTGAGCATCGTCCGCTCCTTCTGCAGGGAGGAGAGCTGCTTGGACGCCGCCTCGACCTCCTTCTCGAGGGAGGGGATGGTGCCGAAGCGCAGCTCGGCGGCGCGGTTGAGGTCGCCCTTGCGCATGGCGTCCTCCTCGTCGGCTCGCGCCTTCTCGAGCTTCTCCTTCGCGTCGCGGATCTTCTGCAGCTCCTGCTTCTCGCTCTCCCAATGGCTCTTGAGGCCGGTGAACTCCTCGTTCAGCGATCCGAGCTCCTTCTCGATCTTCTCCAGGCGGTCGCGAGAGATGGGATCCTTCTCCTTGCGCAGGGCCTCGCGTTCGATCTCGAGCTGGAGGATCTGGCGGCGCACGGAGTCGAGCTCGGCCGGCATCGAATCCATGGCGATCCGCAGCCGGGACGCGGCCTCGTCGATGAGATCGATCGCCTTGTCCGGGAGGAAGCGGTCGGTGATGTAGCGGTTGGAGAGCGTCGCCGCCGCGACCAGCGCGGAGTCGGTGATCCGCACGCCGTGGTGGGTCTCGTAGCGCTCCTTGAGACCGCGGAGGATCGAGATCGTGTCCTCCACCGAGGGCTCGTCGACCATCACCGGCTGGAAGCGCCTCTCGAGGGCGGCGTCTTTCTCGATGTGCTTGCGGTACTCGTCCACCGTGGTGGCGCCGATGCAGCGCAGCTCGCCGCGGGCGAGGGCGGGCTTGAGCATGTTGCCCGCGTCCATGGCGCCCTCGGCCTTGCCGGCGCCCACCAGCGTGTGGAGCTCGTCGATGAAGAGGATCACCTCGCCCTCGGCGCGGGCGACCTCCTCGAGCACCGCCTTCAACCGCTCCTCGAACTCGCCGCGGAACTTGGCGCCGGCGATGAGCGCGCCCATGTCGAGGGCGACGAGCTTCTTGCGCTTGATCCCCTCGGGCACGTCGCCGTCGACGATGCGCCTGGCGAGGCCCTCGACGATGGCGGTCTTGCCCACGCCGGGATCGCCGATGAGCACCGGGTTGTTCTTGGTGCGCCGGGAGAGCACCTGGATGGTGCGGCGGATCTCCTCGTCGCGGCCGATCACCGGGTCGAGCTTCCCCTTGCGGGCGAGCTCGGTGAGATCCTTGCCGTACTTCTCGAGGGCCTGGAACGACGTCTCCGGGTTGTCGCTGGTGACCCGGGCGCCGCGGCGCAGCTCCTGGAGCACCTGGATCACGCGGTCCTTCGTCACGCCCACGCTGGAGAGCGCGTCGCCCGCGCCGGCCTTCTCCTCGGCAATCGAGGCGAGCATGTGCTCGGTGGAGACGTAGTCGTCGCCGAGCTTGGCGGCGAGATCCTCGGCGCGATCGAGGGCCTTGGCGAGGCGCTGGGCGAGGTAGGCCTCGCCGCCGTGCACTTTCGGGATCTTCGAGAGCGCTTCCTCCAGGCGGGAGCGCAGGAGCTCGAGGTTCGCGCCGATCTTCCTCAGCACCGGCGGAACGATCCCTTCGGTCTGATCGAGGAGCGCGAGGAGGAGGTGCTCCACGTCCACCTGCTGGTGGTCGCGGCGGCGAGCGATCCCCTGGGCGCTCTGCAGCGCCTCCTGGGCCTTCAGCGTGTACTTTTCGAGCTTCATGGCAGCAAGCTAAGACGGGCCGCGACCTTGGCAAGCGAGGTGCCGTCGCGGCCCGAGAGGCCCCTGCTGCCGGCCGTGCGGCCGCCCCGAAACCGCTACTTGGCCTCGGCTGCCGCGACGGGCGGGCGGCGCTCGAGCCAGAGCCAGGCCGGCAGGGCGAAGAGCGCAGCGAAGAGCAGGGTGAGGAGCTGGGAGGCGATGGCTGTGACGATCGCGTCCTCCATCGGGAGGCCGGCCCAGACGTAGCCTGCCACCCAGCTCGCTTCCTGGGTGCCGAAGGTCCCCACGCTGGCGACGGGGACGGCGGCGCCCGCCTGCGCCACCGCGCCGCCCAGGGCCAGGGCCTCCACCGGGAGCCCGATCCCGAACGCGCGCAGGATCGCGGCGAACATCGCCATCTGGACGACGAAGACGCCGAGGCTGGTGAGAGCGACGGTCACTCTCTGTCTCGGCCGGAGCGCATCGCCGTCCGAGGCTGCGCCGGCGAGGCGGGAGAGGACCCGATCGATGGCCCCGACCTTGCCGAGGCCGGCGAGGGCAACGGCCCTGCGTATCAGGTTCAGCAGCGGCGAGAGCCAGCGCCGGAAGGTGAAGAGCACGGCGAGGAGGAGGCCGAGGAGCGCGGCGGTCGGGAGCAGGGCGGGCCCCCCGCTCCCTGCGCGGCTGGCGGCGGCCACGACGACGGCGCCGGCCACCACCAACAGATCGACGAGGCGCACGAGCAGCAGCCGGACGAGGGCGCGGGCGCCGTCTTCGCCTGCGTGGCGGCCGAGGAGCCAGGGGAGGGAGAGCTCGCCCAGCCGGAACGGCGTCACGCGGTTGAGGAAGACCTGCACCGCCACCGCCGCCGTGGTGAGCGGCAGACGCGCCCGATCCGAGAGGGAGGAGAAGCGGATCCCACGGAGGAAGAGCACGACGAGGGAGAGCGCCGCAGCGGCGACGAGCCAGGCGGGATCCGCCGAGCGGAAGCGCTCGAAGGCGGACGCGAGGTCGAGCCGCGAGAGGAGGAAGGCGACGAGGGCGCCGGAGACGGCGAAGGCGACGAGGCCTCGCAGGGCCTTGGGGCTCACGCTCCCGCCTCCAGGGCACGGGCCTGCTCCGAGCCCCGGATCATGCTGCCCGTCGCCCGGCGTCGTCCTGTCCCTTGCGGATCCGGATCACGAAGGTCGGCGAGAGGTGACCCACGGCGCCTCGGATGGTCCGCTTGATCCAGATGTAGGGGAAGTAGCCGAAGACGTCCGCGTCCGGACAGAGGCGCCGGATGTCGCCCTCCGCGAAGAAGTGGAGGTGATCCTTGCGCTGGATCCTCTGCGGCGTGAGGCCGAAGAGCGCGATGAAGCGGAAGAGCAGGGCGTAGCTGTTGGGCGTGGTGAGGACGAGCTCGCCGCCGGGCTTCACGACCCGCTGCAGCTCCGCGAGCGCCCGGGCGGGATCGCGGAGGTGCTCGAGGACCTCGGAGCACCACACCAGATCGAAGCTCTCGTCGGGGAACGGGAGCGGATCGTTCGCGTCGACGACCCGCGCCTCGTCGAACTTCTTCTCCACGTCGATGGAGGTGACGGTGTAGCCGCGGCCCTGGAGCCAGCGGGTCTGCACGCCGGCGCGGCACCCCACGTCGAGGGCGGTCCGGCCCTCGCCCGGCGGCACCAGGCGCATCGCGATCTGCTTGCCCTCTGTGTGGTCCGCGACGGAGCCCTGGCCGAGGTCGATGGGGATGCTCTTGAGGAGATCGATGAAGCCCATCTATGCCTGCTCCTCGAGGATCTCGCGGATCGCGTAGATCTCCTTGTTCTGCGACTCGTGGTAGGTGCGCACCAGCAGCTCGCCCAGGAGCCCGATGGTGACGAAGTGGACGCCCACGATCATCAGCAGCACGGCGAGCAGCAGGAGCGGGCGCTCACCGATCGGGCGGCCGAGCGCCAGCTTGACGAAGGACAGGTAGAGGCCGATCGCGCCTCCGACCGCCGAGCTCAGGAGCCCGATCCCGCCGAAGATGTGGATCGGCCTCGTGGAGTAGCTCAGGAGGAAGCGCACGGTGAGGAGGTCGAGGAAGACCTTCATCGCCCGCTTCACCGTCTTGGTGAGCCCGGTGTACTTGGAGACGCCGGCCACGCGGGCGCGGTGGTTCACCGGCATCTCGACGACGCGGGCGCCGACCATGTTGGCGACGGCGGGGACGAAGCGATGCAGCTCGCCGTAGAGCCGGATGCTCTTCACCACGTCGCGGTGGTAGACCTTCAGCGAGCACCCGTAGTCGTTGAGGCGAACACCCGTCACCGCGGCGATCAGCTTGTTCGCCACGCGCGAGGGGATCTTCCGGCTCACGAGGGCGTCCTGCCGGTTGGCGCGCCAGCCGCTCACGATGTCCCAGCCCTCCTCCGCCTTGGCGAGGAGCGACGGGATGTCGGCCGGATCGTTCTGCAGATCGGCGTCGATGGTGATCACCCAGGTGCCCTTGGCGTGGGCGAAGCCTGCGGCGAAGGCGGCGGTCTGGCCGAAGTTGCGCCGGAAGCGGATCACGCGGAGACGGGCGTCGCGGGCTTGCAGCCTCTTCAGCTCGGCGAAGCTGCCGTCCGTGCTGCCGTCGTCGACGAGGAGGACCTCCCAGGGGCGCCCGCAGGCGTCGAGGCCCGCCCCGAGCTCGTCCACGAGGCGGGAGAGGTTCTCTTCTTCGTTGAAGACCGGGACGACCACCGAGACATAGGGGCCCTCGCGGCCGCGGTCGCCCTCCTCGGCAGCAGGGGAAGGCGTGGCGACCCGTGCGACGGACATCTTCGTTCTACCCTTCCAAAAGAGTCGAGAATACGGCATGTTCCACGCGGTGGCAAGGTCGGCGGCGCGTCGCCTCCGCCGCACCTTCGGTCACGCGGTCGCGCGCGGGTGGTGCTCGATCGCCATTGGGCTGCGCCGGTCCATCGTCTGGCCCCGTCGAAATCGGGTTGAGCAGACTCGGATCGTGCGCGATGGAAGGACTTTCTCGAGAGGATCAATGGCGGATCGAAACGAAGGCACGGACCGCGTCGACCCGGCAGCGGAAGCCGACGTCGGCACGAACGCCAGCCGGCTCGACGACGAAGCGAGCGCAACGCGAGAGGTGACGGAGCACGCCGGCCTCATCGAGAGCGAAGCCTCCGAGACGCCGACGCTGGAGACGGCCGGTACCGCGGAGGACGAGGTCGCGTCCGATCTCGCTGCGGCGACGAAACCCGTCCCCGACGGTCGGAAGAGCCGTTGGGCCTGGGTCGATCGCGCCCGCCGCATCGGCGCCCCCGTCACGATCGCCGCGGCGACGGTCGGGTTCGGCTTCTTCGTGGATGACCACTACCGGGTGAAGGACTGGCTCTTCTGGATCTTCGCCCAGGCCTGGTCCCTCTCGCTCGTCTTCGCGCTGGCCTGCCTCTCCACGGGCTTCGTGCTCACGCGTTGGATCACCGGCCGTCCGCTGCGCACCGCGGAACGCCTCACCTTCGCGATTCCCCTCGGGGTCTTCGCGTTCTTCCTGGCCATCTTCTTCCTCGGCCTCGTGGGCGCGCTCGGTCCCGTCACCTTCGCGCTCCTGCCTCTGGCGATGATCGCGGTCGGCGCGCGACCGCTCGCTCGCCACGGCAAGCGCTGGCTCCGGCACCGCCGCGCCTGGCGTCGTCGCAGCGCTCCGTTCCCGGCCTGGGGCTATCTCGCGTGGGCGATCGGCCTCGTCGTGCTGGGGATGGCGTACTTCCTCATCCTCTCGCCGGCGAACATCTCCTTCGACTCGAGGTGGAAGCACCTCGCCATCGCCGAGCAGTACGCCACCCAGGGCTTCGTGGGGCCCTTCCTCGAAGGCTGGTTCCCGGGCACCGCGCCTCACCTGCCGAGCTTCCTCTACGCGTGGGCCTTCCTGATCGAGCCGCTGGGCGGCCTCTTCGGTCAGCTCTCCCTCGCGGCCCACATGGAGTTCGTGCTCTTCGTCACGACCCTGATCGGGATCGGGGCCCTGGTCCGAAGGCTCGTCCCCGGCGCCGATCCGCGGCTGGTCTGGGTGGTCCGCTTCCTCTTCCCGGGGATGCTCCTCTACGACTCCAACCTCAGCGTCGGCACCGATCACATCGCGGCGATCTTCTCGATCCCCGTCTTCCTCGCGACCCTGCGCGCCTGGAAGCGCCTCGACGTCCGGAGCTCCGTGCTCCTGGCGGCGATGATCGCCGGCGCGATCCTCAGCAAGTACTCCTCCGCCTTCGCGATCCTCGTCTTCCCGGTCCTCGCGATCGCGTTCCGCGCCCTGGTCCTCGCCGTGCGCGCCGCTCGCGGCCGGTCGCCGAAGTGGGCGTGGATCGCCGGGCCCCTCGCCTGTGTGGTGGCGGGCCTCGTCTTCACCGCGCCCCATTGGCTGAAGAACTGGATCTGGTACGGGAGCCCCATCTACCCCGCGGGGAGCGAGTACTTCGCGATGCGGCCGTGGTTCGACGGCGCCGGCGACGTGTTCCGCTACGGCAACCTCGGGCAGGTGTGGCAGCCGTCCAAGAACTGGGCCGGCGTCCTCGAGTCGCTGAAGGTCCTCTTCACCTTCTCGTTCCTTCCCCACGACTGGGGGGAGTTCCACGGCCGCGTCCCGGTCTTCGGATCGCTGCTCACCCTGACGCTCCTCTGCCTCCCCTTCGTGCGGGCTTCGCGATGGCTGGTGGCGCTCTTCGCCAGCATCCACCTCGGGATCCTCACGTGGTTCTGGATCCACCACCAGGACCGCCACCTGCAGACGCTGATGCCGCTCATGGCGGCGGCGACTGCTTCCGTGATGGTGCTGCTGTGGCGGCAGGGGAGGGCGGCCCGCGCCGCGCTCTTGACGGCGATCGCGCTCCAGCTCGTTTGGGGCGGCGACGTCTTCTTCTTCCCCACGCACAACATGGCGAAGAAGCCCATCGAGGCGAGCGCCGATCTCCTCGCGTCGGGTTACACGAAGAAGCCCGAGCAGCGGGTTCGCACCTTCGGTGACATCTCCGAGCTCCGGAAGCGCCTCCCCAAGGGAGCCAAGGCGCTCTTGCACGACATCCACCTCCACACGGGGATCGGCGCCCCCTCCGTCTCCGATTTCCAGGGCTGGCAGGGAGGGATCAGCTACGGGCAGCTCCTCGACCCCGGCGCGATCTGGGACAAGCTCGAGGAGCTGGGAGTCACGCACCTCGTCTGGCGGGCGGGCACGAGCCGGGGCTGGGACACGCTCGCCGGCGACATCGCGTTCTGGAACTTCGCGCAGCGGTTCACCTCTGGAACCCGCGCGGGGTCGTTCACCGTGGCGAAGATGCCGAGGGAGAGGCCGGAGGAGCCGGCGCCGGAAGACGTGGTGGTCCTGGGCTGCGGCCAAAAGTACCGGACGGGCTTGTACCGCCTCGAGGATCTACGGGTTCCGGCCTTCGGTCCCGGGGATCCGGGCTGGCCGGCGCCGAGGGTCGAGGCACGCGGCGACGAACTGCGGGAGCTCGTCGAACGCGCCTCCTTCGTGGCGATCGAGAACGACTGCGGGTCGATCCCCGCAGAGATGCGCCGCAGCTTCGAGCTCTCCGCGACTCGCCGCCGGCGCGAGCGGATCCCGCTCGCCAGGGACTCGCAGAAGGATCAGTGGGCGATCTGGCGCCGCGTTCGCCCGAATCCGCCTCCTCCCAGGCCCCTGCCGACGCAGGGCGAGCTGGCGGAGCCCTCCGGCATGCCGTCGCCGGCCCAGGGCGGCGTCGTGCCGCTCCTGCCGCGGACCGCGGGCAGGGAATGACGAAGGCGGCGCTCGCACCGGAAAGGGCGAGCATCGTCTTCGCGGAGCCGTAGGACGAGCCACGGAAAAGCACGGATGAAGAAGTCGGGCCCGCTTCAGGCGGGACCGATTTTCTTCACTCGCTCTGCGTGGTGAAGGGAGCGACTACTTCTTGGCCGCGTCGACGTAGCGCAGCCGAAGGTCGTAGAGGAGGGCGCCGAGGAAGCGACCCTCCTCCGGCGTGAGGTTGCCCTTGGTCTTCGCCTGGAGCATCGCGAGGAGATCGATGGTCTCCTTCGCCAGCTCCAGGTTCTTCATGGGCTCGCCGGTCTCGGGGTGGGGCGCCTCGCCCAGGTGCATGAGGGCGGAGGATCCCAGCGAGAAGACGAAGGTGGTGAAATCGATGGGCGCCGCCTCGCGCGGCTCACCTGCGGCCACGGGCTCGTCCTCGGGGTTGGGCCCCTTTGGCCCGCCGAGGATCGCCTCATGGGCGGTACGCGCCGCACCCGGAGGCGGAGCGGTCTCGCGATCGGCGTCGGGTCTCGTCTCGCCGGTCTCGGTGAAGCGGCGGCGGTCGTGGACTACGAAAGGCTTGTCTTCCTCGCGCTCGGCCACGTCTTCCCCCTCGAGCGTATGAAGTAGTCTGCCCCGCAAAAGCGGGTCCGACTACTTCAGCCGCGGTTCCCGCGGTCGCGCTTTTGCGTTGCTCCGCCTTCGGCTTCGCGTGCGCGGAAACGCTCTTCTTTTCGTTTGCTCCGCCTTCGGCTGCGCGGTCAATCGCGTTCGATGATCCCGGTCTCGAGCTCCGCCTCGATCGCCGCGCCCTGGTCGGCGGAGTCGGGGAGCGTCTGCAGGTGCTTGTCCCATTCGGACTGGGAGAGCTTGCCGGCGCGGATCAGCCGCTCGGCGAGCCGGCGGTCGAGGTTCTGGAGGTCGATCTTCTCGGACACGGTTGCAGATCCTTTCCGCAAAGGAAGGGACAGATACGGCAGGGGGTGCCCCTTGTCAACGAGATGGGGGTCCAAGGGCCGGGAATCCTTGCGGGAACCGGACGTCCGCGGCTACGGTCCCGGCCCATGCGAATCCACGGCCTCTACGCGATCGCCGACCCGTCCGTCCGCCCGGACGTCCCGCTCCCCGAGCTCTGCGCGCGCCTCGCCAGGAGCGGCGCTTCGGTGGTGCAGATCCGCTGGAAGGGCGCCGGGGCGAGGGAGCTTCTCGAGGCGGCGCGGGCGGCGCTGCCGCTGGTGCGCGGAGCCGGTGCCGCGCTGGTGATCAACGACCGACCCGACATCGCCTGGCTCGCCGGCGCCGACGGCGTCCACCTGGGTGCCGACGACCTGCCCATCGCCGAGGCGAGGAAGCTCGTGGGCCCGGCGCTCTCGATCGGCGCGACGGTCCGGGATCTGGGGGGCGCCATCGCCGCCGCGGCGGCGGGCGCGGACCACGTCGGTTTCGGGCCGGTCTTCGTAACCTCGACCAAGGTCGTCGACGCGCCGCCCCGCGGGCTCGAGGGCTTGCGGGCGATCTGCGCCTCCTCGCCGGTGCCGGTAGTGGCGATCGCCGGGATCGGCCTCTCGAACATCGGTCAGGTGGCGGATTGCGGCGCTTCAGCCGCCGCCGTGGTCTCCGATCTCCTCCGCGCCGAGTCGATCGAGGCGCGGGGCAGGGCGCTCCGGGAGGCGTTCGAGGCGGGCGCGGGCCGGAGGGATCGGCAACCTGCATAGCGGGCCGCCGGTCGGGCGGCGCGGGTGGCGCAGGGGGCCGCCTCCGTGCAAGATGCCGCCATGCGTCCGCTGGTCCTGGTGACCCCCGATTACGAAGAATCCCTACCCCCCCGCTATCTCCTGAAGCGCAGCTACGCCGACGCGATCGTGGCGGCGGGCGGGCTCCCGATCGTGCCGACCTTCGGCTCGCCCGTGGCGGAGCTCCTGGACGCGGCAAAGGCCCTCGTCGTGACCGGCGGCGCCTTCGACATCCACCCGGAGGCCTATGGCGAGGAGCGGCGCGACGGGTGCGGACCCCAGAAGGGCGCTCGTACCCGCTTCGAGTGGGACTTGTTGGAAGGCGCGCTGGAGCGGCGGCTCCCCGTTCTCGGCGTCTGCGGGGGCATGCAGCTCCTGAACGTGGTGCGGGGCGGTACCCTTCACCAGGACCTCCCGGCCGACGTGCCGGGCTCGCTCCCCCACGAGCAGACCACCCCACGCGAGGAAGCCGCCCACGGCCTCTCCATCGAGGGGGAGGGCTGGATCGCGAGGGCCGCAGCGCTCTCGCAAACGGCGCCGGCGGTGAACACGACCCACCACCAGGGCGTGAAGCGCGAGGGCCGCGGGCTCGTGGTGACCGCTCGCGCCCCCGACGGCGTGGTGGAGGCGATCGAGGATCCCAGCCTGCCCTTCGTGGTGGGCGTGCAGTGGCATCCGGAGCTGATGGTCGAGACCCATCCGTGGAACGCGGCGATCTATCGCCAGCTCGTGGACGCGGCGCGGGAGGCCCGGTGACGGCCCACGGCGCGCGCCGACCCGCAGACGATGCCGACTCCCGGCGCGGCGAGGAGGGACGGCCGCGGGTGCTGGTCCTCGCGGGCCTCGACCCCTCCGGAGGGGCAGGGCTCGTCGCTGACGGCGAGGCGATCCTCGCGGCTGGCGCGAGGCCGCTGCTCTGCGCCACCGCCATCACCATCCAGACCACGGCGCGGGTTCGTGGCTGGCACGGGATCCCTGCCGAGGTCGTGACGGCCCAGGCCCTCGCCCTCGCCGAGGAGGAGGGGCCGATCCGCGCGGTGAAGCTCGGGATGCTCGGCAGCGCCGCCCCCGCGGTGGCTCGACTCAAGGAGCACCCGCTCCTCGCCGGCGCGGCGTGGGTCGTCGACCCGGTGCTCTTCTCGTCGTCCGGAGCCGAGCTCGTGGAGGGCGGCACGGACGCCTACCGGCCGCTCCTCGAACGAGGGCCGATCGTCACGCCCAACGCGATGGAGGCCGGCGCCTTCGCGGGCCTGCCGGAGCCCCGCGACGAGGCAGCGCTCCTGGGCTGCGCCCGGCGCCTCGTCGACGGGGGGGCGGCAGCGGTTCTGGCCAAGGGCGGGCACCTCGACGGCGAGCCGGTAGACTGGCTCGTCTCCGCCCGGGGCGCCGAGCCCCTCCGAGGAACGCGAAGGCCGGGTTCGAAGCGGGGCACGGGTTGCCGCCTCGCGTCGTTTCTCGCAGCGCGGCTGGCCCTCGGCGAGGGCCTCTTCGACGCGGCACGGGACGCCAAGCGCTATGTCGCGGCGTATCTGGACCGAGGTGCGTCCGCCTGAGGGGCCCGCTCCGCGGCGGCGCTCCCGGCGAGCGCGCGCCCCCGTGTGGGCATCATCCCACCCCAGATCGATCGCCGATTCGTTGCGGATCCATCGGTTCTGCCCCTATTATGGCCGCCAAGATCCAAATTTTGGAGGATTGGATGCGCGCGCTCCGGCTGGGAATGTCGGCGGTCATGATTTCGGGTTTCGGGATCGCCGCCTGCCAGGCCTACAACATGGAAGGGGTCGATCCGCAGACGGTGATCGCGGTGGAGACCTACGGAAAATTCGAGCAGACCAAGGCGCCGACGCTCCTCATCGTGCAGGATCGCTCCGGCTCCATGAAGGCCTGCTTCGATCCGCTCAACACGCCTCCGGGTTCGGTCGCCACCTCGGGCGGCTGCGAGCTGGACGATGGCTCGACCGACAAGAACCGCCGCACGCGGATGGAGGTCGCCCAGCAGGTGATGACCAAGGTGGTCGGTCGCACCCGGGACGAGGTCCGATTCGGGCTGATCGCCTACGGCGTCGGGGCCTCGTCCTGCGGGGATCCGATCGTGCTGGCCGAGCCGGCCTCCAATGGCTACCAGGCGGTGGGCGCTGCCTACATGGAGGCTCCCAGCCTCAACAAGCCCGCGGGCGGCACGCCGACCACCCAGGCGCTCCGCATGGCCTACGACAGGCTCGTTGCCGAGAAGGCCTCGGACGTGGACCCGCAGACCGGCGAGCCCAACGATCGGAAGCGGTACGTGGTGCTGGTCACCGACGGCCTGATGAACTGCAACACGCAGCACACGACGCCCTGTGTCTGTGCTTCGGAGACGGGCTGCTT
Source organism: Vulgatibacter incomptus (assembly GCF_001263175.1). Taxonomy (GTDB): domain Bacteria; phylum Myxococcota; class Myxococcia; order Myxococcales; family Vulgatibacteraceae; genus Vulgatibacter; species Vulgatibacter incomptus. The sequence continues at coordinate 2,720,923 of NZ_CP012332.1, read as the reverse complement.
CGCGCCTGGCGGGACCGTCCCGTACGGATCGACGGGGACGTTCGCTGCCGAGCAGTGCCTGGACGACTCCAACTCCTACGACGAGATCGATCGCCTGCACGCTGCCGGCTTCGACACCTTCGTGATCGGGCTCGGCGACGTCTTCGGCGGCCAGTCCGTGCTCGCGACCGAAGTCCTCGACGAGCTCGCCGTGAGGGGCGGCGTGCCCCAGGAGGGTGGCGCCAACAAGTTCTACTCGGCGGGCGACGAGACCCAGCTCCAGGAGAGCCTCGAGAAGATCATCTCGCAGATCTCCGCCCCGTGCGAGTACGACCTCGACGGTCCGGTCTGCGACGGCCGGCTGGTGAAGATCGCCCTCAAGATCAACGGCGAGGTCGTGGAGACCTCGTGCAACCAGACGGCGGGAGACGCCACCTGGTTCTTCGCCGACAAGCCCGGCGGCGGACTCGACGAGAAGCGGATCGTCTTCTCGCCTTCGATCTGCGCGCGCCTCAGCGATGCGAAGGGCGTCGAGATCTCGATCCGCGGCGTGGAGAACGGCTGCGACGCCGGAGCGGCCGGCCCGGCCTGCTCGCTCGAAGGGCCCTGATCGGTTCGGGGTGGGCCGAGAACGAAGAGGGGGGCCATGGCGCCCCCCTCCGCGTGCTCTGCTCTCGGCTGCGAGCGTTACGGGCTGAAGAAGCAGGGCGAGCCGTCGTTGTCGCACGAGAGCCTGGACAGGCACGAGATCACGCGGTCGGACAACAGCTTGCAGTCGTGGCGGCACTCTTCCATCGAATCCTCGGAGCCGCACTCGGCGAGGTGTTCGCACATCGGCGTGCACGATGAAGGTACCGTTGCCGCCTCCCGGCAATTCGCGATGCCTTCGTCGTCATCGCAGGCAACCTTCGACAAGCATGAGACGATCGCAGGGTTCATGAGCTTGCAGACCGACTTGCATTCCGCCATCGAGCCCCCATCGCAGTCGTTGACGGCGTGGTTGCAAAACGCAGAGCAGTCTCCGCCTCCGTCCTCGCTGTCCCCACACCCGTAGGCCGTCAGGCCCGTGGCAAGCATTGCGGAAACCAGGAGCTGCTTCCATCCCATCTTCATTCGTGACCTCCCGTGACGAGCCGGAGCGGGAAGCTCCGGCACGCTGCGCCGTCTGACGGGCGCACACGGGAAACCTTCAACGTCACGATGAAAGGGTTCCGCTCGTCTGCAGCGCTACCGGTATCCGCCGGCGCCCCCGCCTCCGCCACTTGAACCACCACCGCCTCCGCCGCTGCCGCTCGATCCCGCAGCGCCGGCGCCCGCCTGCTGCATCGGCGGCATGGTGGTTGCACAGGCCGCCGCGATGGCGCCAGCGGCTGCCATCGCCAGCATCAGGAACACGATCTTCTTCATGGCGACTCTCGTCCTTTCGAGGACCTCGAGGCGGTCCCGGGCGAGACGATAGGCACGCGCACCGGGATGGCACCGGGCGCGGATTCCCGTTTCGGGGCCCAACGCGGGGGCCTGTGACCCGAGCGGGCCGGGTAGGTCAGGCCGGAGGGCCCTCGCCCTCCTCGGCAGCGTTCTCGAAGCGGGTGTACTCCGACATGAAAACCATGTCGAAGCCGCCGATGCCGCCGTTTCGCTGCTTGGCGATGATCAGCTCCACCGGGATCGGGCCGCCGACGCCGTTCGGCTCGGCGTCGGGCTCCCTGTGGATGAACATGACACAATCCGCGTCCTGCTCGATCGACCCCGACTCGCGCAGGTCGGAGAGCTGGGGCTTGCGCTTGTTCTTCTCCACGTCGCGGGAGAGCTGGGAGAGCGCGAGGATCGGCAGGCTCAGCTCCTTCGAGAGGCTCTTGAGGCCTCGGGAGATCTCGGCGATCTCGAGCTGGCGGCTCTCGCTCTTCCCTCGTGAGCTCATGAGCTGGAGGTAGTCGATCACGATGAAGCCGAGGTTGGGATCCTGCTGCTTGAGCCGCCGCGCCTTCGAGCGCAGCTCCATGATCGACAGGGAGCTGGAGTCGTCCACGTAGATGGGCGCCTCCCAGAGCGACGCGGCGTGCTGGATGATCAGCCCCATGTCGTAATCGGAGAGCTTGCCGCTCTTGAGCTTTCCCTGGCTGATCCGGGCCTCCGAGCAGATCATACGCAGCGCGAGCTGGGTCGCCGGCATTTCCAGGTTGAAGACGGCGACGGCGCGGGGCGGATCCGCTCTCGCCGCGGCGTGCACGGCCATGTTCATCGCCAGCGAGGTCTTGCCCACGCCGGGACGCGCCGCGAGGATGAAGAGCTCGCCCGGGTGGAAGCCCGTGGTCCGCCGGTCGAGCTGGTAGATCCCCGTGGGCATCCCCGTGACCGCGGACTTGGACGAGCGCATCTTCTTGACGAGCTCGATCGTGTCCTTGAGCACGCCCTTGAGCAGCTGGGGCTCGCCCTTGCGCCCCTGGTCCGTGACCTCGAAGACGGCCTTCTCGGCGGCGTCGATGAGCGCGGCCGTGTCGCTGCCCGCCTCGACCGCGAGGCCCCCGATCTCGTCGGCGACCGAGGCGAGCCTGCGCCGGAGCGCCTTGTCCGCCACGATGTCGACGTAGTGGGTGACGTTCGCGGCGGAGAGGGTGGACTCCTCGATCACCCGCAGCCTCTCGGCCGTGGCGGCGTCGAGGACGCCAGCCTCCGAGAGCTTGCCCTTGATGGTGATCGGATCGATGGCGGTGCGATCCGGGATCGCGAGCATCGCGCCGAAGATCTGCCGGTGGAGCGGGTCGTAGAAGGTGTCCGCGGCGAGGCGGCCTTCGATGTCCGCGACCTTGCGCGGATCGATGAGGAGGGCGCCCAGGAGCGCCCGTTCCGCTTCGATGTCGTGGAGGGTGGTCGTCTTGCGGGGCTGGCCTTCGCCACGCTCCCGATCGCTTCGGAGCCGCATCGTGGGACTCTAGCGCAACCGGGGGACAGCGGCTGCGCGGGTTCGAATGGCCGGCGCTCGCGAGCCGGATGGCGCCCAGAAACGCAGAAGGCCGGTCCACGAACGGGACCGGCCTCCTTGCGCAGGCGTTGATCTGCCTGGGCCTACTCCTGGGCGACGACGTTGACCTTGATGACCTGGGTCACGTCGTGGTGGAGCCGGACCGGGATCTCGAAGGTGCCGAGCGTCTTGATCGGCTCCTCGAGGTGGATCTGGCGCCGCTCGATCCCGAGCTTCATCGGCTCGAGCTTCTCGGCGATGTCGATCGCCGTCACCGAGCCGAAGAGCTTGTCCTGCTCGCCGACGCGGCGGGCGATGGTGATCTCGACGGCGGCCAGCCGCTTGGCCAGCTCGGTCGCGCCCGCCTTCAGCTTCGCCTGGTGGGCGAGGGCGACGCGCTTCTCGTGCTCGATCCGGCGGATGTTGCCGACGGTGGCGAGCACTGCCTTCTTCTTGGGGATGAGGAAGTTCCGACCGTAGCCCGGGCGGACCTCGACCACGTCTCCAGCGTTCCCCAGGTTGGAGACGCTCTCACGCAGAATGATCTTCATGGCGTGTTCTCCTAAGGGGGACTAGCCCTGGATGACGGTGTAGGGGAGCAGCGCAACCTGGCGGCCACGCTTGATGGCAGCGGCAACCTGGCGCTGGTGCTGCGCGCAGTTTCCACTGATGCGGCGGGGGATGATCTTGCCGCGCTCGGTGAGGAAGAGCTTCAGCGTCGCCGCGTCCTTGTAGTCGATCGTCGCGGTCTTGTCGGCGCAGAACCGGCAGACCTTGCGGCGGCCGAAGCCACCCCGCCGTCCACCAAAGCCGCCGCCACCACCGCCGCCGCGGCCGCCGCGCTCATCGCCGCCGCGCCCGCCACGTTCATCACTTCCGCCGGGGCGTCCGCCGCCGGGACCTTCACGAAATGCCATCTCGTTCTCCTTCTCGGATCTCGGTACTCCGTACCGGAGGGCGTGGACTGAAGGCCACGCCCGAAGGGTCAATCCGCCTCTTCCTCTTCGCCCTCTTCGCCGCGGCCTTCCGGCTCACGCTCGCGCTCGCGGTCGCGTTCGCGCTCGCCGCGCGAACCGCGCTCCTCTTCGCGAGCCGGGCGCTGCTCTTCCTCGCGATCGCCCTCGAGGACGACGTCCTCCTCGGTGGGGCGGCTCTCGGGCAGAACGGCGTCCGAGAGCTTGATCGTCTGGAACTTGATCACCTCTTCGATGTTGCGGAGGTTGCGCTCCACCTCGGAGACCGCGCGGCCCTGGCCGAGGTAGTTCACGTGCACGTAGACCGCGCGCGCCTGCTTGTTGCCCACCAGGAAGGCAGTCTTCTTCTTGCCCCAGGTGGTGACCTTGATCACCCGGCCGCCTTCGCGGTCGACGATGCCCTTGATGCGGTCCTTGATCTTGTCGAGCTGATCCGAGGTGAGGTCCTGACGGACCAGGTAGATCGTCTCGTACTCGCGCCGGGTGTCCTTGCTCGCGTGGACCTTGGCCACGGGCGCGGCTGCCACTGCAGTCTCGTCTGCCATGTTTCCTCCTGGGATTGCCGCGAGACCGAAGGCTCGCAGCGAGGATGTCGTCTCGCCGATGAAGCGAGAGGATGCTCTCTACCGGGTCGCCTTGCGATCCGCAAGCGCGTCCCGCTTGTTGAACTCGTTCATGCAGGCCGTCGGCCCGTTCCGCAGCACGCAGAGGCTCGCTTCCGCCGCACGATCGAGGATGAAGGGGAGCTCCTGGCTCTCCCTCTTGTCGAAGGGGCCGAGGACGTATCCGGCGGTGTCGTGGCCAGCGGGCTTGCCGATGCCCACGCGGATCCGGACGAAGTCCGGCCCGAGGTGGGCGATGATGCTCCTCAGGCCGTTGTGTCCGCCGTGGCCCCCGCCGACCTTGATCTGGATCCGGCCGGGCTCGAGGTCGAGCTCGTCGTGGATCACGATCACGTCGGCGGGCGCGATCTTGTAGAAGCTCGCCGCTCCCGCGATCGACTCGCCGGAGAGGTTCATGAAGGTCTGCGGCTTGACCAGCAGCGTCTTCACGCCGCCCAGCCCGGCCTCGCCGAGCTCGGCCTTGAACTTCTTCCGATCGATCTGCGCGCCAGCGGCCCCGGCGATGTGGTCTACGACCATGAACCCGACGTTGTGCCGGGTCGATTCGTATTCCTTGCCGGGGTTTCCGAGGCCAGCGAGCAGCTTCACGGTAGGAAGGCTTACTTCTTGCCCTTGGCAGGCTTCGCGGCGGCCGCCTCGGCGGCAGGAGCGGCAGCCTCGACCTCAGGGGCCGACATCACGGCGATGGTGAAGTCCGTGAGGTAGCGCAGGGCGATCCCCTCGGGGGCCTTCACGTCGGAGGCGTGCAGGGCCTGGTTCACCTTCATATCGGTGACGTCGACCTCGATCTTCTCCGGGATCTGGTTGGGGAGGCAGACGACGTCGATCACCCGGCGGTTCTGGGAGAGGATGCCGCCCTCGGTGACGCCCTGGGCCTTGCCGACGAGGACGAGCGGGACCGGAACGGTGACGGGCTTGTCCAGCGCGACCTCGTAGAAGTCGGCGTGGAGCAGCTCGCGGCTGACCGGATCCTGCTGGTAGTCCTTGAGGAGCGCGGTCTTCGACCCGCCCTGGTCCAGCTCGAGGGTGAGGATGGTGTTGAACCGATGCGCCGTCTGGATGGCCGCGCGGAGGGCCTTCGGATCCACCGCGATGGTCAGCGGCTTCTCCTGGTGGGGGCCGTAGATGACGGCGGGGATCATCTTGCTGGCGCGGAGGCGGTGGGCCACGCCCTTGCCGGTCTTCTCACGGACCTGGGCTGCGAGCTTCGTCTGGATCATGGCGACGTCCTTGGGATCGAGCGGCCGCTTGTGTAAGCCGCATATTGACTGCTTTCCGGCCCAGGGAGGGCCGGCGAAGCCGCGCGATCTACCACGCGCGAAACACGGCAGTCTAGAGGAACAGCGAGGAGAGGGAGTCGGCGGAGTGGATCCGCTGGATCGCCTCACCGAAGAGCCGGGCCACCGAGAGCACCTTGATCTTGGAGCAGGCGGCCGCGTCCGGCATGAGCGGGATGGTGTCGGTGACGATGACCTCGTCGATGGCCGACTCCTCGAGGCGCTTGATCGCGGGGCCCGAGAAGACCGGGTGGACCGCGCAGGCGGACACGCGGGTCGCGCCCTTCTCGACCAGCGCCGCGGCGGCGCCGGTGAGGGTGCCCGCCGTGTCGATCATGTCGTCGAGGAGCACCGCGTGCTTGCCGTCGACGTCGCCGATGAGGTTCATCACCTCGGCGACGTTGGCCTTCGCCCGGCGCTTGTCCACGATCGCGAGGGACGCGCCCAGGCGCTTGGAGTAGGCCCGCGCCCGCTCCACGCCGCCGGCGTCGGGGGAGACGATCACGAGGTTGTCCGGATCCGTGATGTTCCGCATGAGGTGATCGACCAGGACCGGCGCAGCGTAGAGGTGATCGAAGGGGATGTTGAAGAAGCCCTGGATCTGCCCCGCGTGCATGTCCATCGACAGGATGCGGTCGGCGCCGGCGGAGGTGAGGAGGTCCGCGACCAGCTTCGCCGTGATGGGCGTGCGGGGGGCGACCTTCCGATCCTGGCGCGCGTAGCCGTAGTAGGGGATCACGGCGGTGATGGAGGTGGCCGACGCGCGCTTCAGCGCATCGATCATCACCAGGAGCTCCATCAGGTTGTCGTTGGTCGGGCGGCAGGTGGACTGCACGAGGAAGCAGTCGATCCCTCGGGCGTTCTCGCCGATCTCGACGTTGATCTCGCCGTCCGAGAACCGGCCCACGTCTGCGCGGGAGAGCGGGCGCTCGAGATAGGCGCAGATGTCCTTGGCGAGCTGGGGGTTCGAGTTTCCGGAAAAGACCTTGAAGTCTCGACTCATCTGCGCGGGCTCCGCCTGGGGCGCGGTCGTCTCGAGGAGAAATTGCCTTCGAGCGACGCCGTCGCGTGCGGCTTATAGGCGACACCTCGAACCTGCGCAACCCACCAAGGAGGCGCTCCTGCGGCGGGAACCCGGCGCTCCCGCGACAGGACCCTTAGTCGTGTCCGCCGGCGGCGCGGGGGAGCGGCGGCGGGTCGAGGACCTCGACCCGGCGGACCTCCCGGTCGTATTCGTCCAGGATCACCTGCTCCATTCGCTCGCGCGTCGCGCTGTTGAGGGGGTGGGCGATGTCCTTGAAGGTGCCGTCCCTACGCTTCTTCGCTGGCATGGCGACGAAGAGGCCGGTGTTGCCGTGGATCACCTTAAGGTCGTGGACCACGAAGCAGTCGTCCAGCGTGATGGTGACGTAGGCTTTGAGTCGCTCTTCGTTGATCGGGAATACGCGAACCTCGGTGATCTCCATCCGACTGCCCCCCAGTCTTGGCGAGTGCCGATGCGTCTACGAATCGGTGAGTCTCGCTCAATCGGAGAACGCCTTCAACGTCCTCGCGACGTGGACCTCCTCGCCGGGCGCCCTCCGAAGGGAGCGTGCGCAGGCCTCGGCGTGGGCGGCGTCTCGCGCCACCCCCAGGACGCTCGGTCCACTACCCGACATCAGCGCGGCCAGGACGCCGGCTTCCAGTAGGCGGGTCTTGCAGTCCCCGATAGGCCGGGTCCGGGACACGGCCGCCTCGAGGTCGTTGGTCAGGATGCCGGCGACCTCCTCGGCGGAGCCCAGGGCGGCCGGGAGCGGCTCGTCGTGGCCGGGAGGAAGCTCGCCCGAGGCCCGCATCGCCGCCAGGCCCTCATAGGCCTCACGGGCGGAGACGCCATAGGGCGCCTGGACGATGACGAAGGCGAGGAGCTCCGGGAGGCCGGGGGCGGGGAGGAGGAGCTCGCCCCTCCCGCCCACTAGGGCGGCCTCGCAGCGGAGGAAGAAGGGGACGTCGCTGCCGACCGAGAGGGCGGCTGCGTGGAGCCTGGGATCGTCGAGGGCGACGCCGCGGTGGCGGGCCAGCGCGCGGAGGACGGCGGCCGCGTCAGATGAGCCTCCACCCAGGCCCGCGGCGATAGGCACGCGCTTGTCGAGGACCACCCGCACGCTCCCGGCCGAGCCGAGCTCCCGGGCGAAGGCCCGGGCCGCGGCGGCGCAGAGGTTCGAGTCCCCCTCGAGCTCCGGCCGGCCCGGCACCTCCACCCGAACCGCCGAGCCTTCACCGACCTCGATCCGGAGCCGATCGGCCAGGGAGATCGGCACCATGAGCGACGCGAGGTCGTGGTAGCCGTCGGGGCGCTTCGACAGCACGTGGAGGGTGAGGTTGACCTTGGCGGGGGCGACGGCGTCGTAGACGTGCACGATCCCCGCAAATCCTCGATATCGGCGGCCGCCGTCAAGCCGAACCCGTCCGACGGCCCTGGCCCGACGTGGTATCGATGGCGCAGTGGGAGAGCTGGACCAATGAACCTACCAGGCGTGAAGGTGCTCCACGACGAGGCGGCGATCGCGGCCCGGGTCGGAGAGCTGGGGACGCGGATCACCCGCGACTACCAGGGCAAGGAGCTCGTGGTGGTGGGCGTGCTCAAGGGCTCGTTCATGTTCTTCGCCGACCTGGTGCGCGCGATCGACCTGCCGATCTCGATCGACTTCCTCGGCGTCGCGTCCTACGGCGGAAACACGAAGAGCTCCGGCGTGGTTCAGCTGACCTCGGATCTCTCGCACCCGATCACCGGGAAGCACGTCCTGCTCGTGGAGGACATCGTCGACACCGGGCTCACCATGCGCTACCTGCTCGACAACCTCGCGACGCGGCATCCGGCCTCGCTGGCCGTCTGCTCGCTCCTCGAGAAGCCGGCCCGCATGCGCGTTCCCATCGAGATCGTCTACCTCGGTTTCTCGATCCCCGACGAGTTCGTGGTGGGCTACGGCCTCGACCACGCGCAGAAGTATCGAAACCTCGGCTTCCTCGGGATCCTCGAGGGGGCCGTTTGACACCAGCCATCTTGAGGTCCGATCCGGGACCCGATTATTCTCGGCGCCCTTTTCGAGGGTGTACGGAGGACCTGCCGTGAGTGGAGAGACCGACGAGGCGAAGAAGCACGAGGGCGGAGGCGCGCTCGCGCGGACCAAGCGGCTCGCGCTGTTGGCGCTGATCGCCGGGCTCGCGGCGTCCACCTTCTTCCTCCTCGCCGAGCGCAACCGGCGCTTCTACTTCCTCGCGACGGAGGGGCGGCGGCTCGTGGTCTCCCGCGGGTCGTGGCTGCCCTCCTGGAAGACCGCATACCTGCCGGAGGATCCCAACCTCGCGAAGGCCTACGCGCCGATCGAGCTCCCGTCCTGGGCCGCGGTTCCGGAGAAGCGATTCGACGAGCGCCAGGACCTCGACCAGGCGCTCTTCGACCTCCTGCTCGACTGGGCGCACCGGCGCCTGGTCTCGGACGACCCCGGCGCGCTGCGTGAGGGCGGGGCGTACGTGGAGAGGGCCGCCCTGCTGCCGGGGATCTCGGGCGACCAGGTCGCCCGGCTGCGGGAGGTGCAGGCCGAGGTCGCGTTCTCGGACGGGCGGGCCCGGCTGAGCGAGTCGATCGCCATCCTGCAGGGAGTGAACGAGAAGCTGCTCCTCGCCGCCCAGGTGCCCACGGGACGGGGTAGGGAGGCGGCCAGGCTCCTCGACCGCGTGATCGCGGCGACGAATACGCTCGGGGACGTGCTCGCCCGCATGCAGGGGCGGGTCGAAGGCTCCGAGCCCAGGGGCTCCCTGGACGATTCGGGATCGGCTCCTGCCGTGACCGGAGAGGCCCAGGCCCGCTCCCCGTCGGCGGCGCCGGCGGCGGAAGAACCCCCGAGGGCAGCGGCGGAGGAGGATGCCGCTGCGATGGACGGGGCCCGATGACCTCGGCTCGCGACGTCATCTTCGCCCGTCAGCTCTTCCTCCAGCCGATGGTCCGCGGCGCGCGGATCCTCGAGCTCGGGGCGATCGGCGCTTGCGGCGGCACGAGCGCGCTGGCGCTGCACGATCGCGGCGCAGCCTCGGTCGTGTCGGTGGATCGGGATCCGGCCTCGGCGGTGGCGGCGCAGCGCGAGCACGGCGGCCCCGGCCTGCGCTTCGAGCCGGAGGGCCTCGGCTCCCTCCCTGCGGCTCGATTCGATCTGGCGGTGGTCCACGATCCGTCGTGGATCTTCGACGAGGGTGGGCTGGCCGCGCTGAGGGACGCTCTCGCGCCCGGAGGCAGGCTCGTCGTCGCGGTGCGCGGCAGCGGGTACTCCCGGTCCTGCGAGGCCGGCGATGCCGCGGCGTACGCCCGGACCGCTGCGCTCCTCGCCGCTGCCTTCCCGTCGGTAGAGGTGGCGACCCAGCGATCGATCGCGGGTTGGGTGGTCTCGCCGTCGGCTCGCACCGGAACGGCGCTCACGGTCGAGGAGGGCGACGCGGGCGGCGAAGAGGCCGCGTACTGGCTCTTCGTCTGCGGCGAGCACGACGCGGACGTCTGGGAGCACGCGCTCCGGCTCCAGCCCCTTCGGCCGATCGTCGAATCCACCTCCGTGCGTGAAGTGGTCGTGCTGGAGCGCGCCGACGCGCTGGCCGCCGGGCTCGCGGAGGCCCGGCTCGAGTCCGCTGGGCTGCGGCTGCGCGCAGAGGAGCTGGAAGCGGAGACCGTGACGCTTCGAGCGGCCGCGGCGGCCGACCGGCTGCGGATGGAGGAGCTGGAAGCGCTGGTCGAGAGCCTGCGCTCGCGGCAGTCGGACGACGCGAGTGACGAGCTCGCCGCCCTCGAGGCCGAGGTCGCTCGGGCCCGCGCGGTCGCGAGGCAGCTCCGGCTCGACGCCCTGGATCCGGCGAACGACCTGTCCTTCTCACGGGACGCTTCGGGCCGCGCGGACAACGACGATCCGGTGGGTCGGAGGCTCCGGGAGGCGGAGGAGCGGGCGGAGTCCGCGATCTTGCGCGCCCGGGAGGCCGAGGAGCGGATGCGAGCGGCGGAGCGCCGGGCGGAGGCCGCCGAAAACGCCCGGGCCGCGAGCTCGCTTGCCGCCCGCCGCGCCGAGGCCGAGGCGGAAGCAGTGCGCCGGTCGGCGGAAGGGATCGCCGACGCGATCGCCAAGGGCCGCCCCATCACGTCGCGCTGACTGCGCTCGGCCCGGACTTCTGAAAGGAGGTTGCCGTCCGCCGCTGGATGCGGCCAAGCTCCTCCCGTCCGACCATGCGCCTCCGTCGTCTCGTCATCGCCGCTTCGCTCGCTCTCGCCGCAGTGGCCGTGATGCTCCTCCTGCGCGAGCCGTCGACGCCTCCTGAGCCGGCGGCCTCGTCGGGCTCCGGCTCCGGCCACACGGAGGCCCAGCAGGAGCCGACCCCCTTCGCGCGCCGGGGGCCGCAGCGGCTCGGTGGCGGCCACCTGGGCGGCCAGGTCCAGACCCAGGATGCACGCCCGGCCGGCGGCGCCGAAATCCGCGCGATCCGGTCCGAGGGAGGCGCGGCCGCGGCCGTGGCCTCGGCGGCTGCGGACGGCTCGTTCCGCCTGGGCCCCCTTCCACCGGGCGACTACCATCTCGTCGCTCGCCAGGGGCCGCTCTCCTCCGAGCCCTTGGGCCCGATCCCCCTGGCGGAAGGCGAGGAACTCGGCGGCCTCGTCCTCCGGCTGCAGCGGGGCGGATCCGTCTTCGGCGTGGTCCGCGACGCGTCCACGGGTGACGCTCTCGAGGGGGCCACCCTCCAGGCCGCCGGCGTCTCCGTCCGAACCGATCGGGTCGGCGCCTTCCGCCTGGAGGGCCTCCCTCCTGCCGAGGTCGAGCTCACGGCGTCGGCGGACGGCTACGAGGCCCGCTCGCTCCCGCTCTCGCTGGACGCCGGCCCCGTCGGCGGGCTGGAGCTCCTGCTCTCCCGTGGCGCGCGGATCCGCGGGCGTGTGGTGGACTCGGCAGGCGCACCGGTCGGCGGAGCGACGCTGCTCCCGATCCCCTACCGTCTGGATTCGGTCGCTGGACATCCCGCCGTGACCTCGCGCCCGGACGGCTCCTTCGACGTCGGCGCACCCGTCGGCGTCGTCACGGTGAAGGCGATCGACACCAAGGGTGACACAGGGTACAGCGACGCGATCGAGCTCGCCCCCGGCACGACCCGCGAGGGGATCGTGATCCGGATCGGGGAGTCGGGCCGGATCGCGGGCAACGTGAACGACGCGGCCGGCGCTGTCGTCGTGGGCGCGCGCGTCCATGCCGTCGATCGTGGGCGCACCATCGCCGAAGCGGTCACGGGATCGGACGGACGCTTCGCCCTCGAGAGGATCCCGGCGGGGTTCGTGCAGCTCGTGGCCGCCCGGGGCGCTGCCCGCGGCCTGGTCGGTCCGCTCGAGCTCCTCGAGGGCGAAGCCGCGGAGGTCACCATCCAGCTAGGCGGCGCCGTGCTTCAGGGCCGGGCCGTCGACGCTGCGGGGCGGCCCGTGCCGGGCGCCGAGCTCGCGGTCTGGCCCGAGGCCGGACCCCCCTCCCTCGCATCCCACACGAGCGCGGGCGCCGACGGCTTCTTCGAGCTCCGGGGCGTCCCCGGCGGCCCCCTGCGCCTCGAGGCGACCGCCGAGGAGCTCGCTGGCGGGCTCCGGGGGATCTTCGCGAACGAAGGAGACGTGACCGTGACGCTCTCGGGCGGCGCGCTCTCCGGCCTGGTCCTGCGGCAGGGGCGTCCCGCGTCGGACTTCGTCGTGGCCGCCTCGCCGCTGGAGCCCGGGAGGGGACGCGCAACGAGCCAGGCGATCCTCTCGCCGGACGGCCGGTTCCGGCTCCGTCTTCCGGCGGGCGCGTACGAGGTTCGGGCGAGCGCCCGCGGGACGGGAGTGGCCACGGCGCGGGCGGTAGTCCCGGATCGCGGCGACTCGCCCCAGGTCGTGCTGGAGCTGGAGGAGGGCGGCGTGATCGAGGGTGTGGTCCTCGACGCGAAAGACGGGTCCCCGCTCGCCGGCGCGCGGGTGTCGCTCTCGAGATCCGGCACCTTCGCCTTCGGGCAGGCGGCCGACGTGCCGAAGGCGCCCCAGACCCTGACCGGAGGTGACGGATCCTTCCGGCTGTCCGGCGTTGCCCCGGGCCGGATGCCGGTCTTCGCCTATGCGTCCGGACACGGCTTCGTGCCACCGGCCATCGTCGACGTACGGGAGGGGAGCCCGTCCCGCGTCGAGATCCGCTTGCCCCCTCGCGGCGACGGGCCCGGAGAGGAGGTCTTCGGCGGGATCGGCCTCACGATCGGCCTGGACCGGGGGCAGGTGGTCGCGGCGGAGGTCGTGGGCGGCGGGCCGGCCTTCGTCGCGGGGATGCGGCGGGGCGACGTGATCCTGGCGGTGGACGGCATGGCGCTCGGCGGAGCGCTCCAGCTCGCCGTGGACCGGATCCGGGGGCCGGTGGGGACGCCGGTGACCCTGGAGATGCAGCGGGAGGGAGTTGGCTTTCGGCTGGTCGCCGTCCGGAGCGAGCTCCGATATTGACGCGCCCGCCCTGGATGCCCGGAGCCGAGGGACCGTTTGACACCAGCCACCTGCGCAACGAGACTCGGCCCGTGCATCCGGCTCGTCTCCCGGACCTGCGCGATCCCGAGACGGGCGCGCATGGGCCGTCGTTCTTCGGGGAATATGCGGCGAAGGAGGTCCAGCGCGCCCAGCGCTATGGGCGCTCCTTTGCGCTCGTGCTCCTCCGGGTGGACGCGCTCCCGATGCTCCAGAAGACGCTGGGTGCCGAGGCCGCCCGCTCCCTGCTCCGCGGGATCGCCGGCGCGGTCGGCCGGGTGGCCCGCGACGTGGACGTGGTGGCGAGGCTCTCGGACGACGAGCTCGTCGTGCTGCTCCCCGAGACGGATCACTTCGGCGCGCTGATGTTCCAGCGAAGGGCCCTCGCCGCCGCGGAGGAGGACCTCGCCAGCCGCGGAATCGCCGGCGCCCAGGTCGTGGCCCTGGAGCCCGGCGCAGCCACCCACGGCCGCGACGGCCGGGACGTGGACTCGCTCCTCCACCGCTGCCGCGAGCGCAGCCGCCTCGGCCGGCTCTCGCCGGCGGTGGAGCTCCGGAAGCGGAACCTGGACTTCTGGCAGAGCGTCGACCACGTCCTCGACCCCGGGGGGCCCGAGGATCCCTCGAGCCGGCGCCTCGCCATGAGCCCCTCCCTGTTTCGATCGATCCGCGCGGAGATCCTCCGAGAGGTCGCGCGGGAGGGCGAGGGCAGGGGGCTGGTCTTTTCCACGTCCGGGCCCAAGGAGCACGCCGACTGGCTTCCCCTCCTCGAGGCCCTCCCCCGTGGAGCGGGCTCGTGGGGCGTCCACCTCTTCGGGAGGCGGGGCCCTTCGGCCCTGGTGCATCCGGCTCTCACTCCGGTCTACGTCGACGCGGAGGATCCCTGCTGCCGCCACGAGCTCCTGCTCTTCCTCTCCGAGCAGTCGTCGTATGCGCTGGTGCGGCGGGACGACCTCGCCTTCCACACGAGCGATCCCCCCCTCGTCGACTCCCTCGTGACGCGCCTCCAGCGGACCTATGATCTCCACACCTTCTAGCGCACAGGGCCGGACGATCCTCATCGCCGATCCGGACGCCGAGGCGGTTCGGAGGATCGGCCCGCTCCTGCGCGATCGCGGCTTCCAGATCCACGCGGCGAGCGACGGATCCCAGGCGCTGCAGCTCACCCTCCTCCGGCACCCGGACCTGGTGCTCATCGACGAGGCGTGCGGGCTGATCGAGCCGTCGGCCTTCGTCCGGATCCTTCGCAGCAACCCGCGCACCGAGGCGATCCCGGTCCTCCTGACCGGCCGCAACCCGGCGCCGGCGCTCCTCTCCGACGTGGAAGGGAGCCTGCGAAAGCCCTATCGGCAGGACGAGCTCCTGGGCCGGATCGATCAGCTCCTGCGCGGGGCGCGGGGAGCGGCCCCCGATCCCGAGAGCGAGCTGCGGGGGCGCCTCACGCATCTGAAGCTCCCCGACCTCCTCCAGGCCTTCGCGATCAACCGGCGCACGTGCAGGTTGATCGTCCGGGGCGCCTCCGCCTCGGGCGAGGTCGACGTCGTCGAAGGCCGGATCTACGACGCCCGCATGTCCGGAATCGTCGGTCTCAAGGCCGTCTACCGCCTGCTCGTGCAGGAGGAGGGGAGCTTCGAGGTGCACGCCGGGCGCGCGGACGTTGCCGACCGGTTCGGGTTGAGCCTGGACCGCCTCCTCCTCGACGCCCTCCACCACTCCGACGAGCTCGCGCGGGTGACGGAGAGGCTCCCGGGCCGGAGCGAACGCCTCGAGCTCGCGGTGGAGGGCGGCGCCCTCGCCGGCTCGGCCGCGCAGATCGCCGCCCGGCTCCGGCAGGGGAGCGGCACCGTGGCGGAGCTCCTGGATCGCTGCGAATCGGTCGATCTCGAGGCGGCTCAGGCCTTGGATGCGCTCCTTCGAGATGGGGCGGTGAGGCGCGCCTCCGGCCCCGCCGCCGCGACCGAGGCGCCGCTCCTGGACCCCTCTGAGCTCCACGCGCTCCGGCAGCGGATCCTCCGGTCGCGACCGTCGAGCCGGGTACTGAAGGTGCTCGTCGCCTTCACGGATGAGGCAGGCTTCGACCGGGCGATCGCGCACCTCGCGAGGCTCCCGGGCTTCGGCCGATCCGCCGATCCCGGCGAGCTCGGGACCTTCGCGACGATCGATCTCGGCGAGGAGGTCGTCCTCGACCTCGTCGGGATCCGTCTAGAGGCCGGCCTCCGCCCGCTGTGGGCGCCGCTGGCCGCAGGTGCCCTGGGCGTCACCAGCCTCGACACCGGTCCCGGCTTCGGAGAGCTCGCGGAGGTCCTCGGCGCATCGGGCGTCCCCTTGCGCCTGGCGGCTCCCGACCCGGTCGCGGCCCTCCGGGAGCTCCTCGGCGCCGCTTTGGTCTAGGAAAGCCCGCCTAGGAGGGCGCGCAAGGGTCCCGCGCCGCCCACGCCGGCCTTCTTGTAGATCCGGCGGCGGCGCTCGCGAATGGTGTCGGGAGAGACCTCGTCCAGCCGTGCGGCCTCCTTCGACGGGCGGCCCTGGAGGATGTGGGTCAGCTCGTGGCGCTCGGTGAGGGTGAGCCCCCACGTCCTCACCAGCCGGTCGAACCGCGCTGCGCGCAGCTTCTCCTCCGGATCCGCCGCCTGGACGAGCTGGGCGCCGTTGGGGAGGGGCGACAGCACGAGGCCGGGGAGCGAGAGCTCGCCGCGCGCTGCGGCCTCGATCCGGGTGGAGATCAGCAGCGTCTTCGGGCTCAGGAAGGCCGAGCCGAGCTGCGCGCCGTCCGTGAGCCCCATCGCGCTCCAGAGCGCCAGGTTCGCCCAGGCCAGCTCTCGCTTCTCGAGCAGGGCGAAGGGCAGGCCGGTCTGGCGCCCGATCCCGTCGAGGAGCGCGATCGAAGGATGGACTGCGGGCGGAGGCCTCTCGAGCGCCTCCGAGATCGCGCGGCGGACGGCCGGGTCCGATGCGCTCCCGCCGAAGGCGAGGGCGAGGGTGCGCCATCGCCCCGACTCCCCGTGGAGCACCAGCAGCTTCGGCTGGCCGTGGTCGTCGTCGACTGCGACGAAGTGCGTGCGCGCCGGACCGGGGACGGGCTCGAGATCGGCTGCGAGCGCCGCCTGCTTCACCGCCACGAGCCAGGCCTCGCCGGAGATCCCGTGGTTCGCCACCGACGACGGCCCGAGGAAGGGCGCGTCCAGGTCGGCGAGGAGGCCGGCCGGAGCGCCGCTCGCGCGCATGAATCCTCGCAGGGCCGACTGGAGCCAGTCCCTCGAGATCGGGCCACGACCGCTTCCGATCGGTTCCATCGGGCTCCCCCGTGTTGCGAAGCCGGAATAGTAACCAGGAAACGGTCCGGGGAACACTGCCGCCGGTGCCGGTTCCGTCCAGGCTTAGTTAGGGAGGTCGTTCGGCAGAGCCGCTCGTACGGCCGGCATGCGGTGCAGGAGCTGCCACTCCGCGTCGTCGAGGAGGGCCGTGCGTACGCCCGAGGCGATGGGGATCTCCAGCCGGACCCGGCCTCGATCGCGGGCGAGCCCCGGCGGCTTCGGCGCGGCGGCGATGTCGCGGGCGATGGATCGCAGGCGCCGCGCGATCCGGAGGGCCTGCTTGCCCTCCGGGCTCGCGAACGTGTGGAAATGCCGGTTGCGCGAGAGCGCCGGGCCTTCGTGGGTGAGCCGTTCCACCAGCCTGTAGACGAATGCGTGCATCTCGATCCGCCCCGGGGCCGCAGCGATGGGAGGAGTCTCCCGCTCCTCGCTGCCGTTCTCCAGGGACCTGGTGGGTCAGAACGTCCGGTGCTCCCGGGTTTATTTGGCCCGATTACTTGGGAAGGGGCAGCTCGGACGCCTGGCGCTTCAGCTTCTGCTCCGCCCGGCCCCCGCCCCGCCCCACGAGCATCATGTGGAGGTTCGACCGGGAGAAGATCTTCGTGCAGACCCGGCGGAGGTCGTCCGCCGTCACCGCCTCCACCCGCGCCACCCTCTCCTCGAAGGTCTCCGCTGGACGCCAGAGCTCCGTTCCGCCGAACCAGCCGGCGAGATCCGACGCGCTGTCCAGCGCGAACTCGAGGCCCATGCGGTAGCGGCGCTTGGCGCGATCGAGCTCGGCGGCCGTGGGGCCGTCGGAGGCGAAGCCCCCGAGGACGTCGCCGATCGTCGCGAGGACCGTGGGGACCTTCTGGTGGGCGCAGGCCACCTCGACCTCGAAGAGCGAGAGGTCCGAGTAGGTGTCGATGCCGGCGTGGAGCGCGTAGGCGAGCCCCCTCTTCTCGACGACCTCGAAGGGAAGCCGCGAGGAGAGGCCGTCGTCGAGGATGCGGCGGGCGAGGAGGAGGGCGGGGAAGTCCGGGTCGTGCTCCGGCGGCGCCAGGAAGTTGAGGCGCATCTCGGTCTGCTGCGAGTCCTCGTGATCGAGCAGGTTGACGGTGGGGCCCGGCGGCGGGGGAAGCGGGAGCGCCTCTGCCGGAGGCTCCCCGGCGGCAGGCAGCCTGCCGAAGTGCCGCTCCGCGAGCTCGAGCACCTGGCTCCGGGAGATCGGGCCCGCGCAGGCGAGGACCAGGTTCGGACCCACGTACATCCGCCGGTGGTGCTCGCGCAGATCCTCGAGGCCGATCCGCTTCACGGTCTTGGGCGTGCCGGCGATCTTGTGGGCGAGGCCGTTCCCGGCGAAGAGCATCGCCTTCGAGAGGTTGTCGATGTCGATGTCCCTGCCGGTCTCGTCCACCTCGTCGAGCATCTCCTCCAGGATGATCTGGCGCTCG
Source organism: Vulgatibacter incomptus (assembly GCF_001263175.1). GTDB lineage: Bacteria > Myxococcota > Myxococcia > Myxococcales > Vulgatibacteraceae > Vulgatibacter > Vulgatibacter incomptus. The sequence goes on along the minus strand of NZ_CP012332.1, from coordinate 2,702,833 downwards.
GTCTCGATCTGGACGAGGCGAGGCGTGGCGAGCATGTCGCCGATCACTTCGAAGCCCACCTCGAGCTGGCCGGGGTGCAGGGGCGTGTAGTAATAGCCGTGGTCACGCGTGGTGATGCCGTTCAGGTTCCCACCCGCCTCCTCCACGCGCGCGTTCATCTCCACCGTGTCGCGGTAGCGCTCGGAGCCCCGGAAGAACATGTGCTCCAGGAAGTGCGAGATCCCCATGAGCTCGGAGCTCTCGTGGCGGCTGCCGGAGCGCACGTAGACCGAGAGGATCGCGGAGTGGAGGTGCGGCGTCTCGACCGTGACGACGCGCAGGCCGTTCGGGAGGGTGTCCTTCGTGTGGAGGAGGGGAGGAAGGCTCAAGCCAGGTACTCCGGGGTGGGCAGGTGGACGGTGAACGTGGTGCCCGAGGTGGGCCCGCTCTCGCAGCTCACGCGGCCGTGGTGTTGGGCGATGATCTGCTGGGTGAGCGAGAGGCCGAGGCCGGTCCCGCCGCTCTTGGTGGTGAAGAAGGGGTCGAAGATCCGCTCGAGGGCCTGGGGCGGAACGCCAGGGCCGGAGTCGTGGATCGAGAGCTCGATCCCGTCTCCATCCGACCGCCCCGCCAGCTTGAGCGTGCCGCCTCCGGCCATGGCCTCCCGGGAGTTCCGGACCAGGTTGAGGAGGGCCTGCCGGAGCTGGTTCTCGTCGACCTCCGCGGGGAGCGTCTCCGGCAGGTCGAGCTCCACCGCGATCCCGGCCTCGTCGAGCTCGGGCTTCACGAAGGCCACGAGATCCCGCACCAGGGCCACGACGTCCTCCCGGACCAGCTCGGGCTTGGGCAGGCGGGCGAAGCGGAGGTAGTCCTCGGTGACGTCGGCGAGGCGATCGACCTCGCGCCCGATGGCGGCGCAGAGCCTCCGGGCCTCGGCTGCGTTCGGGAGCTCAGCGGGGAGCTCCTCCGCAAGCAGCTCGGTGTTCAGGCCGATCGAGGAGAGCGGGTTGCGGATCTCGTGGGTGATCTGCGCGGCCATCCGGCCCACGGTGGCGAGCTTCTCGGCCAGGACGAGCTCCTCCTGCTTCTCCTGGAGCTCCCGCTCCCGTGCCTGCAGCGAGGCGGCCATCTGGTTGAAGGCCCGGGCGAGGACGCCCACCTCGTTCGCCGCCCGGGTCGGGACCTGCGCGGTGTAGTCGCCGTCGCCGATCCGCACCGCCGCCCGGGTGAGGGGTCGGATCGGAGAGAGCAGACGCTGGGAGAGGAGGGTGGCGAGGATCCCCAGGGCGATGGCGGCCATGGAGAAGCCGATGATCGCCCAGGACGAGCTCCGCTCGGTGGCCTGGGCCTCCTTCACCCGCTCCTGGATCCGGCCCTCGAGGGCATGGCTCAAGAGGCGGAGCGAGCGATCGATCCGGCGCTCGGTCCGCTTGAGCTCCTTGCCGCGCTCGTCAGGGGCCGGCGCCACTTCGGAGGACTCGGCCTCGGTGGATTCGAGGGCGGCGAAGAAGGTGTCGGCCTCCGCGTCGTAGACGTCGTAGTCCCGCGAGATCTCGGCGAGCCTCCCCTCGATCTCGTCGAGGAAGGGCTTCTCCTTCGCACCGCTCAGCCTGCGAGTCTCGGTGACGAGGAGCCCGCCCTGGGCGAGCTTTTCCCGGACGATCCGCGGATAGTAGAGGCGGGCGAGCTTGATCAGGATCCGCTGGGCCCGGGGATCCTTCTCCTCGATCAGGCGGTCGGTGTCCCGCTGCTTGTTCTTGTGGAAGGTCTCGAGCTGGGCGGCCACCTTGGTCAGGGGCAGGTAGCCCTCGGACACCAGCCGGATGTCGGCGCCCACCGCGTGCATCCGCCAGACGGCGAACGAGCTCACCGCCCCGAAGATCGAGACGACGGCGGCGAAGACGAGGAAGATCCGGGTGGCGATGGACAGGCGCACGTCGTCTCAACAGAGGAGCCCTGGCGAACGATCCGGGGCGGCGCCCCGCCGAATTCCGCGTTCGCGAGTATCCGAGCGTCCTATCACACCGGACGTCGGCGAACGATGCGCCACGTCGAAGGTCGTTTGACTCCGGAACGCGGCAGGCCATAGACTCGCCCTCCCAAATCCTTGAAACGACCGGCCAATCCCCTGGCCGGCAAGGGAGCGAGAGCACGTGAACCCGAGCCGCAAGTTCGCCCCGATCGCCGCCGCGATCGCCGTGGCGGTGTCCATCGCGCCCGCGGTCGCGATGGCCGACAAGGTCAAGGTCGTGGTGGTGCCGTACGCGCCGCTCTTCGACAGCATCCCCCGCGCAACGGGCGAGCAGATCGCCGCGACCCTCGAAGACGGCCTCGGTGCCAACGGCGGCGTCAAGCTCGTGAAGCTCCCGAAAGAGGCCGGCGGTGCCGGCGGCGGGGCGAAGAAGGCGACGGCGGAGCAGACCAAGGCGGTCGAAGCGGCCCGCGCGGACCTCGCCAGGGGCAAGGAGCTCCTCGCGAGCCGGAAGATGAAGCCCGCTCTCGACGCCTTCACCCAGGCCGTCTCGGAGATGGAGTCCAACTTCATCGCGGTCGAGGACATCGATCCGCTGGTCGACGCCTATCTCAAGCAGGCGGTCGCCCTCTTCCGCATGGGGCGCGAGGGCCAGGCCGCCCAGGGTCCCCTCGTGAAGGCGATCCGCGTGCAGCCCTCGCTCCGGATCGCCGCCGGTGACGAGTACGACCAGGTCTTCGTGGATCTCTACGAGAAGGTCCGCGGCGGGCTCGCCGCCGAAGGCACGGGCTCGCTGCGCGTCGACACCACCCCGCCGGGCGCCGGCGTGTGGATCGACGGTCGGGAAGCCGCCACCAGCCCCGTGCTCGTGGCCGGGCTCCTCCCGGGCGTGCACTACGTGAAGATCAAGCTGCCGAGCACCGATCCGTACGTGGAGCGGGTCGAGATTCGCAAGGACGAGCTCTTCCGGATCACGCCCGACGACGGCTCGAAGAAGGAGGGCGCCGTCGCCTCGCTCATCACCAAGCTCACGCACAACGACCTCGACGCCGACGCCAGGGCCCAGGTCGCGGCGGTCGCCAAGCAGACGGGCGCGCAGGTCGTGGTGATCGGCGGTGCGTACGCCAAGGGCGCCAACATGGGCATCGTCTCCTTCGCCTTCCACGTGAAGGAGGGGACGTTCTCCGAGCTGCAGCCGGTGACCCTCGACCGCGACATGCTCGGCGCCAGCATCGAGATCAACAAGGTCGCCAAGCAGATCGGCGACTCGCTCGCCGCCCCCGGCGCCGCGACCGAGCTCCCGCGGGCCATCGCCGCCGATGCCAAGGCCGGTGCGGAGAAGATCCACGAGGTCGACTTCGCCGTGAACCTCACCCCGGCGGCGCCGAAGGGCGACGATCGGGGCGGCAAGGGGCCGATCGCTCCCGCGTCCGGGCCTCGTCGCCCGGTGGGTGGCCAGAAGACCCCGGCGGGCGGGGGCGGGACGGCGCCCGAGGCGTCCGCGGCTCCGGCTGCGGGACCGACGGCGCCCGCAGCTGCGGCTCCGGCTCCGAAGGAGGACTTCGCCTTCGCCCCGCCGGCCAAGCCTGCCGCTCCTGCTGTGGTGGAGAAGAAGCCCGAGGTCGCCTCCCAGGATTTCCTGCTCCCGACCCGCGGCGAGGACTTCGGCGCGCCGCCCCCGAAGGTGGAGGAGCCGCAGAAGAAGACCTACAAGTTCGCCGGTGGCGCCAGCATCGAGGACGAGACGGTCTTCGAGCAGAGCCAGGTGACGAAGAGCAGCGGCGGCCTCCTCTCGAAGTGGTGGTTCTGGACGGGCGCTGCGGCAGTCGCCGGTGGCGTCGCCGGTCTCGCCCTCGCGTCTGGTGGAAACAGCGGGGCGACTCCCCACATGAGCTGGCGGTAGTCGCCCGATCTTCGCTTTGTCGCGTCTCGTGACACAGGACCCGATCTCATGAACGTCTCGCGCATCCTGCGCGGTGCCTCCAGCACCGCGCTCCTCTTCCTCGCGGCCTGCGGCGGCGAGTCCTCGTTCGACATCGAGCTCGTCACCAGGGACTGCCAGGAGACCATCGAGCACCTGGCCGCGAGGCAAGGGACGATGACAGTGGTGGTCTCCGGCGACGGAATGTCGGACATCAAGAGGGAAGGGGTGAACTTCAGCGACGGCGCCCTCGACCTCCCCGAGGTTCCCGTCGGCTCGAACCGGGTGGTCACCGTCAGCGTCTTCGAAGGGAAGAATCTGTCGGCCCGTGGCCGGTCCGAGCCCTTCGAGGTGACGTCCTCCGGGGCGCCCAGCGTTCGAGTGCAGCTCTTCCGGGCCAACGCCTTCACCACCTGGGGCGAATGGGAGAACGACACGACGTGCAAGCCGGTCCGCCTCGCCGGCCCGCGCGCAGGACACACCGCCACCCGTCTCAAGGATGGCCGCGTCCTGATCGCAGGCGGTTTTTCGAGCCTCGACAAGGCAGGGACCGGGGCCGGTTACCTCAGCACTGCCGAGATCTTCGATCCCGTGACCGGTGCGATCTCCAGCGCGGGTACGGTCGTGCCGCACGCTTTCGCGCAGAGCGTCCTCCTGCGCGACGGCCGGGTGCTGATCGTCGGCGGGACCGAGATGAAGGACCAGGTCGAGGAGGTCACGGACACCGCTTCGATCTTCGATCCCGCGACCGGCGCATGGTCCCAGGTCAAGCTGCAGAACGCTCGGAAGGGGCACACCGTCACGCTGGTCGCCGAGAATGGACCGTTGCTCGTGGTCGGCGGCGTCGGCGCCGACGGCAAGGTCGTCGAGACCATCGAGGTCTTCGACGCGAAGGCGAACACCTTCTCCCCGGTCAAAGGCGCTGCGAAGCTCGCGCGGGCCTACCACGTCGCAGCGAACGTCGGCCTGAACAATGCCGCAGTCGAGATTGCGGGCGGAATCGACGACAGCGGCGTGCCGGAGACCAGGTCCCAGTTCATCGTCTGGAACCGTGACGTCGACACCATCACGGTGAGCAACCAGACGGTTGCGCTCCCGACCGGGACCGTGCGATCGGGCGTCGCTCTCTTCGACCTCGGGAATGCCGGCAGGCGTCTCGGTGTGATCGGCGGGGCCAAGACCTGGACGCCCGAGGCCGGGAAGCCGGGCGTCGGCAAGCCGTCGGGCGCGTCCAACGAGGCGCAGTGGATCGGAACGGACCCCTCCCAGAACAAATCCGGCACGCTCGGCCTCAAAGCCGGGGCCCGCGTGAATCCGTGTGTTGTTGGGCTCGACGCCAAGCGGGCGCTGGTGCTCGGGGGGTTCTCCGAGACCCAGGCCTTCGTTCCGGGCGCCGAAGTCCTCGCGTGGCAGGATCCGCCGAAGGGCTCGAACGCCGAGCCGACCTTCGGCTCGGACAAGACGGAGAAACTCCGTGACGATGGCCGGGGCTACACCAGCTGCACCGACCTCGGCGATGGTCGGGTGCTGGTCGTCGGCGGGATTGGCAAGGGCGGCGCGGCTGTATCCACCGCGGAAATCTACCTCGCGCAGCCGCCTCCTGCGTCGGAACAGCCGGCGCAGTAGGCGTCAGGCGTCATTTTCGGGAACGAAATGGAAGCAACCACGATCATCGTTGCCGTGGCCGCGCTCGTCGCTGCCATCGTAGGCTGGACGTCTCGCAACAAGCTCGCAGACGAGCTCGAAAAGGTGAACGCGGACCGCGAGAAGCTGCGGTCCAACGCCGCCACCGCCCGCAAGGCGGCCGAGCGGGTGAGCGAAGACAAGAAGGGAAGGTCGGAGGAGCTCTCCTCGTCCAGGGACAAGCTGCGGGAGGCGAAGAAGCGCTTGCACGACGTCTCGGAGGAGGCGAAGCGCTCGCGCGAGCTCGCCAACGCGAGGGCGGACGAGGTCCGTCAGGTCGAGCAGCAGCTCGCCTCGGTGCGCGAGGAGAACTCGCAGCTCGCCGAGGAGCTCCGCCGCCGGCAGGACGAGGCCGAGCGCCCCCGCGGCAGGCGGCCGGAGGCCCCCGTGGCCGTTGCCGTGCCCGTGCCGCCCCCGGCTCCGGTCGAGCTCACGCCCGCTCAGGTGGACGAGCGGCTCGTGGAGATGGGCCGCAAGGTGACCGAGGCAGACGAGCGGGTGCAGGAGGCCGAGCGCCGGGTGCGCGACGCCGAGAAGCGTGCGCAGGAGTCCCGCCGCCTCGGCGAGGAGGCCCGCGAGGAGGCCAGGCGCGCCAAGGGGCGCGCCGAGGCCAACAACCGGGTCTACCTGGTGGTGAAGGGCGAGGCCGAGCTGTGGAAGGCCAAGTTCGGCGGCCTCGAGCAGCGCTGGAACGAGCTCTGGAGGGAGCTCGAGGGGATCGGCTGGAAGCCTCGCACGCCGAAAGACGTCGCGGCGCCCCGCCCCTCTGGCCCGACGAAGCCGGGTGCGCGCCGTGGTCCTCGCCGCGATCCCGCCCGTCCGCGGCGCGGCGAGGGGACTCCGGCCGGCGCCGACCAGGGCGTGGAGCTCGCCAGCGAGGCTGCCGAGATCGACAGCGCCCCGCAGGCGGTGGCCGTCGTCGAGTCCGACGCGGCTGCGAGCTCGACCGAGGGAACCGGGGATGCCGCGCCCCTGCTCGCCGCAGGCGCCGAGGGTATGGCCTCCGACGATCGGCAAGAGCGCGGCCCGACCGCCTGACCCGAGCACCAGGCGCTGCGCCGAGCGAGCTCGTGAGGGAATTCTCGCGCTCGCAGGTGCAGCTCCGGCAAGAGGCCGCCCGATGGGCGGCCTCGCCGATCGAAGGGGATGCACCTCCGGCAGGAGTGCTGCCTGGCAGGCTGGGGCCGCCCTGCCTGCTCGAGGCTCCGGCGGGCAGCCTGGCGGATGTTGAAGTTCCCCCTGCCTGTCGGCTGCGATCCGGACCGAGCGTGGTCAAGCTGCTGGGGTGGGAGGGCGGCTCAAGAGCGGGCTGAAGCGGATCTCGCCGCGGAGCTGGCGCGGTCTGCTCATGTTGGCGGGGATCCTCGGGATGGGGATCGCCGCCGTCTCGATCTTCGGCGGCTCCGAAGGATTCACGCCGCAGGCCATCCAGCGACAGGTGATCGCGCTGGGCGCTCTGGGCCTCGCCGGCTATCTCGCCGCCGCAGCGGCGAGACCCCTCTTCGTCGTGGTCTCGGGCTCGCTCTTCGCCGTGGCGGCAGGGCTGGTCTGGGGCCTGTGGGGCGGGGTGGCCCTCGCCCTCTGCGGCACGCTCCTCTCGGCGTGGGTGGTCTACGCCCTGGCGAGGAGGCTGGGCTCCGGCGCCATCCGCGACCTCGCTGGCGCCCGCTACGACTCCTTCTCCCTGATGGCGCGGCGACGCGGCTTCGCGTTCGTCTTCGTGGCCACCCTCGGCTACGTCTTCCCCACCGACCTGGTGATCGCCGTCGCCGCCGTGACGGGGGTTCGCGCCCGGACGGTCTTCGGCGCGGCCTGCCTCGGCAACCTGCCGGGGACGATCCTGATGGTCTCGATCGGCTCCGCCGTGGTCCACCCGTCGCCGCTGCTCTGGTGGGTCGCGGGAGCGGCGATCGCGCTCTTGACCGTCGGCGCCGCGATCCTCGCGCGGTCGTGGTTTCCCCGGGCCGAGCGCGCCCGCGTGGCGCCCTGATCGTCCCTTTCCGCGGCGGGGCCCCATCGGGTAGATTCCGCGGCCAATGGAGGTCGATCCCCGAAAGCGCGTCGCCATCTTCCTGCACGGTGGCGACTACGACCGCTTGCACCAGGCCTGCTCCATCGCCGCCTCGGCGACGGCCGGCGGCAGGGACGTGCAGCTCTTCCTTTTCTGGTGGGCCCTCGAGCGCTTCGTCGACGGAGGCTTCTCGACGCCGGCGTTTTCGCCGCCGCCCGGGCTCGAGCGCGCCGCCGAAGCGGCGGAGGACGCCTTCGAGGGCGGCTACCCGACCGCGGCCGCCCTGCTCGAAGTGGCGCGCGCATCCGGACACTGCACGGTCTACGCGTGCTCGGCCTCGGCGGGACTCCTCGGCCGCCGGCCCGACGAGATCGCGGACAAGGTGGATCAGGTGGTGGGTTGGAGCGCGATCCTGAGCCTCACGGCAGGGGTTTCGGACCGCTTCTATCTGTAATTCTTGGCGCAGAGCGTTCGAAGAAATCGGTCCCGCAGGAGCGGGCCCGACTTCTTCGCCGCGCTTCGCGCGATCGCGCTTTTCCGTTGCTCCGCCTTCGGCTCCGCGAGAGCTCGTGAATTTTCACGAGCTCTCATTGGCTGCGTCATGATAGGTATTTTTCATTAATCACCATTCGGGCTTCGCCCGATGGCAGGAGCAGCCATGCGCAAGACCCTTCTCGTGATCTCCGCGGCCGTCGTCCTCTCCGCCCTTGCGGGGTGCAGCAAGAGCACCGACGCCGCCCCGGCCCAGCCGACCGCAACCAAGACCGACGGCCTCGTCGTCGCGAAGCCCGCAGAGCCCACCGAGGCCCCCAAGGAGGCCCAGAAGGCGGAGGAGTCCGGCAAGGACGCCGAGGCCGCCAAGGACACCTGGGATCCGGTCGCGGCGAAGGACGACGAGAAGTCCGAGAAGATCAAGGTCCTCGAGGCGGAGCTCGGCAAGGCCGGCTTCAAGGTGACCATGGTCCACAGCCTCATGCCGGACAAGCTCGGCGGCCTCGAGGACGAGTGCGCCGTGAAGGAGCGCACCAAGATCGAGGTCGACGGCGGCTACGCGACGCTCGCCACCTACGAGGACGAGAAGCGCGTGAAGACGTGCTTCGACGCCTACATGAAGATGCCTGGAACGGAGCAGTACAAGAACCTCTACCAGGTCGAGGGCGTGTACATGCTCGAGCTGCACCCGAAGATGCCCGCCGACGCGATGTCCAAGGCGAAGGAGATCTTCGCGCGCGTCGTGAAGGGCTGATCGCTTCACACAGGCGAGCGTCAAACACGTGACGACGGCAATGGTCCGTCGTCACGTCGGCCCTTTCCGGCCGAAACGAAATATCGTCTCCCTCTCGAAGCTGGTATCCTGCTGCCCTACCTGAGCTGGGGTCGTCGGTGGGGAGCTATCAGATCATCCGCAGGCTCGCGGTCGGCGGAATGGCCGAGGTCTTCCTCGGCAAGCGGGTCGGGACGGGCGGCTTCGAGAAGCCGGTCGCGATCAAGCGCCTGCTCCCCGCCCTCGCGGCTGATCCCAAGAGCGCCGAAGCCTTCCTCCGCGAGGCGCGGATCTGCGTCCAGCTCGTCCATTCGAACGTGGTGCAGGTCCTCGATCTCGGCACCGCCGCGAACCATCCCTACCTCGTGATGGAGCTGGTGGACGGCGAGGATCTCCGCCGGGTCCTGAACGCGGCGGCGACGCTGGATCTCCCGCTGGGCCCCCCGGAGGCGATCCACATCGCCGCGCTGGTGGCCGACGCCCTCGCCTACGCCTGGGACGCGGTGGGCCCCGACGGAACGCCGCTCCGCCTCGTTCACCGCGACGTCAACCCGTCGAACGTGTTGCTCTCGATGAAGGGCGAGGTGAAGCTCGCAGACTTCGGCGTGGCGAAGGCTGCCGACGGCCGCGACGTCACCCAGGGGAACCTCCTCAAGGGCAAGGTGGGCTACCTGGCCCCCGAGCTCCTCCATGGCGTGACCGCGAGCCACGCGAGCGATGTCTTCCTCAACGGCGTGTTGCTCTTCGAGATCCTCGCGGGGCGGCCGCTCTTCGGCTCGGCGCGCGACGCGGGGAGCACGCTCGCCCGCATCGCCCACCACGACGAGAAGACCCTCGAGCTCCCGCCCGGTGCGCCCGCCGAGCTGAAGCCGATCCTCCGGAGGACCCTCGCGCGGGATCCGGCTGCGCGCTATCCCCACGCGAGCGAGCTCTCCCATGCGCTCCACGGCGTGCTCCAGGCGAAGGGCTGGCGGGTGGGCCGGGAGGCGATGGCGCGGCGGATGGGGCGGCTCTTCCCAGACCGGGTCCCCCTCGATCGCGACCTGGGCCCCGGCTTTCCGCTCGAGTCCGCCCCGGGGGCGGGCCAGCCGTCCCGCTCCGCACGTCCTCCCGAGGAGGCGCAGCTTCGCGCCGGCGGCCGCAAGCGCATCGGCGAGCTCATGATCGACGCCCGGCTGATCACCGAGGCGCAGCTCCAGACCCTCCTGGCCCGGCAGCGCCAGGAGGGGGGCCGCCTGGGCGAGTGGGCCGCGACGCTGGACTTCGCGCCGGTGCGCTCCGTGCTGCAGCTCCTGGCGGGTCAGCTCGGCGTCTCCTACATCACGGACGAGAGGCTGCTCGAGGCGGTTCCCCCTCCCGAGCTCCTGGCGCGCTTTCCGCAGAACCTGGCCCTGCGACTCCTGGCCCTCCCGGTCGCCGAGCGCGACGGGGCCACGTTCGTGGCGATGGCGGATCCGGCGGACCTCGGCAAGCTGGACCTGATCCGATTCCGGCTCGGGGGTCGGGTCACGCCGATCGTCTGCACCGAGTTCGGCGTGCGACGCGCGATCGCGCGCGCCTACGGGGGCCGCGCCGACGAGCTGAAGTGGCGCCAGCTCGACGCTTCGGATCCGCTCTCCCTCCTCACGACCCGGGTGATCGACTTCGAGGCCCAGGAACGCGAGCATCACGGTCACGAGCCGTCCCAGGCCACGCGGCCCCGGGCTCAGGCGGGGGCGCAGCCGCCGGGCGTGCTTCCCCCGGGCGTGCTTCCTCAGGGCTTGCAGCCGCAGGGTGTGTTCCCCGGCGCGGCCCAGCCGCCGGCAGTGTTCCCCGCCGGGGCCCAGCCGCCCGGCGTGTTTCCGCCCGGAGCGCCGCCCCCCGGCTACGTTCTGGCTTACGTGCCCGCGGGCCTGCATGCCGAGGGGCAGCCGCTCTTCCTGGCCTGGCAGGCGGGAGCCCAGCCTCAGGCCGACGCCCCGCCCGCGCCGAACCCGGCGGCTCCCGACGAGGATCTCGAAGAGGAGTAGCCGGGAGCCGGTCCAAGACCGCTCCCGGCACGCCTTCCGCTAACGAACGCCCTTCATCAGCTCGAGGAAGTTGCCGGCCTCCACGAAGCCGGTCACCCGGGGGGAGGGGAGCGTCTCACCCGTCGAGTCGAGGAAGACGACCGTCGGCAGGCCCTGGATCCCGTACTGATCGTAGAGCGCCTGGATCTGCTTGTCCTCGTGGGTGCCGTCGACCTTCACGGTCACGAAGCGCGCCGCCTCATCCATCACCCGCGCGTCGGTGTAGGTGAACTTGTCGAGCTCTTTGCAGGCGGCGCACCAGTCCGCATAGAAGTCGATGATCACGGGCTTGCCCTCGGCGCGGGCCTGGGCGAGGGCGCCGTGGTAGTCGCCGCTCCACTCCACGCCTTCTGCGCCCGAGGAGGCGCCGAGCCGCAGCACGAGGCCGGCCACGACCAGGGCGACACCAGCTCCCTTCAGGATCCGCTCGCGGGCGCCGCCGTGGAAGGAGAGGTGGATCGCGCCGAGGAGGACGCCCACCAGGACGATCGCCGGCCCGGCCAGGGCGTGCGGCGACAGGCCGCGGAAGATCTCCCGGAGCGCCGGGAGGGCGTCCCGCAGGTAGAGGAAGGCCATCGCCAGGAGGGCCACGCCGAAGACGCTCTTCACGCCGTCCATCCACGCGCCGCTCCTGGGCAGCGAGACGGAGAAGCCGCCCAGGAGGAAGAAGGGGAGGCCGACCCCGAGGGCGTAGGTGAAGAGGAGGAGGAGGCCGAAGACCGGCTGGCCGCTGGAGGCCACGACGGTGAGGAGGGAGGCGAGCACGGGCCCGGTGCAGGGGGCCGCGACCACGCCGGCGACCAGGCCCATGGCGAAGGCGCCGCCGAAGCCGGTGCCGCCCACCCGGTTGAGACGCTGGGCGAGCCCCTGGGGCACGGCCAGCTCGAAGGCGCCGAACATGCTGGAGGCCATGACTGCGAAGAAGGTCGCCAGCCCCACGAGGACCCAGGGGTTCGCGAGGATCGTGCCGAAGGCCTTGCCCGACGAGGCGGCCGCGAAGCCGAGCCCGGAGAACATCGCCGCCATCCCGAGGACGTAGGTGGTGACCAGGCCGAAGGACTTCAGCCGGCTGCCCGCCTGCCTGGCGCCGAAGACGCCCAGGGTGATCGGGATCAGCGGATAGACGCAGGGGGTGAGGCTGGTGAGGACGCCCCCGAGCCAGGCCACTGCCAGGGCGCCGAGGATTCCGGACGACAGGGCGGAGGCGTCGAGCTGATGGGAGGAGAGGCCCTGACCCATGAGATCCGGAAGGAAAAGGACCGCTCCAGCGCTGGCCAGACCGCCCACGAGAAGAAGTACGGCGCTTCGCATGTTGCTCTCTCGGCTTGACAAGGTAACGTTACGGAACGTATCTAAGGGCGAACCCGGACGAGCGCACGACGAGGCTCCGAACGGCCGGCCAATCCCTTGACGCTGGGTTGCCACGCTTCTTATAACGCCCGCGAAATTGACGATTTCCTACTTTTTCGGCTCGGGCAGCAGGACGGTCAATGGTGAAGACTCCGATCTACATGGACAATCATGCCACGACGCCCCTCGATCCGCGGGTGCTCGAGGCCATGATGCCCTACCTCACCGAGCACTTCGGAAACGCCGCCTCCCGTAGCCACCCCTTCGGCTGGGCCGCGGAGGAGGCGTCCGAGCAGGCACGCGAGAGGGTGGCCGCCCTCATCGGCGGCTCCGGTAAAGAGATCGTCTGGACCTCCGGTGCGACCGAGTCGATCAACCTGGCCCTCAAGGGCATCACGGAATTCTACAAGGATCGTGGCAACCATGTCATCACCGCCAAGACGGAGCACAAGGCGGTGTTGGACACCTGCAAGCGGCTGGAACGTTCCGGCTGCGAGGTGACCTTCCTCGACGTGGACAAGCACGGGCGCCTGGATCCCGAGGCCGTCCGGGCGGCGATCACGGATCGCACGGTCCTCGTCTCGGTGATGGCGGCCAACAACGAGATCGGCACCATCCACCCCATCCGGGAGATCGGCGCGATCACCCGGGAGAAGGGCGTGTTCTTCCATGTGGATGCCGCCCAGGCCGCGGGGAAGGTCGCCCTCGACGTCAACGAGTGCAACATCGACCTCGCCTCGCTCTCGGCCCACAAGATGTACGGGCCCAAGGGCGTCGGCGCGCTCTGGGTGCGGCGCCGGCCGCGGGTCCGGCTCACGGGCCTCATCGACGGCGGCGGCCACGAGCGCGGCATGAGGTCGGGGACGATCAACGTGCCCGGCGTCGTGGGCTTCGGCATGGCCGCGGAGATCGCGCAGCGGGAGATGGTGGAGGAGTCCGCCCGGGTCCGCGCCCTGCGGGACCGCCTGCAGCAGCAGATCGTCGGCGGCCTCGACATGGTCTACCTGAACGGCCACCCCGAGCACCGCCTGGACGGGAACCTGAACCTCTCCTTCGCCTTCGTGGAAGGCGAGGGGATGATGATGGCGCTGAAGGACGTGGCGGTCTCGTCCGGCTCCGCGTGCACCTCGGCCTCCCTCGAGCCCTCCCACGTCCTCCGGGCGTGCGGCGTCGAGGAGGACCTGGCCCACACCTCGATCCGCTTCGGCCTCGGTCGGTTCAACACCGAGGAAGAGGTGGATCACGTGGCGAAGCTGGTGGTCGAGAAGGTGAAGCGGCTGCGCGACATGTCGCCGCTCTATGAGATGGCGAAGGATGGGATCGACCTGAAGTCGATCGAATGGTCGGCGCACTAGGGCCGGGCCGAAAACCCGCCCCTCTGCGTATCGGAAGGAAGAAGGACATGGCGTACAGCGACAAGGTCGTCGACCACTACGAGAACCCCCGGAACGTGGGCTCCCTCGACAAGGCCGATCCCAACGTGGGCACCGGCCTCGTGGGCGCCCCGGCGTGTGGCGACGTGATGCGCCTCCAGCTCCGCATCGGCGACGACGGAGTGATCGAGGACGCGAAGTTCAAGACCTTCGGCTGCGGCTCCGCGATCGCGTCCAGCTCGCTCGTCACCGAGTGGGTCAAGGGCAAGAGCATCGAGGAGGCGGCGAAGATCACCAACTCGGCCATCGCCGAGGAGCTCTCGCTCCCGCCGGTGAAGATCCACTGCTCGGTCCTGGCCGAGGACGCCATCAAGGCGGCCATCGCCGACTACAAGCAGAAGAAGGGCGTCTAGCCCGGGTCAAAATTGGAGGAGCGGTCGTTTCGCGAGTGCGCGAGACGGAGGCGGCAGGCCCATAGGAGGGGCCAGCGTCTCCACCCGCTCGAGAGGAAGTAGGAGCCAGAATGTCGTCCCAGGATGCCGGCAGGATCGTAGGCCTCGGCGCGCCCAAGGCCGCAGCGGAGCCGTCCCAGGCTTCGGCGCCCGCCGTTGCGCCCGCGGGCCTCACGGGGCTCGGGGCTTCGGCCGCCAAGTCCGCGGCGGCCACGGGCCTGATGGGCCTCGGCGCCAAGCCGGCCACGAGCCTCGACTCTTCGGGCCCGACGGCCGCGGCTGCCCCCGCTGCGGCTCCGGCCGCGCCCCGCAAGGCGGGCATCGGGATCGATCCGTCGGCGTCCGCCCGGATCTCCAAGCTCCTCGCCGGACGGAACACGCCGGACGCGGGCCTGCGGATCCGCGTGCGCGGCGGCGGCTGCACCGGCCTCACCTACGACATGGAGTTCGCGGACGGCGCCAGGGAGAAGGATCGCGTCTTCGAGGAGCACGGGGTGCGAATCTTCGTGGATCCGAAGAGCTACATCTTCCTCATCGGCACCACGCTCACGTACCAGTCGGGGCTGCTCGAGTCGGGCTTCAAGTTGGAGAACCCCAACGTCAAGAAGTCCTGCGGCTGCGGCGAGTCCTTCAGCGTCTGATCCGGCGTTCGCGCCGGAAAAGAGAGACATCCCCTTGGCGGATCACTTCGAAATCCTCGGGATCCCCCGTGGTTTTCGCGTCGACGAAAAGCGGTTGGAGGAACGCCACCGAGAGCTGACGAGGCTGCTCCATCCGGACCGCCACGCTGCCGCGGGTGCGACCGCCCGGCGCATCGCCCTCGAGAAGACCATCCAGGTGAACGACGCCTGGCGGGTGATCAAGGATCCCGCGCGCCGCGCCGCCTGGCTCCTGCGCGAGCAGGGGATCGACCTGGGCGAGACCGGCTCGAGCGGCGCTTCCAAATACCTGCCTCCCGGCTTCCTCCTCGAGGTGATGGAGGAGCGGGAGCGCTTCGACGACGCTCGCGCGGCCAAGGACGTCGCGGCCGTGGAGCGGCTGGCGTTCGCGGTGCGCGAAGCGAGGGCGGAGACGCTGGAAGGTCTCGGCGCCGCCTTCGATCGCGACGATTACGAGGAGGCGGCGCGCCGCCTCTCGATGCTTCGATATCAAGACCGCTTCCTCGGCGAGGTCAGAGCCTGGGAGGACGCGATCTTCGAGGAGACTCATGGCTGAATCCGGCCTCCTGCAGATTCGGGATCCCTCCAAGCCCTACGGCAAACCGGTGGGGATCGACCTCGGCACGACCAACTCGCTCGTCGCCTTCGTGGACGAGCTGGGCGCTACCAGCGCGATCCCGGTGGACGCCGACGGCTCCCGCTTGCTCCCCTCCGTGGTCCACTACCTGGAGGACGGCTCCACCTTGGTGGGCCGCGAGGCGCGGGCCAAGCTCGCCACGCACCCGCACGAGACCATCTCGTCGGTGAAGCGCTTCATGGGCAAGGGGCCCGGCGACGCCGAGACCAAGAAGCTGGGCCACTACCGCTTCCGCGCGGAGCCGGGCGACGCGATCGTCCGCTTCGACGTGGGGTCGAAGATCGTCTCGCCGGTGGAGGTCTCCGCCGAGATCCTGAAGACCCTTCGGCGCAAGGCCGAGGCCGCCCTCGACGAGCAGGTGGGCGCCGCGGTGATCACGGTCCCCGCCTACTTCGACGACGCCCAGCGACAGGCCACGAAGGACGCCGGCCGCCTGGCAGGCCTCGAGGTCCTGCGGCTGATCAGCGAGCCCACCGCGGCGGCGCTGGCGTACGGCCTCGATCGCCGCGCCCGCGGGACCTTCGCCGTCTACGACCTTGGCGGCGGAACCTTTGACGTCTCGATCCTCGAGCTGGTGGAGGGCGTCTTCGAGGTGAAGAGCACGGCGGGGGACTCGTCCCTCGGCGGCGACGACTTCGACCGGGCCCTGGCGACGGTGCTCCTCGAGCAGCTCTCCGGCGCAGTGGGCCGCGACCTCGCCGCCGATCCCTTCGCGATCCAGGCCGCGCTGCACGCAGCACGCACCGCGAAGCACGAACTCACCGAGCGTGAGAATGCCCTGGCCGTGGTAGAGCTGCCGGAGCGCACCATCGAGGTGGAGGTCTCCCGGGCACAGTTCGAGTCCCTGATCGGATCCCTCGTGCAGCGCACCGCCATCGCCTGCCGCCGCGCGCTGCAGGACGCCGGGATCACCCCGGCGCAGGTGGACGGCGTGGTGCTGGTGGGCGGCTCGACGAGGCTGCCGCTGGTGCGGCGCTTCGTCTCCGAGATCTTCGGCGGCAAGGAGCCCCTCGGCGACATCGATCCCGATCGCGTGGTCGCCCTCGGCGCCGCGATCCAGGCCGAGAACCTCGGCGGCAAGCCCCGCGAGGATCTGCTGCTCCTCGACGTGATCCCGCTCTCGCTCGGCGTCGAGACGATGGGCGGCGTGGTGGAGAAGATCATCCACCGCAACTCCACCATCCCCACCTCCGCCGCGCAGATCTTCACGACCTACGCCGACGGCCAGAGCGGCATGGACATCCACGTGCTCCAGGGCGAGCGCGAGCTGGTCCAGGACTGCCGCTCCCTGGCGAAGTTCCGCCTCGGCGGGATCCCGCCGATGCCCGCCAACATGGGCCGCGTGCAGGTGACCTTCGCCGTGGACGCGGACGGCATCCTCTCCGTCTCCGCCAAGGAGCTCACCACCGGCGCCGAGCAGTCGATCGTGGTGGAGCCCTCTCACGGCCTCACCGACGAGGAGGTCGAGGAGATGCTCATCGCGTCCCTCGAGAACGCCGAGGAGGACGTCGCCGTGCGCCTCGCCGCGGAAGCGCGGGTCGAGGCCGAGCGGGTGATGTACGACCTCCACAAGGCCCTCGAGTCGGACGCCGCGCTGCTGGAGCCCGGCGAGCGCGAGGCCATCGCCGCCGCCGAGGCCAAGGTCCGCGAGGCGATGACGCTCTCCGATCACGACCGGATCAACGTCGCCGTGGCGGACCTCGATCACGCGTCGGCGGCCTTCGCCCAGCGCCGGATGGAGCGCGCCATCCGCAATGCGCTCACCGGTCATTCCGTCGAGGAGTTCGAGTAGTGCCCAAGATCACGTTCGCGAATTGGGGCGTCACCGTCGAGGTGAAGCCCGGCACCAGCATCCTGGACGCCGCGGAGCAGGCCGAGGCCCAGGGCGTGAAGATGGGCCACGTCTGCGGCGGCGTCTGCGCGTGCTCGACCTGCCACTGCTACGTCAAGGTGGGCTTCGACTCCCTCGAGGAGGCGTCGGACCGCGAGGAGGACATCCTCGACAAGGCCTTCGACGTGAAGCCGATGTCCCGCCTGGGCTGCCAGGCCGAGGTCGGCAACAAGGACCTGGTCGTGGAGGTCTCGGAGGAGTCCCTCCAGGCGTGGTACGACGAGCATCCCGAGGAGCGGCGCGCCGCCGAGGCGAGGGGGGAGCGATGAACTGGACCGACGTTCGCGACATCGCGATCGAGCTCTGCGAGCGCCACCCCGGCGTGAAGCCGCTCTCGGTGCGCTTCACCGACCTCCACCGGTGGATCCTCGAGATCCCGGACTTCGAGGGGAAGCCCGACGGCAGCAACGAGAAGATCCTCGAGGCGATCCAGATGGCCTGGCTCGACGAGTTCGAGGACTAGCCGGCCGATGGGGCAGGGCGACGAGCTCGAAGACGAGGACTGGGACGAGCCCGGCGACGACTGGCCGTCGTCCTTCGGACCGCCGCTCGTCCTCGTCTGTCGTTGCCACTGCGTCGAAGAGCGCGAGATCGAGGCCTTGATCGCCGAGGGCGCCGACCTCGCGGAGATCGCCCGCAGGACCGGCGCGACCACCGGCTGCAGCGGCTGCCGCCGCCAGATCGAATCCATGCTTCGCGCCCGGTAACGACTTCGAAAAATTGCGGGCGATTCCGCCTTGACTGTCACCCGGGCGCCACTGTAGAACCCCGCCACTTCGCCATCGCCCAGGTGGTGGAATTGGTAGACACGCTAGATTCAGGGTCTAGTGGTGGCAACACCGTGGAGGTTCGAGTCCTCTCCTGGGCACCATATACGGCTCCACAGCGAGCCGAGTCGTTCGAAGGGGCCGGGCACCAGATGGTGCTTCCGGCCCCTTCTTTTTTCCCACCTACGGGTTCTCGCCACCGAGGAAGAGCTCCACCGGCGTGTCCTCGTGGGCGACGCCCGGCGAGAGCGCGCGCTGGGTGGGGGCGGTGCCGGAGACGAAGGCCGTGAGCGCAGAGTCCCCGGGACCTGCGTCGTCCGCCGCGAGGAGGCCGGTGCCGGGGTCGATCTCCGCGAGCTCTACGCCCTCCGGCATCGGGAAGTCGCGGGCGGGCTTGCCCTTGTAGATCTCCTTCATCAGCTCGGTCCACGCGGCGATGGCGGTGCGGCCGCCGGTCTCGCCACGGCCGAGCGGCTTGGGATCGTCGAAGCCCACCCACGAGACCGCCACCAGGTCCGCGGTGTAGCCGGCGAACCAGGCGTCGTTCCCGTCGTTGGTGGTGCCCGTCTTGCCCGCAGTAGGGCGGCCGAGGACGTCGGCGGCCTTGCCGGTGCCCTCCGTGACCACGGCCTCGAGGAGCCTCGTGAGCACGTAGCTGATGGCCGGCGAGATCGCGATGACCGCCTGGGACTTGTTCTCCTCGAGCACGTTGCCGTCCCGATCGACCACCTTCTCCACCAGCACGGGCTGCGCTCGGGCGCCTCCGGCGGCGAGGGTCGCGAAGGCGTTCGCGAGCTCCATGGGCGTCACGTCGCCCGAGCCGAGAGCGAGGCTCAAGGTGGAGGGCAGGGCACTCGAGATCCCCGCGCGCCGGGCGAAGTCGATGACGGCGTCGACGCCGAGCTCGGAGGCGAGCCGCACGGCCACCGTGTTCTTCGAGCGGGCGAGCGCGCGGCGGAGGGTCATGTTCCCCTCGTAGACGTCCCGATCGTAGTTCCGGGGCTTCCAGCTCTCGCCGGTCCAGGGATCGCGGATGCTCTCGGGCGCGTCGACGACCACGCTCGCCGGCGTCCAGCGTCCGCTCTCCAGCGCCGCACCGAAGACGAAGGGCTTGAAGGCCGAGCCCGGCTGGCGCTTGGCCTGGGTGGCGCGGTTGAACGAGCTCGCCGCGAAGTCCCAGCCGCCGACCATCGCGCGAACCCGCCGAGTCTCGGGATCGAGGACCACCAGCGCGCCCTGCACGGCGGGCTCCTGGTAGAGGCGGAGCTCGACCTTCTTGTCCTCCACCTTGGCGATCTCCACCTGCACGAGGTCGCCCTTCTTCAGCGAGGCGAGGCGGCCCTTTCCGGCCCAGGGCGCGTCCTGCACCGCGAGCCCGACGCTGGGCCCGCCGAACCAGAGCTCCACGCTCTTGGCGGAGGCCTTCTCCACCGCGCCGGTGAGCGTGAGCCCCGCCGTCGCCTTGACCGCCTTCCCGGTGCCGAGATCCACGAGGAGCGGCGCTCCGCCGGAGCCTCCAGCGCGGGCCTTGGCGAGGCTCTCCTCGGCGGCCTTCCGCGCGTCCTCGTCGAGGTGGCCGGTCGGCCCCCGGTAGCCTTGTCGCCGATCGTAGGCGAGGAGGCCGGCGCGCAGCGAACGGTCCGCCACGCGCTGCACCTCGGGATCCATCCCGAGATGGACCTTCAAACCCCCGGTGAGAGCCGCGTCTACACCGTAGCGCTCGATCACGTAGCGGCGGACCTCCTCCACGTAGTAGGGCCCGACACCTTCGGGCTTCGAGACCTTGAGCGCGATGGGGCGCGCGGCCTCGCGATCGTGCTCGGCCTGCGTGATCCAGCCGTTGGCGAGCATCTGCCCGAGCACGTAGAGCTGGCGCTTCTTCGCGCGGTCCGGATGGGTCAGCGGCGAGAGGCGGGTGGGCGATTGTGGGATGCCCGCGAGGAGGGCGGCTTCACCGAGAGTGAGATCCTTCGCGCCCTTGGAAAAGTAGAAGCGCGCGCCTTCTTCGATGCCGTAGCGCGCGTGGCCGAAGTTGATCTGGGTGAGGTAGAGGTAGAGGATCTCGTCCTTCGAGAGGTTCTGCTCCAGCCGCCGGGCGAGGATCGCCTCCTTGAGCTTTCGCTCGTAGGTCTTCTCGGGCGACAGCAGAAACGTTTTCACTACCTGTTGCGTGATCGTTGACGCGCCGCCGCGGATCCGGCCGGACATCACGTTGCGCACGATGGTGCGGAGGATCCCGCCGTAGTCCAGCCCCTCGTGCTGGTAGAAGTACGCGTCCTCCGCCGCGAGGATGGCGCGCTTGAGCACCTCCGGGATGTCGCCGGGAGGGATGACCGTCCGGCGTTCCTCGAAGAGCTCGGCGACGAGGGTGCCGTCGGCGGCGTAGACCTTGGTCGACTCCTTCGGGCGGTAGTCTACGAGCTGGTCGAAGCGCGGAAGGTCGTGTGTGAGGTGCAGCAGGAACATCCCTGCGGCGACCGCGACCACGATGGACGCGACGAAGGCGGCGAAGATCAGGCGGGCGAAGAGATTCTTGCGCTTCTTTCGCGGCGGCGAGGAGCGCTTGGTGCGGTTGGCAGGCATCGTCACCTGGATGGTAGTCTGCTGAACGGGGGTGGGAAAGCCGGAGTCTCGGAGCGTGTGAAGGACTCGCCCCCGCGATGCGGGAGCGAGCCCTTCATCTCGCGCTCCGCGCGAGAAACGCTCCCTTTCGTTTGCTCGCCTTCGGCTCGCTAGGGGCGATCTTGCAGATTTTTCATTTCCATGGAAGGGTCAGGAATCGAACGCTCGTGCTTCGCCGGTAGCGAAGGGCGGGCTCGGAGGCGAATGTCCGTCGAGTTGACATCCGTCGAACCCTGGCCTAGAAAGCCGCCAAATATCGGAGGTATGTACCGATGACGAACCGTTTCCTTCTTGCGATTGGTGCCGCTGCTCTCGTTGGTCTCCTGGCCGGATGTCCCTCGAAGTATCCGAAGTGCTCGGATGACGGGGACTGCAACACCGACGGACACTCCGGTGTCTGTGTGAATGGTCTCTGTGAGGAGTGCGGCGCCGACTCCGACTGCAAGGCCGGCTTCAAGTGCGAGGTCCAGACCGGCGGCGGCAACCGCTGCGTCCCGGCCGCGGAGTGCTACTCCAACCGCGACTGCTCGGGCGGCAAGGTCTGCCAGTCGGGCTCCTGCGTCGCCTGCGCGAGCGACGACGCCTGTGGCCCGAACATGATGTGCAACAACGGCGCCTGCCAGCCCAAGGCCGAGTGCTCCGTCGATGACGACTGCCGCGCCGGCAGCAACTGCATCGAGGGCCGCTGCGTCGCCGTGGGCCCCATCTGCCCGCAGGATCCCATCCGCTTCGCCTTCAACGAGTACTCGCTCTCGACCCAGGCCCGCACCTCGCTCAACGGCCTGGCCGACTGCCTCCGCCAGAAGGCGGGGAACGCCGCGGTGACCCTCGAGGGCCACTGTGACGAGCGCGGCACCGAGGAGTACAACATGACCCTCGGCGAGAAGCGCGCCGTGGCCGTCAAGAAGTACCTTTCGAACCTCGGCATCGACAACGGCCGCCTCCGCACCGTGAGCTACGGCAAGGAGCGCCCGGCCGCTTACGGCTCCAACGAGGACGCCTGGGCCGCCAACCGCCGCGTCGAGTTCACCGTCGCCCGGTAGTTCTCGATGAGCGGACTTCGCCTCATCCCTGTGGCCGTCCTCCTCTGGGGGACGGCCGCTTGCTACCCGATCTGGCTGGGCAACCGCCTGGAGGATCGGGTCGAGACGCTCGACAACGCCACCCGCGAGAACCGCGCTCAGCAGGACGAGACGCGGCGCAACCTCGGGGAGCGGATCGACGAGCTCGACGGCACCCTCGACCGCATGACGAAGTCGGCCACCCGCACGACCGCGGAGGTGGCGGCTTCCACGGACGACCTGGTCCGGAAGGTCCAGCTCCTCCGGGGCGAGCTCGAGAAGGTGACCTGGCGCTTCGAGGAGGTCTCCCAGCGCTTCGAGCAGCTCGAGCGACGGGTCGCCGCCCTCGGCGGCGAGGACGCGCTGCGCAAGCTCGAGGCCAAGCAGGCCCTGGGCTCGGTCGAGCGCCCCACCGACAAGCAGAAGTTCTTCGACCTGGCCAAGGGCCACCACGATCGCGGCGACTACGCCACCTCGCGGATGCTCTTCCAGGAGTTCATCGAGAAGTGGAAGTTCGACGACCTGGCGCCTCAGGCCCAGCTCCTCGTCGGCGACAGCCTCGTCGCGGAGAAGAAGCACCGGGCGGCGGTCCTCGAGTACCAGAAGGTGCGCGAGGTCTGGCCCAAGAGCCGCTTCCTCCCGGACGCGCTCTATAAGCTCGGGCTCTCCTTCCTCGAGCTCGGGCTCGCGCCCGAGGGGACCACCTTCCTCGAGGAGGCGGCGAAGTACCCTGGGCAGCAGGCCGGCAAGGACGCCAAGGCCAAGCTGACCGAGCTCTCGAAGAACAAGAACAAGAAGAAGTAGCGCACCGCATGGCGGGTCCCCAGGGCCCGCCTCGCAGGCGCGAACCAATGGGCTCCCGGCTCCGGCAGGGGGCCCATTTCGTTTTCGGGGCGTAACGGGCCAGGGGAGAACCGGGCCCGCGGCGGCCCAGGAGCGGCCGAGGAAGGCGAGCGGCCCCGGTCTGGGGACGAGCCCACCCTTCGCTCAGCTGCGGCTCAGGAGCCCGCCTCGGCGCTCTCCTTGGCGTCGGACTGGACGTCGGCGCCCAGCTCCTCCGCCTGGAGCCGATCCGCCCGCTCCTTGAAGTGCAGGAACACCGCGAGGAGGATCGAGGCCACGGGAACGGCGAAGAGGGCGCCGGCGAAGCCGAAGGTCCGCTCCCCGGCGAGGAGGGCGAAGGCGATCACCACCGGGTGGATCCGGGCCGAGGTGCCGAGGATCCGCGGGTTCAGCAGGTAGGCCTCGAGGCCGTGGATTCCCAGGACCCATCCCAGCGCCCCGAGGGCCGTACCAAATGACTGGGTGAGGGCCACCAGCACGATGGGGACGGTCGAGATCACGGTCCCGAAGATCGGGATGAAGGAGAGCAAGGTCGCCAGGGTCGCGAGGATCAGGGCGAACTTCACCTTCAGGATCAGCAGGCCGACGAGGGTGAGCGCCCCGTTGACCAGGCAGATGAGGATCTGCCCCCGGACCACGCCGGCGAGCTTGTCGTCGATCCGCGCGAGGAGGGAATCGAAGCCCGCGCCCCACTGCACGGGGACGAGGCTGCGGAAGAACGAGCGGATCGGGGCCGGGTCGAGGAGGACGAAGGCCGCCACCATCAGCATGAAGAAGAGCTGGAAGATCCCGCCCACGAGGTGCGTGACGATCCGCTGCGAGACCCCGACCACCTCCATCAGGTGGGTGCGGGCCCAGGTGGAGCTCGTCAGGGCAATCGATCGGAGCGTGGCCTCGAGGTCGAAGTGGAGCTTCGGGCCGGAGTCGGACGGAGCGGGTAGCGGCTCGCCGTCGCCGAAGACGATCGGGATCCCGCGGGAGGCGAGCCACTCCTCAGCGGCCCGGGTATAGGCCGAGATCTTGGCGGGGGTGAGCTCGTTCAGGAGCTCCCGGGCCTCTGCCACCAGGCGGACGAGCTCGCGATAGAGCTGGGGGAGCGCCGCGATCGAGAAGGCGTAGACGAGGAGGAAGAGCGCCGCGTAGACGGCGAGGATCCCCGCCCAGCGGGGAAGCGTCCTTCCGCCGATCGGCTTCGAAGAGAGCCGGGTGACGATCGGCTCGGCGAGGTACGCGATGAGGAGCGCTCCGCCGAAGGTGAAGAGGACGCCCCGGAAGGCCACGAGCGCCACGGCGATCGCGAGCCAGAGGGCGGCGACGCGGACCAGGACCGCGCGACTCGGCGCGGAGGAGGGGCTTCCGACGGTGCGGATTGGCTTCACGTCGAACTTGTAAAGGCCGCGAACGATGGGGTCAACCAAGGGGACTGAGAGTTCGTGAAGAAGTCACGAACTCTCGCGAGCCGGAGGCGAGCAAATGAAAAGGAGCGCTTCTCACCCGCTCTGACCGTTTGACACCAGCCACCTGGGCCGATTGACTGGGATTTCCGGGCGGCCGTACGATCGCCTCAGGCGGTGGGGATGATGAGGACGGGATTCCGGCTCTGGATCGGCGTGTTGGCTGCAACCCTCGGGTTCGCCGCATGCACCGCGCCCGAGGCCGGCGGCTCCAAAGGGGGCTCGCAGCTCCTCGAGGCGGGCGAGGCGTGCTCGGTCCGCGCAGAGTGCCGGTCGGGCCTGGTCTGCGATCCGGGGCGGCGCATCTGCATCTGCACCTCCGACGACTCCTGCCAGGGCGACCTCAAGTGCAACCCCTTCAGCGGCCGCTGCGTCTCGAAGGTGCCGGGGTGCACCACGAGCTACGACTGCGGTCGAGGACAGTGGTGCGACGTGCCGATCCGGGTCTGCAAGGTCCCGACGCCCTACTGCGGAAGGTGCGAGCGCGACGAGGAGTGTGGAGCGGGCAACGCCTGCATTCGGCTGGACGGCGCCGCGACCGCCTTCTGCGGAAGGGCCTGCGACACGAGCAATCCCTGCCTGTATGGAACCCACTGCGCCGATGGCCAGTGCGTCCCCGACGAGAGCTGCGACTCCCTCGCGACCTGCAACCCGGACACCCTGCAGGAGTGCACCAGCACGGCCGATTGTGAGGGACGGGACCAGCTCTGCGAGCCGGCGACACGCCGCTGCGTCGCGCGGCAGCCGGGCTGCGTCGCCGGCAAGGCCTGCGATCCCGCCAGGCTCGAGTGCGTGCCGAGCTGTCTCGGCGACGCCAACTGCGCCCAGGGCATGCGCTGCGTGAACGCGATCTGCAAGAAGGTGCAGACCTGCACGACCGACGACGACTGTGCGCGGACGAAGGTCTGCCGAACGGCTCCCGGCGGGGCGGGAGAGTGCGTGCCGACGTGCGCGTCGACGAGGGACTGTCCGATGGGGCAGCTCTGCAACTACGAAAACCAGCGGTGGGCCTGCCGGGACGGCTGCGAGACGAACGCCGATTGCCCACCCAACACCTGGTGCGGGCCGGAGCGCCTCTGCGCCTCGGGCGCCGGCGTCTGTCAGACCTCCGATGTCTGCGCGATCTGCGAGGCCTGCGAGGGGAACCGCTGCGTGCCCGCCTACGACGACCGCGTCGCCCGCTACTGCGCCCCGTGCGGAACGGAGGGGCTCGATCCGGCCTGCGGCCCCGGCGGCTCTTGCCACGCCGGCGCCTGCGCTCCCTCGTGTGCCGAGCGGGAGTGCGCGAAGGGCTTCTTCTGCAAGTCGATCCGGGACGACGCCGGCACCGAGGTCGCCAGGGCGTGTCTTCCCAACGACGGGATCTGCGACACGGAGTGCCGCTGAAGGGGCCGACGCGGCGCACACGCTGTGAATCCCGATTCGGGTCGAGCGGCGGGCCGGCGCGCGCCTCCACGGTCTGGTAGATAGGAGCGCATTCGGAGGCCCAAGGATGAACGTTCCGCTCAGGCGCCCCTACATCTCCGGTGCCTTCCCCGAGGGAAACGAGGTTCGGGAGATCCGCAGCCCCTGGGACGGCCGCGTGGTCGCGCGGGTTTCGCAGGCGGGACCGGGGGAGGCTGCGGGCGCGCTCGCGGCGGCCTTCGCGGCGAGGCGCGCGGGACAGGCGCTCCCGGCCGGGCGCCGGCGGGAGCTCTGCGAAGGGGTCGCGAACGGGATCCGCGAGCGCGCGGAGGAGCTCGCGCGATCGATCTGCGACGAGGCGGGCAAGCCGATCGCCATCGCCCGCGCCGAGGTGAAGCGGGCGATCGCCACCTTCACGCTGGCGGCGGCGGAGGCGACCCGCTTTGCGGGCAAGGTGGTTCCAATCGACCTCGACCCCGCCACGGTCGGCTACGAGGCGATCACCCGGCGCGTTCCCGCGGGCGTGGTGGTCGCGATCTCCCCGTTCAACTTCCCGCTCAACCTGGGCGCACACAAGGTGGCGCCCGCGCTGGCCGTCGGGTCGCCGGTGATCTGGAAGCCGCCTCCCCAGGCGCCCTCGGCAGCCTGCATCCTGGCGGAGATCGTCCACGGCCTGGGCGTGCCCGACGGCCTGTTCCAGGTGGTGCCCTGCGGCAACGAGGTGGCCGAGATCCTCGCCACCGATCGGCGGGTCGCCATCCTCTCGTTCACCGGGAGCGCGCCCGTCGGCTGGGCCCTCAAGGCGAAGTCGGGGCGCGCGAAGGTGGTGCTCGAGCTGGGGGGAAACGCCGCGGCGATCGTCTGCGCAGACGCGAACCTGGCCTGGGCGGCGAGACGCTGCGCCCACGGCGGCATGGTCTACGCCGGTCAGGTCTGCATCGCCGTGCAGCGGATCTACGTGGAGGCGTCGGTGTACGAGGCGTTCCGCGAGACGCTCCGCGCCGAGGTCGACGCGCTGAAGGTGGGCGACCCGTCCCGGGAGGACACGGTGGTGGGGCCCGTCATCGACGAGGGGCACGCCAAGCGGATCGAGAGCTGGATCGACGAGGCGAAGTGGGGCGGCGCCACGGTGCACGGCGGCGGTCGGCGGGGCTCCTTCGTGCTGCCCACGATCCTCGAGAAGGTGCCTTCGAACGCCCGGATCACCTGTGAGGAGGTCTTCGGGCCGGTGATCCTCCTCGAGCCCTTCGATGACTTCGACGCCGTGCTCGGAGCGGTGAACGAGTCGCAGTACGGCCTGCAGGCCGGGGTCTTCACCGACAGCCTCGCCCGCACGCGGAAGGCCTGGCGGGAGCTCGAGGTCGGCGGTGTGATCGTGAACGACTATCCCACGTTCCGTCAGGACAACATGCCGTATGGCGGGGTGAAGGCGTCTGGGCTCGGTCGCGAAGGACTGAGCTACGCGATGGAGGACTACACCGAGCCGCGGGTGCTGGTGCTCTCCGGGAGGGCCTGACGCTCGCCACCGAGATCAAGCAGCCGCCGAGCCATCAGGAACACCGTCGCACGAAGTGACGATCCCAATTGGCGAGGATCCTCCGGCCGTGGTCGCTCTGGCGCACGGGTTCGTCGAGCCCGTGGACGGCGAGCACCCGCTTCGCGATCGCCGCGTCCACCTCCGGATGGAACTGCACCGCGCGGATCCGCGGCCCTGCGGAGAACGCCTGCCATGGGGAGTGGGCATTCGACGCCAGGCGACGCGCGCCGAGCCCGGACGGCGGACGGACGAGCTCGTCGCGGTGGGTCGCTCCGACCACCAGGCGAGGGGGGAGGCCGTCGAAGAGGGGATCGTCCCGGCCTTCCGGCGAGAGATCCACCTCGACGCTCCCGAGCTCCCATCCACGGGGCGAGGCCTCGACCCGCCCGCCGAGGGCCTCGCCGAGGAGCTGGTGTCCGAAGCAGACCGCCAGGATCGGAAGGCCCCCGTCGGCGGCGCCGAGGGCCCAGACGGAGAGCCGCTCCATCCAGGGCGCCTCGTCGCGCACGCCGGAGGGCGAGCCGGTGATGATCGCCCCGCCGTAGCCTTCGGGCGACGGGAGCTCGGCGCCTTCCGATACCGCGACCGTCTCGCACCTCGACTGCCCTCCCGGCAGCGCGCGCCGGAACCACTCGTCGTAGTCGCCGCAGGCTGAGACCACGTCGGGGTGGGTGCTTCCCGCCTTGAGCAGGAGGAGGCGCGGCAGGGTCACTTTTCGGCTCCGATCCGGGTGCCTAACGTAAGCGCCGGCTCGCCCGGCCGCACCCCGTGGGAGCCGGGAGGCGCTCATGGCGACCAGGCGATATCGCGGGGGGTCGGGGACGCAGGCGCGCAGGGCCAGGCAGCCTCGCGGAGCCGAAGGCGGAGCAGACAAAAAGAAGAGCGGTTCTGCGCACGCGAAGCCGGAGGCGGAGCCAAAGAAAAGTGCGATCGCGCGAAGCGCGGCTGAAGAAGTCGGGCCCGCTTCACGCGGGACCGATTTCTTCACACGCTCTGAGCGGGCGGGGAAGGGCGCTGGGCCGGAGAGCCTGCAGCGGCGGCTCCGGGCGGAGGGGCTCAGCACGGCGAAGCTGGGGCTCTTCGACGTCGACGGTGTCTTCCGCGGCAAATACGTCTCCCTCGACAAGCTCGCGTCGGCTGCCAAGAGCGGCATGGGCTTCTGCGACGTGGTCTTCGGCTGGGACTGCTCGGACCGCCTCTACGACAACGTGCAGGTCACGGGCTGGCACACGGGCTACCCGGACGCAAAGGCCCGTGTGGACCTCTCGACCTTTCGCACGATCCCCTGGGAGCCCGGCACGGCGGCCTTCCTCCTCGACCTCTACGACGAGCGCGACCGGCCTCATCCGGCCTCGCCCCGGGCGCTCCTGCGCCGGGTGACCGACCGCGCCCGCGAGCTCGGCTTCGCGCCGAAGTACAGCTACGAGTTCGAGTTCTTCCTCTTCCGCGAGACGCCCGAGAGCGTGCACGGCAAGGGCTTCCGCGACCTGCGCCCGCTGACACCAGGCATGTTCGGCTACTCCTGGCTGCGCAGCTCCGAGAACGCCGCCCTGGTCCACGAGCTGGTGGAGGGGTGCCGCGGCTTCGGGATCCCGGTCGAGGCGATCCACACAGAGACGGGGCCGGGCGTCTACGAGGCGGCCATCGAATACGGGGACATCCTCGAGGCGGCCGACCGCGCCGCGCTGTTCAAGACCGCCGCCAAGGAGCTCTGCCGCAAGCACGGGGTGATGGCCTGCTTCATGGCCAAGTGGAACGCGGAGCTCCCCGGCTGCTCCGGGCACGTGCACCAGTCGCTGTGGAGCCTCGACGGCGAGCGAAACCTCTTCTCGGATCCGAAGGCGCCCGGCGGGATCTCGCGCACCCTGCGGCACTTCCTCGCCGGACAGGTCGAGCTCATGCCCGAGCTCACTGCCCTCGTCGCCCCCACCGTGAACTCCTACAAACGCTACGTGCCCGGCGTGTGGGCGCCGCTCAACGCGAGCTGGGGCCACGAGAACCGCACGTGCGCGCTCCGGGTGATCACCGGAGGCGACGCCACGAGGATCGAGCACCGCCAGCCGGCCGCCGACTCCAACCCCTACGTGACCATGGCGGCGCTCCTCGCCGCCGGCCTCCATGGCATCGAGCGGGAGCTCGAGCCGCCGCCGCCGTCCCGTGCCGACGCCTCCTCCGGCGGAGCCCACCCGCTCCCGCGGACCCTCGAGGAGGCGATCGCGCGGCTGGACCGGAGCGAGCACGCCCGCGAGCTGCTCGGGGCGGAGTTCGTCGATCACTACCTGCGCACGAGGGAGTGGGAGGCGCGGCAGTTCCAGCGCGCGGTCACGAGCTGGGAGCTCGAGCGCTATTTCGAGATCATCTGAGCTCCCTCCAGGGAGCGCGAAAGGCCGAAGATGCCCACTCGATTCTCGTTTCCCACCCGCGTCGTCTGGGGCGCGGGTTCGATCGGCAAGCTGGCCGAGGAGGTCCGCCTCGCGGGCGGCCTCAAGGTCCTGGTGGTCACCGATCGCGGCGTGATCGACGCCGGGATCATCGACCACGTCCGCAGGATGCTCGAGGAGGCGCAGCTCGCGCACAGCGTCTTCTCCGAGATCCACTCCAACCCGATCGAGTCCGACGTGTGGCGGGGCGTCGCCGCGTTCCGGGAGCTGGACGCCGACGTCATCGTGGGCATCGGCGGAGGCGCGCCGATCGACACCGCGCGTGCGATCCGCCTCGCGGTCCACCACCCGCAGCCGCTCTCCCGCTACGACGACGCCGCGGACGGCGGGCGCTTCGTCACCGGGGAGCTGCCGCCGCTTATCGCGATCCCCACCACGGCCGGGACCGGAAGCGAGATCTCCCGCAGCGCGGTCGTGCTCCTCGACGACACCAAGCGTAAGACGGTGCTCTTCAGCCCGCGGCTCATGTCCACCTGCGCGATCGTGGATCCCGAGCTCACCACGGGCCTGCCCGCCAAGCCTACCGCGTGGACGGGGATGGACGCCTTCACCCATTGTCTCGAGGCCTACGTCTCCCTTGGCGACCACCCCCTCGCCGACGCACTGGCCATCGAGGGGATCCGCCTCGCCTCGAGGGCCCTCCCCGCCGTCATGAAGAACGGCGGCGACCTCTCCTCGCGGACGGAGATGATGTCCGCCGCGATGATGGGCGGGATCGCGCTCACCAAGGGCCTCGGCGCCGCCCACGCCATCGCCCACGCGGTGGGGGCGGTGGCCGACGTGCACCATGGCCTCACCAACGCCGTCGTGCTCCCCGCGGTCTGCCGATTCAACGAGGCCCAGGCCCATCCCAGGTTCGCCCGGGTCGCCGAGGCCATGGGCGAGGATCGGAAGGGCCGAAGCGATCGCGAGCTGGCGGACCGGGCGTGCACCCGGATCGAAAGCCTCTGCCGCGAGGTGGGGATCCCACCCAAGCTCTCCGACGTCGGGGTGGTGCCGAACATGATCCCGGCGATCGTGGAGAAGGCGGTGGAGGACGCCTCGCACCGCACGAACCCCAGGCCGTTCACGGCCGACGACTGCGAGCGGATCGTGCGCTCGCTCGTGTAGTCCTGGCGCGGGCGAGCGAGAGCGCCCTCTACTCGCCGAGCCGTGCGATCTCGGTGCGGAGGATCCGCCGCGCGATCGCCATCGCGCAGGCGTAGGTGCTCTCCATCCCGAAGTACGAGAGGCTCTTCGAGAGCAGGCTCTGCCTGCGCGAGTAGGGCGTATCCGACGCGTAGTGGAGGATGCCCACGTCGAACGGCGTCAGGTTCGACAGGTGGACGATCTGATCGTTCGGGTGGCGGCCCGGGCTCACGAGCTCGTAGATCGCGTCGAGGTAGGGGCCCGCCTCCATCTCCAGGACCGTGTAGCCCTCGCGGTAGAAGGTGCTCATGTACTGGCGGTTCTGGAGGAAGGGACCGCGGGCGGTGAGGACCTTCTGGTTGTCGAGGACCGTGCCCTCCGTCATGTACGGCTGCACGTCCGCGGCGCTGAAGCAGTTGGCGAGGAGGTAGGTGTTCCGCGAGTGCTCGTCGTAGGCGACGGTGGAGATCATCGCGTCGCCGACCCTGCCGTTGAGCGTCGCGGCCTTGCCCATAACGTAGACGCCGAAGATCTCTCCCACGCCCTGGCCCAGCCGCGACAGATGGTGGTACGCGGCCATGCCGAGCGGATAGTCGATGTTGACGATGACGGCGTTGCTCTTCGAGAGCCGCTCGAGGCCCTCTTCGCGCAGGCGCGGGTCGATGCGCTCCGGGCGCAGCTTGGAGAGCTCGAAGATCTGGGCGGTGACGTCGATCTTGCCGGGGCTCGCCAGGGTGGAGATGCCGCTCTCCGCATCGAAGCGGAGCACGTCTTCGAGGCGCTTCGCCGCGCCATGCTCGTCGTGGATCAGCTCGCGGAGAAGGTAGTAGAGGATGTTGCTCGCCTCGTCGGCGGCGCCGGATGCCAGCGCCCTCTCGAGGCGCGGC
Source organism: Vulgatibacter incomptus (assembly GCF_001263175.1). Classification (GTDB taxonomy): domain Bacteria; phylum Myxococcota; class Myxococcia; order Myxococcales; family Vulgatibacteraceae; genus Vulgatibacter; species Vulgatibacter incomptus. Next base: position 2,671,449 of record NZ_CP012332.1, on the reverse strand, counting down.
GCCAGGTTCTCCGGGTTCTTGCGCCGGGCGAAGTCGACGATCTCGCCCTGGTGGGCCTGGGCGTAGCCTCCGAGGAGGTTCGACAGCGAGTGGGTGTTGGAGGAAACGAAGTATACCGGGCGCCGCCTCGGGCTCTCCTCCTGCAGGTAGCCCGCGTCGACGCCGGTCCACCATCTCTGTGAAGCGCGCTGATACTGGGAGAACGAGCCCGCGAGGAGCCTCACGGCGAGGTCCGACCGCCGCGTGGCGATGGCGCGGATCCCCCGATCCCAGCTCTCGCCGAAGGCCGCCTGCAACGTGTCCACGCCCTGGGCGTCGAGGCCCAGGACCGTCGCGAGCTCCTCCGGGGCCACCGAGACCGGCGAGGACGCGTCGGCGTTCTGCAGCAGCTGCCCGAGGGTGCTCTGGCTCAGCGAGTGATGCAGCTTGTTCCACTCGATCTGGTAGGCGGTGAGGATCGGCACCAGATCGTCAATGTCGCTCGTGCTGGTGATGAACGCGGCGAGGACCTCGCCGCCGTCCCAGCGCAAGGGGCGCCTGCGGCCGCGTGTGCGCACCGTCTCCCAGCCGCCCACCTCGAAGCCGGCGGCCTCGAAGATCTCGTGGGACTGGCCCATCACCACGAGGCGGATGCTGTCCATGCAGGCCGGGAGCCGCGCCGCGCTGTAGGCGAAGGCCGCGACGTCGGGAGTCAGCGCCCGCGCTCCGGCGTGGAGGCTCGAGTCGCTGTAGCTATGCGCCTCCTCGAAGGCGCGGACGCGGACCTCGCCGGTGCTGCGGAGCAGCGAGGCGTAGGTGCGCGTGTAGAGGTCGATCTCGTCGCTGAAGATGCGGGAGGGCAGGCGATCCACGATGGCGCTCCTGGCTGGGGGAGGCTCGTAGGATTTCCACTCCTACGCGCCCGGGCAACGACCCTCTCCCGCGCCGCGATGGAACGGCGTGGGAGCGCCGAGCTCAGGTCTTCGCCATCCGGATGCGCTCTTCGCTCTTTTCGCGGCAGAACGTGCAGAGCACCGGCTCGTGGTTGGCAGCGAAGCCCTCGGTCCAGGGTGGATGCATCGAGCACTTGGGGTCGATGCAGGAGTGGAGCTCCCACAGCGCGCCCATCTCGTGGACCGCCTGCTTGGCCAGGCGCTTCCGGAACTCGTCCGAGCCCTCTTCCAGCACCTTGGGGAAGAGCGACGTGGTCACCACCGCGCGCTGGCCGCCGAACTGTGCGAAGCCGTGGGTCGGCGGCGTGCCGACAGGTCCGCTCGGCTGGAAGAGCGACGAGTGCGTCACGTAGAGGAGCTTGTCGTCCGCGACGAGCTTCACCGTCTCGGCCTCGTCGAGGAGCAGCGCGGCGTCGTAGGTGCCATCCTGGCGGCGGGCCTCCTCCGGCAGCGGCAGCTCCCCGGCGAGCTCGGCGCCGAGGTTGAATGCCTGGAACAGCAGCTTGCAGAGGGCGTCGACGTCGCCGTCCTGGAAGCCGTCGAGGGTCACCACGCGGATCACGCCGTCCTCCTACTTCTGGGTCTTGCGAGCGGCCGGCTTCTTCGCGGCTGCTTCGGCCATGGGGGCCGTGCGGGCCGCAGGAGCCTCGGCCTTCGCGGCCTTGCTCGCGCCGGCCGCCTTCTTCGCCGGAGCGGGCTTCTCCGCAGGGGCGGCCTTCTTCGCGGCAGGCTTCTTGGCAGCGGGCTTCTCCGGCGCCTCGGTCTCCTCCGCCTTCTTCGCCGGCGCGGCCTTCTTCGCTCGCGCGGGCGCCTTCTTGCCGGCTTCGGCGGCCGCCTTCTTCGGAGCGCGCGCCGCGGCCTTCCGGGAGGGGCCGGCCTCCTCGACCTCTTCCTCGGCGGGCTCCTCCGCTTCGGCCTCGGGCTCCTCGCCCGCCTCGGCCTCGATCGGCTCCTCCTCGAACTCCAGCTCCTCCTCGAGCTCGAGCTCCTCGAGCTCCTCACCCTCGCCGCGGCGGCCCCTGGTGCGAGCCGGCAGCCTGGGCCTCGGCGGGAGCTCGGCGAGGCGGCGAGGCTTGGCGGCAGGCCTGACCGTCCCCGGCGGCGGCAGCAGCGCCAGGTCGATGAAGTCCTCGGCCGTCGAAAGGGGCACGCCCAGCGAGACCGCGACCTCGGCGACGAGGAGGTGCCGAGCCGCGTCGTAGCGCTCCCGCTCCTTGGGCGGAAGCGGCCGGATGTTGGCGAGCCCCTGGAGGGCCTTCAGCACCTCGGCGACGCCGAGGATCCCGCCGGCGCTCAGCAGATCGCCGTGGAGGCGGTGGCGCACCTTCCAGTCGAGCTCGGGATCGTCGAAGGACGAGGCGAGGAGGTCGAAGACGTCGACGATCTCCGTCGAGTCCGCGACCCGCCGCAGGCCGATCGAGGGGACCTTCGCCACCGGGACCAGGATGGTGGCGTTGTCCTCCTCCCGCGTCATCGAGACGAACTCGAGACGCTGGCCCGCGATCTCCTTGGATTCGAGGCCGAGCACCTGGCAGACGCCCTGCTTCGGATAGACGACCCGATCGCCCGCGCGCATCTCGGAGGCGGTCATGATTGCGCCCGTTGACTCGGCCCCGGGCAGGGACTCCGACGTTTCCTGGGTTGGCACCCGAAATGCGTACCACGCGGTTTCGACCGGGGCAACGGAGCGGTGCATCCCCCTCCGGCTCGGGACTGTCCGGAAGTGTGCCGGGGATCGGCTGCGGTCCCGGTGGACGGGAGCGGTTCCGAGGGGTCACTTGCCCGTTGGGAACCGGCCGCTCTCGGAGTAGACTTCCACTTTCGTAACGAGAGGGGAGATTCACCGACATGGAGCTGGGACGCGTCCTCGTCGTGGACGATGATGTGCTGATCCTGCGCGCGCTGCAGCGCGTGCTCGATGCGCAGGGCTTCCACGTCACGGGGAAGAACACGCCGGAGGAGGCCCTGGGCGAGCTCCGGGAGCGCCCGGCGACCCTGATCATCTCGGACTACATGATGCCGGGGATGAACGGCGTCGAGTTCCTCACCGAGGCCCGGCGGATCTGCCCGGACGCCCCGAGGCTCCTGCTCACCGCGGCGAACGACTTTCGGGTCGCCGCCCATGCGGTGAACAGCGGAGAGGTCTACCGCCTGCTCTCCAAGCCGTGGAACCACCAAGACCTGATCACCACCGTGCGCCAGGCCTACGAGGTCGGCGAGCTCAAGCGCCAGCACGCGCGGCTCACCGCCATGGTCCACGAGCAGAACGCCGAGCTCCAGCGGATGAACGGCAACCTCCGCTCGCTCGTGGAGGAGCGCACGCGCGACCTCCTCGAGGGGATGATCAACGCCCTCGACTACCGCGACATGGAGACGCAGTGGCACAGCCGGCGCGTCTCGCTCTATGCGAGACGCCTCGCCGAGGCGCTCGGTCTCCCGCAGGAGGAGCTCGACGAGGTGGAGATGGGCGCGCTCCTCCACGACGTCGGCAAGATCGGGGTGCGGGACTCGGTGCTGCTCAAGCCCGGCCCTCTCACGCCGACCGAGTGGGAGGAGATGAAGGAGCATCCGGCCATCGGCTTCCGGCTCCTGCGCTCCATCGAGTACCTGTCCGGCGCCTCGACGATCGTGCTGCAGCACCAGGAGCGCTGGGACGGAAAGGGCTATCCCGCGGGCCTGGCGGGCGAGGCGATCTCCATCGGGGCGCGGATCTTCTCGGTGGTGGACACCCTCGACGCGATCCGCTCCGACCGGCCCTATCGAAGTGGGCAGCCCTTCGACGTGGCGCTCCGTGAGATCCGGCGCTGCGCCGGGACGCAATTCGATCCGATGGTGGTGGAGGCCTTCGCCTCGGTCCCCGAGACCGAGTGGGAGGCGATCCGCGCGAGGGTCGAGAAGATGGCGGCGAAGAGCGCCGCCGCCGACGCCAGCGACGGGCTCGGCGAGGTTGGGCGATTCTGGCAGAGGCGGCAGAAGGGCGACTCGTTCGATTAACCGGGGGTGAACTCGCCATGGTCACGGTCTTCGTACCGAGGGAGCGGCGCCCGGGGGAGCGCCGCGTCGCGGCAACGCCCGAGACGGTCAAGAGGCTGGTGAAGGAGGGGATGCAGGTCCTCGTCGAGGGGGGCGCCGGGCACGGCTGCCACCTGGAGGACGAGGGCTATCGCAACGCGGGCGCCCGGATCGTCGGCGGTGGCGCCGAGGACTGGGGCGCCGCCGACCTCATCCTCAAAGTGGGGCCGATCGCGCACAACGAGCTCGTCGGCGGGACCGAGGCGGGCGCGGTCCGCGCCGGAGCGGTGGTCGTCGGGCTCCTCGCGCCCCACAAGAGCGCCGACGCCCTGGCGAAGCTCGCCGAGCGAGGCGCGTCCGCACTGGCGATGGAGCTCGTGCCCCGGATCAGCCGCGCGCAGAAGATGGACGCGCTCTCATCCCAGGCGAGCATCGCGGGCTACAAGGCGGTGCTCCTCGCCGCGGGCAGCCTCGGCAAGTACTTCCCCCTGCTCATGACCGCCGCCGGCACGGTCCAGCCGGCGAAGGTCGTGGTGATGGGCGCCGGCGTGGCGGGCCTCCAGGCCGTCGCCACCGCGCGTCGCCTCGGCGCCACGGTGGAAGTCTCCGACATCCGCCCGGCGGTGAAGGAGCAGGTCGAATCCCTGGGCGCGCGCTTCATCGATCTGCCCATGCCCGAGAGCGGCGAGGGGCAGGGCGGCTACGCGAAGGAGGTCACGGAGTCGTTCCTGCGGCAGCAGCAGGAGATCCTCTCCGCGAAGATCGCCGCGGCCGACGTGGTGATCACCACCGCCCTCGTGCCGGGGCGGCCTGCGCCCCGCCTCGTGACGGCGGAGATGGTGTCGCGGATGCGGCCCGGCGCGGTGATCGTGGATCTCGCCGTGGAGCAGGGCGGGAACTGCGAGCTCTCCGTGGCCGGGGAGGACGTCGTGCGCAGCGGCGTCCGGATCATCGGACAGGAGAACCTGGCCGCCACGCTCCCCGAGGACGCGAGCATGCTCTACGCGCGGAATGTCGCAGAGGTCGCCTCCCTCGTCGCAAAGGGAGGCGCGATCGATCTCTCCGACGAGATCGCGCGGGCCATGCTCGTCACACGAGGTGGTGAGGTTCGCTGCGACGCCGGGAGGCCGCAGGACAGGATCGCTTGAGAGCTCGTGAAGAAGGAGCGTGACATGGTGATGGGCCCCCTCTTGATCGGGTTGTACGTCTTCGTGTTGTCGGTCTTCGTCGGCTTCGAGGTGATCAACAAGGTCCCCGCGACCCTCCACACACCGCTGATGAGCGGCGCCAACGCGATCTCGGGGATCACGATCGTCGGCGCGCTCTACACGGCGAAGACCGCCGAGGTCTCCGTGAGCAACGTGCTCGGGGCCGTCGCCATCGCGCTGGCCATGATCAACGTGGTGGGCGGCTTCTGGGTCACCGACCGGATGCTCAAGATGTTCGGGAGGAGGGGATGAGCGGCGCCGTCGGGATCGCGGTCGCCCTGATCTACCTCGTCTCGGCGATCCTCTTCGTCTTCGGGCTCAAGCGGCTGGCCCGGGTCCGCACCGCGAGGCAAGGAAACGGGATCGCCGCCTTCGCCATGCTCCTCGCCATCGTGGGCACTCTCGTCGAGCTCGGCTGGGTGGACTACCGCTGGATCCTCGCCGGCCTCGTTGCCGGCAGCGCGATCGGCGCCGTGATCGCCGTCCGGGTGCCGATGACGGCGATGCCCGAGATGGTGGCCATCCTCAACGGCTTCGGCGGCGCCGCCTCCGCCCTGGTGGCGATCTCCATCTACTGGGTAGACATCGTCGAGCCGTCCCGAGCCGGGACCGCCGCGTCGCTCATGGGCGGCGCCGAGGCTCTCACCGCGTTCCTCTCGATCCTCATCGGCGGCGTCACGTTCAGCGGCAGCGTCGTCGCCTACGCCAAGCTGAACGGCAGCCTCCCGGGTCGCCCCATCCTCCTGCCAGGGAGGCACGCGCTGAACCTCGTCCTGCTCGCGGCCTCCGTCGCGCTGGGCCTGGCCTTCAGCTACACCGTCGGCGATCCCGCCGAAGGCGCGGTCGCCGCCTGGGGGCTCCTCGGAGCGAGCCTCGCGCTCGGCGTGCTCCTGGTCATCCCGATCGGCGGCGCCGACATGCCCGTGGTCGTGTCGCTGCTGAACTCCTACTCGGGCCTCGCCGCATGTGCGACCGGCTTCGTGATCGGCAACAACCTGCTGATCATCAGCGGCGCGATGGTGGGCGCGGCGGGCATCATCCTCACTCGGATCATGTGCGAGGCGATGAACCGTTCGCTCGTCTCCGTGGTCCTCGGCGGCTTCGGCGGCGGCGACTCGGCGACGGCGGAAGGTGCCGCCTCCGGAGAGTATTCGAATACACGGAGCGCAGGCGCCGAGGAGGCCGCCATGGTCCTCGAGGCGGCCCGCAAGGTGGTCGTGGTGCCCGGCTATGGCCTCGCGGTGGCCCAGGCTCAGCACGCCGTCCGCGAGCTCGGCGAGCTCCTCGAGAAGCGCGGCGCCGCGGTCACCTACGCGATCCATCCGGTGGCAGGCCGGATGCCCGGACACATGAACGTGCTTCTCGCCGAGGCCGACATCCCCTACGAGAAGCTCTGGGAGATGGACCGCATCAACCCCGAGCTCCGCGACACCGACGTGGCCATCGTCCTCGGCGCCAACGACGTGGTGAACCCGGCCGCCCTGGTCAAGAAGGACAGCCCCATCTTCGGCATGCCCATCCTCGAGGTGCACCACGCTCGCACGGTCTTCGTGGTCAAGCGCAGCCTGGGCGCGGGCTACGCCGGCATCAAGAACGAGCTCTTCGAGCAGCCGAACACGATGATGATCTTCGGCGACGCCAAGAAGGTGCTGCAGGAGCTCATCGGCGAGCTCAAGCAGCTCTGACCGCAGGTGAACGCGACCGATGCGGTATCCTTCCCGCCTCAGCGGAGGACACCATGTACGAGGTCTCGACACCCATTGAACCGCACTGGACGGCGCGAACCGCCGAGGCCGCGGACTACGAGTTCTTCCTTCGCTGCCTGAGCGAGCTCGCGAGCGACGATCCCGTTCCCTCCAAGGAGAGGTGGCTCGCCTCGTACGCGCCGAACACCGTCATCCTCGAGGCGGAGGGGAAGCGCGTCGGCTACGGCTACGCCTGGTCGTTCGGCGAGTGGTCGCACGTGTCGCACGTGGTGGTCGACCCGGAGTCCCGGGGACGAGGCGTGGGCGACCATCTGATGCGCGTGCTTGCCGCGAGGCTCCACGCCGCGGGTAGCCGCAATTGGCGGCTCCACGTCCGTCCGGCCAACGAGCCTGCGCTTCGGCTCTATCGCGCCTTCGGCCTCTCGAAAGTCTATCCAGCGTGGTTGAACTGGCTGGGGCGAGAGGCCCTGTCCAGCCTGCCGAGCGCCAATCCGGAATGGATACGGGCGGAGGTCGATCCGGACGAGGAGGAGGCGCTGGAGCTTCGTTGGAATCTGCTCCCGGGCTCGATTCGCAGGTTCCGCGCGCCCGGCCGGCACGTGGTCCGCCTCGTCGCGCCGGAGCACGCCGGAGATCCCGCGCCGGCCCTCGCGCTCTTCGATCCGGCCTATTCCGGGGCGAGCGTGTTCCGCTGCCGGTCCCCCTCCCTCGTCCGCCCAATCGTGGAAGAGCTGTTCGCTCTGACGCCGTCGGACGCACCCCGGATCTCGATTTTCGTGGAGGAGGACGCCTGGCTCTCCCGCCTCCTCGTCGACGCGGGCGCGACGCTGCGCATGGAGGTGCTCCAGATGCGCGGCGCCATCCCGAGCGTCGCGGAGGCAGCGTCGCCCTGACGGACGACCGCCCCGGCGCCAGGTTCACACGGCTCTCGCCCTCGTCCTGAGCTCACCGCCTCTCGATGAACTCGACGAGCGGCGCGAAGTAGGCGTCGAAGTCCTCCGCCTGCGGGATGTGACCGAGGCCCTCCAGCTCCACGAGGCGCGCGCCGGGGATCGCGCGTGCCGTCCGCTTGCCCAGCACGGTGTAGTCACCCATGGTCGGAGCCTCGTCCGGTGGCGCCCAACCGCGGCCGAGCGCCGTGCGATCCCGGGTGCCGATGATCAGCAGCGTCGGCCGCGTGATCCGCGGAAACTCGTAGACCACCGGCTGGGTGAGGATCATGTCGGTCGTCAGCGCGGCGTCCCAGGCGACGCGGGGGTACTCGGGGCTCTCGGTCCAGCCCGCGAGGATCTCGACGTACGGGTCGTATTCCGGCTTCCACTTGCCGGCGAAGTAGTTTTGCTGCTGGTACGCGCGGATGCTCTCCGGGGTGGCCTCGAGCTCCTGCTCGTAGTTCCGGTCAATTGAGCGGTAGCCGGCGAGCGCGCGGTAGTCCTCGAGGCCAATCGGGTTCACCAGGACGAGCTGCTCGGTCCTCTCGGGATGGTCGATCGCGATCCGGCTCGCGAGCATCCCGCCCATCGAGTGTCCCACCACCACGACCCGTTGCACCTGGAGCGAGTCGAGTAGCGACATCGTGTTGAGCGCGAGCTGGGAGAACGAGAACTGGTAGCGATCCGGCTTGCTCGACTTGCCGAAGCCGATCTGATCCGGCGCCACCACGCGGAACCCCCGCGCCGTCAGTGCGCGAATCGTCGGCGCCCAGTAGGCGCCCGAGAAGTTCTTCCCGTGGAGGAGGAGCACCGTCCGGCCGTTCCAGTCGGCGGGCCGCTCGTCCATGTAGACCATCCGGAGCCGTTCGCGCTGCGACTCGATCGCGAAGACGTGCGTCTCGAAGGGATAAGGGAAGTTCGTCAGCTCGGGGTCCAAACCCGGGGCGGACGTCCCGTGAGGACCGGTCGTGGCGCAACCGGCGAGCAGCAGCGCGAGGGTGGAGGCGAGGAGCAGGGGTCGCATCGGTCTATCCTTTCGAGCGAGGGGAGACCGCTGGCTCGTTCGGGTGAAGCCCGATCCTCTTCTAATCCCTCGACTCCCATCGGCGCACCAGGCGTATCCGGCTACCAGGTCCCGCCCAGGACGAGAGGTGTCGCGGTGGTGCCCGCCGACGAGGCACGGCGATCGCTGCGGCCGTGGAGCAGCCTGGGAAGGAAGGCGCCCGCGGCCGTGCCGATGGCGGCGCCTGCCAGGACGTCGGTGGTCCAATGCCAGACGCCGGCCACCCGCAGGTAGGCGACGGTCGAAGCGATGGGCAGGCCCACGAGCCAGATGGGCAGCGGATCGCGGCCGTGGAGGTCGGCGAGGGTCGCGGTCGTGGCCACGAGCTCGAAGGCGATGGCCGAGTGGCCGGATGGGAAGGAGACGTTGGCCTCGCGCGGATGCCGGAGTCGGGCGGGTTCGGTCTCCGGGAGGTAGAGGACCATCGGGCGCTGCCTCGCGACCGAGTACTTGATCGCATCCACGGCGACGATGGTGAGGGCCGTCGTCTCCACGAGGACGAGCGTGTCCCGGAGTCCGGCGTGCCCGCCGCCGGCGATGAAGGCGTAGCCCATGGCGCTCGCCGGGAGGAGGACGAAGGCGCCCAGGTCCGAGAGCTTCGCGGCCAGAGAATGGTCCTCCCAGCGCAGGCTCTCGGTGAGCGAGCGATCGAAGGCGTTGCCGCCGCAGAAGTTGCAGTGGTCAGGGGCGAGCGAGGGCTGCAGGAGGCGATCGGCGGCCAGCAGGCCGACTGCACCCAGGGTGATGGCGCCGTCGGGCACCAGGTCGTAGCGGAGCTCGTCCGCCTTGGCGCCGCCCGCGTGCAGGGCCATCGAGGCGGCGAGGGCGAGGGCGGCAAGGGAGCTTCGGCTCACGTCCGATCCATTCCGTCAGCCCTGCGGCTTGGTCGACCGCCCGGAAAAGTGCCTCGGCCAGGCGCGCAGAGGGCGTTTTTTTAAGGAAACGCCCACCAAGTTCCGAGCGGCGCTCTGCCGGCCCGCCATGCGCCCGGATGCCGCGTGGCATGCACGATCCGGCGTCGGGACGCAACCTGAGCCATAGGATGGACGAATCCCGGGGCTTCCAATTCAAGAGCGCCGCTGTGATGGCGCGTTACACCGGCTATCGCGCCGACAATCTGAGGACGCTCCTGCGCTGGCTGAAGCGGGTGCCCGGCAGCTCGATCTTCTACCACGTCCATCACGCGCTCTTTCGCCGCCACACCGCCGCCGCCGCCTTCGTGAACGACTTTGCGCGGTGGGCGTGGACGACCCTCCACGAGGAGACCCTCGCCGAGCGCCTTGCGATCCTGGACCCGCTGGAGTTCGGGACCGTCCGCGCGGTCCGCGACGCGATCGTCGAAGTCGTGGAGCATCACGTGGGGGCGGTCGAGACGATCCCGCACGTGCCGGGACTCTCGAGCTTCTTCTTCCAGGAAGCGCGGAGCGTCGTGTTTCCGACCGGCGTGGTCGCGACCTCGCTGCGCGACTTTGCGGCGAAGGTCCGCACCGTCGGCCCTGACTCGATCTTCCACCACTTCGTGGTCGCGCCGCTTCGCGTCGGCCCCAAGGAGAACGATTTCTCGAAGTGGATCGAGCGCGAGTGCGGCGCGCCGGAGATCGCCGGAAAGCTGCGAGAGCTCTCGCCCTACAGCGACGATCTCTTCGACCTGAGGGAGCGGATCGGAGACCTGGTCGCGCTCTACCTCTGAAGGAGCCAGCGGCGATGGCGAAGGAGGAAGGAACCTGCAAGCTCTGCACGTACGAGCCCATCGTGGGCCCGGCTGCGCTGGATGAGATCCGCCGCCTCGCCGAGCCGCTCCGGGACCTGCGGCTCCAGAACGTGAGCTCGACCCTCGTCGGCGGCGGCGTCGCGGAGCTGATGGCGCGCCTCACGCCGCTCCTGCGCGAGGTGGGAATCGGTGCCCGCTGGGACGTGATGACCGCCGAGCCCGCGTTCTTCGACGTGACCAAGGCCTTCCACAACGCGCTCCACGGCGGCGATGAGGAGATCACGCCCGAGAGCTATGCGCTCTACCTGGAGACCAACGAGAAGAACGCCGGCCTCATCTCCGGAGACGCAGACGTCGTCGGCGTCCACGATCCCCAGCCTCTCGGCCTGGTCCAGTTCCGGAAGGCAGCGCCGGAGCAGCGGTGGGTCTGGCGCTGTCACATCGACATCTCGGACGCCGACCTTCGGGTCTGGGGCTTCCTGCGCCCCTTCGTCGAACGCTGTGACGCCGCGATCTTCCACCTGCCGCAGTACGCGAAGGAGCTGCTGATCCCGCAGATCATCAACACGCCCGCGATCGATCCCCTCGACGAGAAGAACCGCGAAATGCCGCCCGAGACGATTCGCGACACGCTCGAGGAGCTCGGGATCGATCCGGGCCGGCCGCTCGTGGTGCAGGTCTCCCGCTTCGACAGGCTCAAGGATCCTCTCGGCGTGATCGAGGCCTATCGCCTGGTGCGAAAGTGGCTCGATTGCCAGCTCGTCCTCGCCGGCGGAAGCGCTTCGGACGATCCCGAGGGCGCCCAGGTCCTCGAAGAGGTGCGGGAGAGAGCAGAGGGCGATCCCGACATCCACGTGGCGGAGCTGCCGCCCAACGCGCACCGGACGATCAACGCCCTCCAGCGTGGCGCCACGGTGGTCGTGCAGAAGTCGCTACGCGAGGGTTTCGGCCTCGTGGTCACCGAGGCGATGTGGAAGGGGAAGCCGGTGGTCGGGACCGCCGTGGGCGGGATCGCCCAGCAGATCGTCCACGGGCAGACGGGCTTCCTCGTGCGGACCGTCGAAGGCACGGCGTATCGGGTTCGCCAGCTCCTGGCGAACCCCGGGCTCGCGAGCCGCCTCGGCAGGGCGGCCCACCATTACGTCCGGGAGAACCTGCTCATCACCTCGTACGTGAAGAGCGCGCTCCTCATGCTCCATACCCTGCGCGCGGCCGACGGCCGGAACCCGATCGTGCTCTGAACTCACATCGCGAGCCCGGGCGAGGCGCCGCCTGGTTACCCAAAGTGTAAGCGGTTTGACCTAAGTGTGAGGAAAGGGAGGACGACGGCTCCTCCCTTCGTCGCAACTCGCCCCGGCCCGCGCTCCGCCGATAGCCCTTCCCCCATCGCTTCCACGTTCGCAGGGCGCAGCCCGGAAGGGGCGCCCGCGTGCGTAACCCCGCGAAATCACGATCGCGCCCCTCGGCCGGTGGATCGGACGACCATCGTTCTGGTCATTTTGAGGGGGGAAGTGGTAAAAGGTGGATCGAAGCGGATCGGCACGGTGGATAGGGGTCAATTTGTTCCGCGGGACCTTCGAGCACGCGATCGACGCCAAGGGACGGACGTCCCTTCCGGCGAAGTTCCGTGAGGTCCTCGCGGCGAAGTACGGCGGTGCGGAAGGGCAGACGTTGGTCGTCGCCCCGAGCCCGCTCGACCCCTGCCTCCGCGCCTATCCGATGGAGGAGTGGCAGGCGGTGGAGGAGACGTTGGCGGCACGGGGGAACTTCGACCCCAAGCTCAACACGCTCCTTCGCCTCTTCGTCGGCGGCGCCCACGAGACGCCGGTCGACAAGCTGGGCCGGATGCTGATGGCGCCGAGCCTGAGAGAGCACGGAAGCCTCACGAAGGACGTCGCCTTCGTGGGCTCGCTCAAGTTCATCGAGATTTGGGACGCTGAGGCCTATCGCGTCTGGAAGCTCAAGCAGCGCGAGCAGGTGGAGAACCTGGCTCGAGCACTAGGGGACCTGGGGCTATGAACAAGATCACCTACGCGAAGATCTCGGGATACGACGCGGCCATCGCCGCCGCCGTCACCGCGGACGTCCACGTCATCGCCCGCTCGGGCATCCTGGACGAGACGGACCTGACCTCGCTCTGCGACGAGCTCGTGAGCCTGGTCTGCTCGGGCCGGTCGAACCTCGTCCTCGACCTCTCCGGCGTCTCCCACGTGCCCTACGGCGGCTTCCGCTCCCTGGCCTCCTGCGCGCGCTTCTCGCAGCAGTCGGGCGGGGGGCTCAAGCTCTCGGGCCTTTCGATCTATCTTTTTAACCTCGTCCGCGCCGAAGGGCTCTACAACGCCTTCGAGTACTTCGAGGACGAGCGCACCGCCGTCGCCGATTTCGCTGCCGAGGCCGGCCCCGGCCTTTCCTGATTGAACGAGAGGTCCCCCAGTGCCTGCCCATGTGACCGTACTCGCCCGCCAGGCGGTCGAGATCCTGGACGCGGGGCCGGGCCGGAGGATCCTCGACGGCACGCTCGGATACGGGGGACACTCCGAGCGGCTGCTGGAAGCGGGCGCCGAGGTGATCGGCGTCGATCGCGATCCGAGGGCCCTCGAGGCCGCCCGCAACCGGCTGCGCCCCTTCGGTGAGCGCTTCCGGGCGGTGCAGGGGAACTTCCGGAACGCCGAGGAGATCCTCGCCGAGCTCGGGATCGATCGGGTGGATGGCGTGCTCGTCGACCTGGGCGTGTCGAGCCCCCAGCTCGACGTGGCGGAGAGAGGCTTCTCCTTCCGGGCTGCGGGCCCCCTCGACATGCGGATGGGCGAGGACGCCGAGCGCCTGGACGAGTTCCTGGCCCGCGTGGACGATCGCGAGCTCCGGCGGGTGATCGCCACCTACGGCGAGGAGCGCTGGGCCGGCCCGATCGCGAAGGCGATCAAGCGCGAGCTCCCCACGATCCACGACACGGCCCGGCTCGCCGAGGTGGTGGGCGGCGCGATCCCCAGGGGCGCGTGGCCGAAGGGGATACATCCCGCGACCCGCACCTTCCAGGGCCTCCGGATCGCGGTGAACGACGAGCTCGGCGCGCTCGAGGACTGGCTCGAGTCGCTCCCGCGGATCCTCGCGAAGGGAGGGCGCGCCGCCGCGATCTCCTTCCACTCGCTGGAGGATCGCATGGTGAAGCACGCGTTCGCCGGCCTGGCCCATCCTTGCCGGTGCCCTCCGGGGATGCCCGTTTGCATCTGCGGCTCCGCCGAGTGGCGCCTCCCGGTCCGCAAGGCGATCGTCGCGGACGAGACGGAGGTCTCCGAGAACCCCCGTGCCCGCAGCGCGAAGCTGCGAGCGGTGGAGAGGCTATGAGCGCCCATTCCGCGCACGACGCCGTGCTCCCCGCGCCGCGCGGATCACATCGCGGTGCCTCGAGGCCCAAGCGGAGCCGGAAGCTGCGGGGAGCGGTGGAGACGCGCGGGGTCCTCGCCGACCTCCTGGTCTTCGCCGTGCTCTGCGTCGTCGCGTCGATCTTCGCGTGGACCCGGATCGAGGGGACGATGGCGGGCTACGATCTCTCCCGCGTCCAGGCGGAGCACTCCGATCTCCTCCGCGAGCAGAACGCGCTGCGGATCGAGCTCGCCACCCGCAAGGGCGCGAAGCGGATCGAGGCCAACGCCAGGGGCAAGCTCGGGATGGTGGAGCCCGCGCCGGACCGGATCGTGCCGATCCCGGGCGCCGCGCGATGAGCGAGGGGCGAATGTCCGGGAGCCGATTTGCCGGCGCCTGGGACGGCGCGCGCTGGGTGCGCGTGCGCGCCACGATCCTCGCCGTGCTCCTCGGCGTCGGCCTCTGCGTGGTGCTGGGGCGCGCGATCCATCTGCAGATCGTCCAGCAGGACAAGCTGGGTACGCTGGCGCGGGATCAGTACATCCGCACGGTGGAGCTGTCGCCGCATCGGGGCGACATCCTTGACCGGGACGGAAACACCCTCGCGTCGAGCGTCGAGGTGGAGTCGATCTTCGTGGATCCGGGGCTCCTCGCCCGGGACCCTGCCGAGCTCCGTGACGGCGTGGAGAGGGTGGGAAGGGCGGCGGGCCTCTCGCGCGAGAAGCTCCGCGCGCTCCAGTCCCGGTCCGCGCAGCCCGGCAGCCGCTTCGTGTGGGTGCGCCGCAAGTCCAGCCCGGCGATCGTCGCCAAGGTCCGGGCGCTGGGGCTGCCTGGCGTCGGCTTCGTGAAGGAGTCGCGGCGCTTTTACCCTCAGAAAGAGCTCGCTTCACAGATTCTCGGCTTCGTCGGCGCGGACGGCCACGGCCTCGAGGGCCTGGAGCGGAGCCTCGACGACGATCTCCGCGGCCAGGGCGCCCAGGTGGCGGGCCTCCGGGACGCGAGGGGCAACGCGCTCCTCGCCGAGGCCGCGGTGCCGATGGAGGAGCGGACCGGCGCGTCCGTGACCCTGACGATCGATCGGACGATCCAGTACGCGGCGGAGAAGGCGCTGTCGAAGGCGGTGGAGAAGGCGAACGCGGAGGCGGGCTCCGCCGTCGTGCTCGATCCCTCCACGGGCGAGGTGCTCGCCATGGTCTCGATGCCGACCTTCAACCCGAACGTGATCCCCGGGGCGAAGGGGCGCGCCGCGGTCCGCAACCGCGCGGTGACCGACGCCTTCGAGCCCGGCTCGACCATGAAGGTCTTCGTCCTCGCCGGCGCCCTCGATCGGAAGGCGATCCGCAAGGACCAGAGCTTCGACTGCGAGAAGGGTCGCTGGAAGATCGGCAAGCACGTCATCCACGACACGCATCCCTATCCCGCCCTCACGCCCCCGGACATCCTTCGCGTCTCGTCCAACGTCTGCTCGGGAAAGGTGGCGATGGCGCTCGGAAACGAGAGGCTCGCCCAGGTCTACCGGGACTTCGGCTTTGGGACGCGGGGCGGGATCGAGCTCCCCGGCGAGTCGCCGGGCCTGATGAGGCCGTTCAAGGGAGAGATCGGCCTCGTGACCGCGTCCTTCGGCCAGGGGCCGATCATGGCGTCGTCGCTGCAGATCGCCTCGGGCTACGCGGCGATCGCCAACGGCGGCACGAGGATGAAGCCCTGGATCGTGCGTTCGGTCGTGGATCCGAACGGCGCCGTGATCCGCCGCGGCGAGCCGGAGGTCGCCGGCCAGGCGATCTCTCCGGCCACGGCGAAGGAGATCGCGCGGTGGCTCGAGAACGTGGTCCTCGACGGGACCGCGGGCAAGGCCGCGATCGACGGCTATCGCGTGGCGGGGAAGACCGGTACGGCGCAGAAGGTCGACGCCTCGATCGGCCGCTACGGCAAGGGCCGCCTCGCGTCGTTCGCGGGCTTCGTCCCTGCCGAGGATCCGAAGCTCGCCATCGTGGTGATGATCGACGAGCCGAAGGAGGGGAGCGTCTACGGCGGCCAGATCGCGGCGCCGGTCTTCCGGGAGATCGCCGAGGCCGCGCTCAAGTCCCGCGGGATCCCGCCGTCGCTCCCACTGCTCGCCAAGGCCGACGAGAAGAACAAGACGGCGGCAAAGGGCGCGAAGCCGGAGCCGAAGAAGCCGACCCCCCGCGACGATCCCGCCGAGGGGTGGGTGTCGGAGGAAGACGCACCTGGCGACGGCGACCAGGTCCTGGTGCCCGACGTCCGCGGCCTCTTCGCCCGCGCCGCCCTGCGAAAGCTGGGCGACGCGAAGCTCGGGGCCAGCCTCGAAGGAAGCGGAAAGGTCGTCTCCCAGCGTCCGCCCGCCGGCTCGATCGTGGAGCGGGGCAGCCAGGTGGCGATCGCCCTGGAGCCTCTGTAGTCAGCGGGCCGGGTGCTGTAGACGACAGAACGGATTGGTGTAGAAAGCGGCAGACCCATGCGCCTCTCGCAGCTCATCGCAGACGTCGGCGGAAGCCTCCCGCCCGGTACCCCCGATCCCGAGATCCGCGCGGTGACGGCGGACTCCCGCGAGGCGGGGGACGGCGCGCTCTTCGTCTGCGTGGCGGGCGGCAGCCGCGACGGCCACGACTTCGCGGCGCAGGCAGCGGCCAAGGGCGCCGCCGCGATCCTGGTCGAGCGCGAGGTCGACGCTCCCGGCGCCCTCGTGATCCGGGTCGCGAGCACCCGGGCAGCGCTCGCCCGCTGCGCTGCGGCGCTGCAGGGCCATCCGGAGGAGAAGCTCTCGCTGGTGGGGATCACCGGCACCAACGGAAAGACCACGGTGAGCTGGCTCTTCCGCTCCATCGCCGTGGCGGCGGGCTCGTCCTGCGGCGTCATCGGGACCACCGGCGCATTCGCCGGCGCGAAGGAGCTCCCCACCACGCACACCACGCCCGACTCGGTGAGCCTGTCGAAGCTCCTGGGCACGATGGTCGCGGAGGGGTGCGACTCCGCGGTGCTCGAGGTCTCGTCCCATGCGCTCGAGCAGGGAAGGGTGGAGGGCCTCCGCTTCGCCGCGGCCGCCTTCACCAACCTCACCCGCGATCACCTCGATTACCACGGCTCCATGGAGGCCTATTTCGAGGCGAAGGCGCGGCTCTTCTCCGACCACCTGCGCGATGGTGGCGCTGCGGTGATCAACGCCGACGACGCCTGGGGCCGGCAGCTCGCGGAGAGCGTCGATCCCACGACGCTCCTCCGCTTCTCCATCGACGACTCTGCGTGCGAGATCTTTGCACGAAACGTGGAGTTCTCCGACGCCGGGATACGGGCAGACGTGGCGACGCCTGCCGGCGGCTTCGCGTTGCGCTCGCCCCTCGTCGGCGCCCACAACCTGCAGAACCTGCTCTGCGCCACGGGCCTCGCCCTCGCGTGTGGCCATGGCCTCGAGGCGATCGCCAAGGGACTGTTCGGAGCCCATGGCGCGCCGGGGCGGCTGGAGCGCGTGGACGGCGAGGGCTTCTCCGCCTTCGTGGACTACGCCCACACCGATGACGCCCTCGCCCGGGTCTGCGCGGCCCTGCGCCAGGCGGGCAAAGGCCGCCTCCTGGTGGTCTTCGGCTGTGGCGGCGACAGGGACAAGGGAAAGCGCCCGCTGATGGGTGAGGTGGCGGCCCGCGCAGCGGATCTCGCCATCGTCACCAGCGACAACCCCCGGTCCGAGAGGCCGGAGGAGATCATCGCCGGCATCCTCCCGGGCCTCGAGCGCGCGGGCAGCAGGCGCCTCTCCCACGAGGAAGCCCGCGCCGGCGCTTTGGGTTTTGCGGTGGAGCCCGACCGCCGCTCTGCGATCGAGCTCGCGGTGGCCTGCGCGCGTCCGGGCGACTTCGTGCTGGTCGCGGGCAAGGGCCACGAGACCTACCAGCTCGTCGGCGACCAGCGCCTGCACTTCGACGACCGCGAGGAGCTCCGCCGCGCGCTGGGCTCGAGGATGGATCGATGACGAACCGGGCGATCTTCTGCCTCGCGGACGTGAAAGCCGCTGTCCGCGGCGCCCTTCGGGCCGGCGAACCGCTCCTGGCGCTGGACGGCGTCTCCACCGACAGCCGCACCGTCTCCGAGGGCAACCTCTTCGTCGCCCTGGGCGGGGAGAGCTTCGACGGAAACGCCTTCGTGGCCCAGGCCGCCCGCGCTGGGGCACGGGCTGCGTTGGTGCGTGAAGGTTTCACTCCGAGTGAGCCTCTGCCCGCCGGCTTCGGCCTCGTAGAGACCTCCGACACCCTGGCGGCGCTGGGCGCCCTCGCGAGGGTGCACCGCCGGCGCTTCCCTTCCTTGAAGCTCGGCGCGGTCACCGGGAGCAACGGCAAGACCACCACCAAGGAGCTCGCCCACGCGGCGATCTCCTTCGCCTTCGGCGAGTCCCTCAAGACCGAGGGCAACCTGAACAACGAGATCGGCCTCCCGCTCACCCTGCTGCGCCTCGATCCCTCCCATCGGGCGGCGGTGGTCGAGATGGGCATGAGCAACCCCGGCGAGATCGGCCGCCTCGCCGCGATCGCGGAGCCCTCCGCGGGCCTCGTCACCTGTGCACAGGCCGTTCACCTGGAGGGGCTCGGCTCGATCGAGGCGGTGGCCAAGGCCAAGGGCGAGCTCTTCCACGGCCTGCCCCCCGGCGCGGTGGCGGTGGCGAACCTCGACGATCCCCTCACCCTCGCCGAGGCCCGGGCCTCCCGCCGCCCCCTCCTCACCTTCGGTACCGGCGCGGAGGCCGACGTCCGCCTGGTCCGGATCGTCTCCCACGACCTGCGCGGGCTCGCCTTCGAGGTCTCGTTCCGGGGCAGCGATCCCGCGTTCGTGCGGATCCCGCTGGTGGGCCTCCACAACGCGCAGAACGCCTGCGCTGCTCTGGCGCTGGGCCTCGCCCTCGGTGCCGCGCCCGACCGCCTGCTGACGGGCCTCGCCGCCGCGAAGGGCTTCCTGCGCCGGCTCGAGCTCAAGGCCGCCCCCGGCGGTGTGACCGTGCTGGACGATTGTTACAACGGCAACCCGGCCTCTGCCGTCGCGGCGCTGCGCACCTCACGGGCCCTCGCCGGCGAGGGCCGCGTCGTCGCGGTCCTCGGCGATCTCCGCGAGCTCGGCTCCTTCGAGGAGTCCGGCCATCGCGAGGTGGGAGCGGCGGCAGCGGAGGCGAAGGTGGCCGGCCTGGTCGCCTTCGGCCCGCGCTCCCGCACCACCGCCGCCGAGGCTGCGGCTCGGGGGATCCCCGACGCCGCCATCCTCTCAACGGACGATCCCGCCGAGGCCCTCGCGTGGCTGCGCCGCAGCTTGCGCGAAGGCGACCTCGTGCTCTTCAAGGCCAGCCGCGGCACGCGCCTGGAGCGGATCGCCGACCCCCTCGTAAAGGGGGAGGAAGTCTAGATGCTCTATCACCTGCTGTACCCGCTCGCGCACAAGCTCGCAGTCCTCAACGTCTTCCGCTATCCGAGCTTCCGGATCATCGCCGCGGGGATCTTCAGCCTCGTGCTCGGCATGTGGCTCGGGCCCTGGTTCATCCGCGAGCTGAGGAGCCGGCAGTACGGCGCCTCCAACGTGCGGGAAGACACGCCCGAGCGGCACCAGAAGAAGCGCGGCACGCCCACCATGGGCGGCGGCCTGATCCTCTTCTGCCTCTCGGTGTCCACGCTCCTCTTCGCCGACCTCACCAACCGCCACGTGTGGATGGTGCTGGTCGTGACCCTGGGCTACGGCCTCGTCGGCTTCCTCGACGACTACCTGAAGCTCACCAAGCGCAACTCCAAGGGGCTGCCGGGGCGGCTGAAGATGGTGGGGCTCACCGCGATCTTCCTCGCTGCCTTCCTGGGCTTCGGCCTCGACTGGAGCACGTTCGCGCTCCGCTTCGACACGCACCTCAGCCTGCCCTTCGTGTCGACGAAGTACTTCCAGCCCGACCTGGGCTGGTTCTTCCTCCCCTTCGCGTGGGTGGTGGTGGTCGGGACCTCGAACGCGGTGAACATCACCGACGGCCTCGACGGCCTCGCCATCGGCCCCACCATCGTGAGCTCGCTCACCTTCCTGATCCTCGCGTACCTCGCGGGCACGGTGATCGCCGGCTTCAACGTCGCCGACTACCTCTTCATCCCCCACATCGCCGGCGCCGAGGAGCTCGCCGTCTTCTGCGCGGCGACCGTCGGCGCGGGGATCGCCTTCCTCTGGTTCAACACCTACCCGGCCAGCGTCTTCATGGGCGACATCGGCGCCCTCGCCCTCGGCGGCGCGCTGGGAACCCTCGCGGTCCTCACCAAGAACGAGCTCGCCAGCGTGATCCTCCACGGCGTCTTCTTCGTGGAGATCGTCTCGGTGATGATCCAGGTGGCCTCGTTCAAGAGCCGGGGCAAGCGCGTCTTCCGCATGGCGCCCATCCACCACCACTTCGAGCTCGGCGGCTCCGCCGAGCCCAAGATCATCGTGCGCTTCTGGATCGTGGCGATCCTCCTCTCCCTCGTGACCCTGATCAGCCTGAAGCTGAGGTGATGCTGATGCTTGCTCTCGCAGGTCGACGGGTGCTCGTGGTGGGCCTGGCGCGCTCTGGTGTCGCCGCGGCGAAGCTCCTTTGCCGCGAGGGCGCCATCGTCACGGCGACCGATGGACGAAAAGCCGCCGAGCTGGGCCCGGCCGTGGAGGCGCTGCTGCCCCTCGGCGTCCGCTTCGAGCTGGGCGGCCACGACGAGGCCGCCTTCACCTCCGCCGAGCTCATCGTGGTCTCGCCCGGCGTGCCCCTCGCCGGCCGCGAGCTCGTCGCGGCGCGGGCGGCCGGCGTGCCGATCATCGGAGAGGCGGAGCTCGCCGCCACCTTCATCGAGGAGCCCGTGGTCGGGATCACCGGCACCAACGGCAAGAGCACCACTACGGCGCTGATCGGCCACCTCCTCACGGCCGCCGGAAAACGAGTCTTCCTGGGAGGCAACCTGGGCACGCCGCTCTCCGAGCGGGTGCTCGCCGGCGGCGCCCTGGACGTCACGGTGGCCGAGCTCTCCAGCTTTCAGCTCGAGGCGGTAGAGACCCTTCGGCCCCACGTGGCCGTGGTCACCAACCTCAGCCCCGATCACCTCGATCGCTACCCCGGCCCGCAGGACTACTACGAGGCGAAGCGAGCGATCTTCCGGGCGCAGCGCGAGAGCGACTTCGCCGTCCTCAACGCGG
This sequence comes from Vulgatibacter incomptus, assembly GCF_001263175.1. Taxonomy (GTDB): domain Bacteria; phylum Myxococcota; class Myxococcia; order Myxococcales; family Vulgatibacteraceae; genus Vulgatibacter; species Vulgatibacter incomptus. The sequence continues at coordinate 2,650,343 of NZ_CP012332.1, read as the reverse complement.
GCGATCCCGAGGTCCTCGCGCTCCACCGCGGCGCCCTCTCCAAGCCCGTTTCCTTCGGGCACGGCGCGGTCGAGCTTGCCGGGGACGATCGCGCCGCCCGGGACGACGGGAAGCGGATCGTCGTCCGCGGCGTGGGCGGGGAAGAAGAGGAGCTCTACGAGCGCCTCTCTCCGGCGTTGCGCGGGCGGCACAACCGCGAGAACGCGATGGCGGCGATCCTCGCGGCCCGGCTCTGCGGCGCCGCGCCCGAGGCGATCCGCGCCGGCCTCGCCTCCTTCGGCGGGCTCCCCCACCGGCTCGAGCTGGTGCGCACCCTCCGCGGCACGGAGTGGATCAACGACTCCAAGGCCACCAACGTGGACTCGGTGAAGGTGGCCCTGGCCGCCCTCCCGGGGCCGCTGGTGTGGATCGCCGGGGGCCTGGGGAAGGGGGCGCCGTACGAGCCGCTTCGCGCGCTCCTCCCCGGTCGTGTGAAGGCCATTCTCACCATCGGCAGCGACGCCCAGGCGATCGCCTCCGCCCTCGGCGACCTCGCTCCCGCCACGAGCTGTGGCACCCTCGACGAGGCGGTCCGGGTCGCCGAAGGCATGGCCCTCCCGGGCGAGGCGGTCCTCCTCTCGCCGGCCTGCGCCTCCTTCGACCAGTTCCGGAGCTACGAGCACCGCGGCGCCGCCTTCCGCGCGCTCGTGGAGGCGCTCCCGTGACGACCCTTCCCTGCGGGAGGCGCGAGTGAACGCCGAGCTCCGTTCCGAAGCCGTCTACGACGACGCCCGCGCCGATCAGGGCGACGAGGCACCCGCGTACGACCGGGTCCTGCTCTGGGCCGTCCTCGCCCTGACGGCCCTCGGCCTCACCATGGTCTACTCCGCCTCGGCGGTGAAGGCGGCCCAGGGCCTCGGCGACTCCTTCTACTTCGTGAAGCGGCAGGCCGCTGCGGCAGGTCTCGGCATGGCCGGGATGATCGCGGCCATGCGCTTCGGCTACAGGCGCCTCGAGCCCCTCGCCTACCCGATCCTGCTGGTCTCGCTGATCGCCCTGATCCTGGTGCTCATCCCGGGCATCGGCTCGATGGCCGGCGGCGCGCGGCGCTGGATCCGCCTCCCGCTCTTCAGCCTGCAGCCGGGCGAGATCGCCAAGGTCGCGATGGCCCTCTACCTCGCTCGCTCGCTCTCCCGAAAACGGGAGAAGGTGCGGGACTTCTCCATCGGCTTCGTGCCCCACACCATCGTCGCCGGCCTCTTCATCCTGCTGGTGCTCGGGCAGCCCGACTTCGGCACCGCGGTCACCATCGGCTTGATCCTCTTCGTGATGCTCTTCTGCTCGGGCGCGAAGATCTCCTGGCTCGTCGGCACCGTTCTCGTCTCGCTCCCCATCGCGTGGCACCTCGTCGCCGGCAAGGAGTACCGGATGAAGCGGATCCTGGCTTTCCTGGATCCGTGGAAGCACCGCCAGGACATCGGCTACCAGGTGGCGGAGTCCCTGATGAGCGTGGGCTCCGGCGGCCTCACCGGCCTCGGCCTCGGCGCCGGCAAGCAGAAGCTCTACTACCTGCCCGAGGCCCACACCGACTTCATCATCGCCGTGATCGGCGAGGAGCTCGGCCTCCTCGGGATCCTCGCCGTCCTCGTCCTCTTCGGCGTCGTGCTCTGGCGGGGGATGCGCGCCGCTTTCAACGCCCCGGACGCGTTCGGCGCCTACCTCGCCCTGGGCCTCACCGCGCTCCTCGGCGTACAGGCCATCGTCAACATGCTGGTGGCGATGGGCCTGCTCCCCACCAAGGGACTCACCCTCCCGTTCATCTCGTACGGCGGAACCTCGCTCGTGCTATCCCTCGTGTCCGCGGGCGTGCTCCTCGCGATCTCGAGCGGCACCGGCGGCTTCCTCCGCCCGCATCGGACGGTCCGGCGATGAAGGCACGGTTCAGGCGATGAAGGTGAGGCGATGAAGGTCGTGATCGCGGGGGGAGGCACCGGCGGCCATCTCTTTCCCGGAATCGCCCTCGCCGAAGAGGTGGTCACGCGCCACCCCTCCAACGACGTGCTCTTCGTCGGGACCGCCCGCGGCATCGAGGCGCGCGTGGTGCCCCAGAGCGGCTTCAAGCTCGAGCTCATCGACGTGACCGGCGTGAAGGGGCGCGGCCTCAAGGGCCTCATCGGCGGCTTGCTCCGGTTGCCCGCTGCGGTGCTCCGGTGCATGACGATCCTCCGGGAGTACCAGGCGGACGTCGTCGTCGGAGTCGGCGGGTACGCGAGCTTCCCCATGGTCTTCGCCGGCTTCCTGCGCGGGATGCCCACCGCGATCCAGGAGCAGAACGCGCTCCCGGGCCTGACAAACCGCCTCCTCGGAAAGATCGCGCGGACCGTCTTCATCTCCTTCGACGAGGCGGCGCGCTTCTTCCCCAAGGACAAGGTCCACAACGTAGGCAACCCGATCCGCAAGGCGCTGATGGAGAACTTCCTCAGGCCCCAGGAGCCCCACGAGCGCTTCCGAATCCTGATCTTCGGCGGCTCCCAGGGCGCCCACGCGATCAACGTCGCCGCCATCGACGCCGCGCGGAAGCTCGCGCCCATGCGCGACAAGCTCGAGATCCTCCACCAGACCGGCGCCGCGGACCGGGAGTTCACGCGCAAGGGCTACGCCGACGCCGGCGTCCGCGCCGAGGTGGTGGAGTTCATCGACGACATGTCCCGGGCCTACGCCACCAGCAACCTGGTGATCTGCCGCTCCGGCGCGACCACGCTCTCCGAGCTCACCGTCTGCAAGAAGGCCGCGATCCTCGTCCCCTTCCCGTACGCCGCCGACAACCACCAGGAGGTGAACGCACGCTCGCTGGTGGAGAAGGGCGCCGCGGTGATGATCCGCCAGCCCGAGCTCGACGGCGAACGCCTCGCCTCCGAGATCTCGAGCCTGATGGAGGATCCGTCGCGCCTGAAGAAGATGGAGCGGGCGGCGGGCCTCCTCGGCCGCCCCGAGGCCGCGAAGGAGATCGCCGACGTCTGTGTGAATCTCGTTTACCGGGGGAGAGAGCAGGGCGCGGGCTGACGGTCGCGCCGCTTCGCCGCCACACGGGCATGGAGCCAGGTGGTCGGACGTTCGGCGTTCCCGGCTCGCAGGCGGTTCTTCTGGAGACAGGCGCCCGGGCGCGGGCAGAGCGGTTGGAGAGAGACGTGTTTCGAGGCAGAAGGCCGACCATCCACTTCGTAGGCATCGGCGGGATCGGGATGAGCGGCATCGCCGAGGTGCTCGTGAACCTCGGCTATCCCGTCACGGGCTCCGACCTCAAGGAGGGCGACACCACCCGCCGCCTCGAGGGCCTCGGCGCGCGGATCGCAGTCGGTCACCGGGCCGAGAACGTGGGCAAGGCCGACGTGGTCGTGATCTCCTCGGCCGTTCGCCAGCAGAACCCCGAGGTGGTAGAGGCGCGCCGCCGGGCCATCCCCGTGATTCCCCGGGCGGAGATGCTCGCGGAGCTCATGCGCCTCAAGGTCGGCATCGCCGTCGCGGGCTCCCACGGCAAGACCACCACCACCTCGATGATCGCCCACCTCCTCGCCGCGGGCGGCCTCGACCCCACCGCCGTGGTGGGCGGCAAGCTCAACAACCTCGGCTCCAACGCCAAGCTCGGCAACGGCGAGTACATGGTGGTGGAGGCCGACGAGTCCGACGGCAGCTTCCTGCGCTTCTCGCCGGCGATCGCCGTCGTCACCAACGTCGACCCTGAGCACCTCGACCACTACGGCGACTTCGACACGCTCCAGCGCGCCTTCGTCGACTTCGTCAACAAGGTGCCCTTCTACGGCGTGGCCGTGATGTGCGCCGACCACCCGGTGGTGCAGGCGATGCTCCCCAGCGTCGACCGCCGCTGCGTCACCTACGGGCTCTCGCCCCAGGCCGACTACCGGGCCGAGGCCATCGAGACGAACGCCTTCGAGGTGAAGTTCGTGGCCACGAGGGGAGGCGAGCCGCTGGGCGCCTTCCGCCTCCCCATGATCGGCCTCCACAACGTGCAGAACGCCCTGGCCGCCATCGCCGTCGCCGACGACGTGGGCCTGCCCATGGACAAGGTGCGCGACGCCTTCGAGACCTTCTCGGGTGTGCAGAGGCGTTTCACCATCCGTGGAGAGGCGGCTGGTGTCACCGTCGTCGACGACTACGGGCACCATCCGGCCGAGATCAAGGCCACCCTCGACGGCGCCAGGCGGGCCTTCCCCAAGCGGCGGATCGTCGTCGCCTTCCAGCCCCACCGCTACTCGCGGACGCGGGACCTCCTCGCCGACTTCGCCACCTCCTTCAACGAGGCCGACCGCCTGCTCGTCACCGAGATCTACGCCGCCAGCGAGGATCCGATCCCGGGCGTCACCGGCGAGGCCTTCGCCGGCGCCGTCCGCTCCCACGGCCACCGCGACGTGGACTTCGCGAAGCGGTCCGGGCTCGCCTCCACGCTGCGCGGGGCCGTCCGCGAGGGCGACCTGGTGATCACTCTTGGCGCCGGCGACATCAGCCAGGTGAGCACCGAGCTCCTGGAGCTCCTGGGGCAGTGAGCGTGGCACGGGTCACCATCGGCCGCGACGGGAGCCTGGCGCGATGAGCCTCCACGGCGAGCTCTCGCGCCATCTGCGCGGCGAGCTGCGGGCGAACGAGCCCCTGGCCGTCCGCACGAGCGTGCGCACCGGCGGGGCGGCCGACCTCTTCGCCAGGCCCGCCGACTCCGACGATCTCCGCGTCCTCCTCGTCGCCTGCGCCTCGGCGGACGTCCCCGTCACCGTCCTCGGCGGCGGCGCCAACAGCCTCGTCGCCGACGACGGTGTGGAGGGCGTGGTCGTCCGCCTCCCCGCCGCTCCCGCCGAGGAGGCGCTCGACGAGTCCGGCGGCAGCTTCGTCCTCTCCGCCGGCGCGCCCATCACCAAGGTGCCCCAGCTCATGAAGGCCCACGGCCTCGTGGGCGCCGAGTTCCTCGCCGGCATCCCGGGCACCCTCGGCGGCGCCACCGCCATGAACGCCGGCACCAAGAACGGCGAGCTCGTGCAGGTGGTCGAGGCCGTCGAGCTCGCCTCCGCCAGCGGCGTGCGCTGGATCCCGCGCGACGAGCTGACGTGGCGCTATCGCCGCTGCGAGCTCCCCGTGGGCTCGGTGGTGACCCGGCTGCGGCTGCGCCTGCGTCGCGTGGACGAGGCGGGCCTCCAGGCCTCCCGCGCCGCCATGGAGGCGGACCTGGGATACCGCAAGCGGACCCAGCCGTTGCAGCTCCCCAACTCGGGGAGCGTCTTCACCAACCCGCCGGGCGACCACGCAGGCCGCCTCATCGAGGCCTGCGGCCTGAAGGGGCGGCGGCAGGGGGGCGCCCAGATCAGCGAGCTCCACGCCAACTGGATCGTGAACCTGGGCGGCGCGCGTTCTTCGGATGTACGCTTCCTCATCGAGGCCGCGAAGGCCGAGGTCGCCGCGCGGTTCGGCGTCGAGCTCACCCCCGAGGTGAAGCTCCTGGGCCGCTGGGGCGTTTGATCCTTGCACCAAGCGCGCGCAAGGGCGCGCGAGAGACATCGGGACGACGATATCGTGAGCGAGATGAAGACGAAGAAGGTGGTGGTCCTCTACGGGGGAAGGTCGGCGGAGCGCGAGGTCTCCCTGTGGACCGGAGCCGCCATCCACAAGGCGCTGGCCTCCCGCGGCTACGACGCCCACCTCCTCGACGTCGAGCTCGACGTCGCCGCGCGCCTCCGCGAGCTCGGCGCGGAGGCCGTCTTCATCGGCCTCCACGGCCGCTTCGGCGAGGACGGCTGCATCCAAGGCCTCCTCGAGTCCATGGGCCTGCCCTACACGGGCTCCGGCGTCCTCTCGAGCGCCCTCGCCATGGACAAGGTCGCCTCCAAGCAGGTCTTCGACGCCCGCGGCATCCCCACGCCTGCCTGGGTCTCCATGCGCCCCGAGAAGGCCCGCAAGCTCCAGGCCGAGGACCTCCCGTTCCCGCTCCCCGTCGTGGTCAAGCCGGCCTCCGAGGGCTCCTCCGTCGGCGTCCATATCGCCCGCGACCAGGCCGCCCTCACCGCCGCCTGCGAGGACGCCGCCCGCTTCAAGGGCGACGTGATCCTCGAGCGCTACCACAAGGGCCGCGAGGTCCAGGTCGCCGTCCTCGACGACGAGGCCCTGGGCGCCATCGAGATCGTCCCCGCCGCCGAGTTCTACGACTACCAGGCCAAGTACAAGTCCGGCGGCACCACCCGCTACCTCTTCCCGGCCCCGCTGCCCGAGCCTCTCTACAAGGCCACCCTCGACGCGGCCCTCGCCGCCCACCGAGCCCTCGGCTGCTCCGGCGCCACCCGCACCGATCTGATCGTCTCCGACGACGGCGACCTCCGGGTGCTCGAGGTGAACACGTTGCCGGGCATGACCGAGACCTCGCTCCTCCCCAAGATCGCCGCCGGCGTCGGCCTCGACTTCGCCGACCTCTGCGAGCGCATCCTCGCCGGCGCGTCGCTCAAGGCCTGAGCGCCGCGCGCCTGAAGGGAAGACCATCTTCCCGAACGGCGGCCGTATCACGGGCTCGGTCGGCGGAGGGGAGGGCATGCGATCGGCCGGCCCTTGCGGTGAATGGGGTCTCCAATCACCGCAGTGCCTGCGGCGATTCACTTGCCCGGAGGCCAAGCGAGGCGCAGAATCTCCGCAAGGAGTGCGGTGAATCGTGCCTTTCATCCACGAGCGCGCGGGATGGCCCGCCCTGGAGTGGGATCTTCCGACTCTTGCCGAGCGGCTCGCCGACGTTCGCCATCGACAGGGCCGACTGTTTGGCCGGATGGAGGGGATTGGGTTTCCGCTGAGATCGGAGACGCTCCTCCAGACCCTCACGGCAGACGTGATCACGTCGAGCGAGATCGAGGGAGAGATCCTCGATCGGGCGCAGGTTCGCTCTTCCATCGCTCGGCGGTTGGGGATCGACGAGGGCGGCCTGCAGCCGGTGGATCGGAACGTCGAGGGGATGGTCGAGATGATGCTCGACGCGACGCAACGGTTCGCCGAGCCCCTGGCGGAGGAGCGGCTGTGTGGCTGGCACGCGGTCCTGTTCCCGACCGGCTTCAGCGGCATGAGGCGGATTCGGGTCGGGGGATGGCGGCCAGAGGATTCAGGGCCGATGCAGGTGGTGTCTGGGCCGATTGGACGAGAGCGTGTCCATTTCGTCGCTCCAGCGCCCTCCCGCGTTCCGTCTGAGATGGGCTCGTTCCTCGATTGGTTCGAGAGCGGAGCCGCCCCCCGCGACCCAGTCCTCCGCGCCGGTTTGGCGCACCTGCGATTCGTCACGATCCATCCTTTCGAGGATGGGAACGGACGCATCGCACGCGCGATCACCGATCTCGCACTTGCCCGTTCAGACGGAAGCTCGCAGCGCTACTACAGCATGTCCGCGCAGGTGTGCCGGGAGCGGAAGGGCTATTACGAGATCCTCGAGTCCACACAGCGAGGAACGCCCGACGTCACGCCGTGGCTGGACTGGTTCCTCCGGTGCCTCGGGCGCGCGATCGAAGGAGCCGAGGCGACTCTCGCCTCGGTCCTCGATGTGTCTCGATTCTGGGACGAGCACCCGCGGGAGACACTCAACGAGCGCCAGCGCATCGTCATCCAGCGACTCCTCGGCCCGTGGACGGGAAAGCTCACCACCTCCAAGTGGGCGAAGCTGGCGAAGTGCTCGCAGGACACGGCCCTGCGCGACATCTCGGAGTTGATTGCCCGCGGCATTCTGCGTCGCGAGGCGTCTGGCGGCCGGAGCACGAGCTATGCGCTCGTCGGCCGAGCCGCGTCTCCGTCGCCAGAGCGCGACGATCCGTGACGAGCTACACCTCGGCGGGCATCGCGTGGCGCCACGGCTCGCCGGGCATCACGGCGATCGGGGCGAGGAGGGGGCGCTCGAGGATCAGATAGTCCTCCGTGCGGAGCTCGATGAGGTCGTCGTGGGTGCCGGCGTTCATCAGGATCCGGTCGATCGCGAGGAGGCTCGGATCGAAGATCACCGGCAGGTTCCAGAGGCCGCCGAAGGGAGGCTCGGCGCCGACCTCGCAACCCGGGAAGAGCTCACGCATGCGGTCCTCGTCGCTGAGGATCGCGTCTTCGGTCTCGGTGGCGTCGCAGACCGCGTCCAGGTCGACCCAGGTCGGCGCGGGGACCACGCAGATCACCTCGTCGCCGGCCGCCAGGTCGACCACCACGCTCTTGGCGAGCTGCCAGCCCGAGATGCCCTCGGCCTCGGCGGTCTCCTGGGAGGCGATGGCCCGCGGGTGCCCGAGGAAGCGGTAGGGCGTCCCGCGTTCGCGAAGGTATCTCTCGAGCCGAGGCTGGATCACGTCGGGCCCCTTTCCTTGCGCCACCGCGCGCCTTGAACCTGGGCACGTCCGCCCTCGCCGACAGCGCAGATCAAAAACGTGAGACGTTTTCCACAGGCGGAAAACTGGCCCCTCCGGCAGGCCGCATCGATCGTGCGACCGTGGCCAATCGTCGAAAGAAAGATCGCGCGGAACAGCGCCGCGTCGCTGGAGCCTTCGCTCGCCGCGCCTCGCTCGCCGCCGCCAAGGCAACCGCGGTCCTCGCCGGGATCGTGGCAATCGCGGGCGCTGTCCGCTACGTCCACCGCTTCGCGACCACGAGCCCGAGCCTCGCGATCACGACGCTCTCGATCGTCGGAAATGATCGTGCGACGGAGCTCGAGATCCGGACGCTCGCCGGGATCGCGGAGGGGGACAACTTCTTCCGAACGGATACGGAGGCGGCCGAGAGGCAGCTCCGCAGCCACCCTTGGATAGCCGACGTCAGCGTGTCACGAAGTTTCCCACAGGGAGTCGAGATCTCCGTCCTTGAGCGGAAGGCCGCCGCTCTCGTAGACCTGGGTGGACTCTACCTCGTCGATCGAGGTGGAGAGCTCTTCAAGAAGGTGGCGACTGGGGATCCCTTTGATCTCCCCGTCGTCACCGGCCTGCCGCGGGAAGAGTGGTCGGCGAGGCCCAAAGAGGCGCGGGAAAAGCTCGGCGAGGTTCTGGATGCGCTCGAGGTCTATTCCGGACGAATGCTCGCAGGCAGCCGCCCGCTCTCGGAGATCCACTTCGACGAGGCGGAGGGGCTCACCCTCTACCTCGGCGAGCGGGGAATGGCAGTGAAGCTCGGCCGCGGTGATCTCGAGCGAAAGCTCGAGAGGCTCGAGCGCGTGATCGCCGTGGCGTCTCGCAGGGGCGAGGAGCTCGAGCTGGTTCGTCTCGATCACCGCACGAGGCCGGGATGGGTCGCTGCCCGGCTCGCGGAGGGCGAGGCGCAGAAGAAAGGCGGCTGAAAGGCCGCCAGCAGGAACTGTAGGACGCGGCGCGGCTCTTCCGAGAGGAAGGCCGACCACGCCGAGAGAGCTCCTCCGGAGACGGAGGGAGCGGGAAAGGAAGGCCGGCCATGGCCAAGAAGGGCGAGCTGATCGTCGGGCTGGACATCGGCACCACCAAGATCTGCGCGATCGTGGGGGAGGTGACCGATCAGGGCCTCGACATCATCGGCATTGGCAGCCATCCGTCGAAGGGGCTGCGCAAGGGGGTCGTCGTCAACATCGAGGCCACCGTCTCGTCGATCAAGCGCGCGATCGAAGAGGCGGAGCTGATGGCGGGCTGTGAGATCAACACGGTCTACACCGGGATCGCCGGCGGCCACATCAAGGGCTTCAACTCCCAGGGGATCGTTGCGGTCAAGGACAAGGAGGTCCGCGAGACGGACATCCAGCGCGTGGTCGACGCGGCGAAGGCCGTCGCGATCCCGCTGGATCGCGAGGTGATCCACGTCCTTCCGCAGGAGTACATCCTCGACGATCAGGGCGGCATCAAGGAGCCCCTCGGCATGGCCGGGGTTCGCCTCGAGGCCAAGGTCCACATCGTCACGGGCGCGGTCTCCTCGGCGCAGAACATCATCAAGTGCGCGAACAAGACCGGCCTCAACGTGGCCGACATCGCGCTGCAGCCCCTCGCCTCCGCCGAGGCGGTGCTGGGCGAGGACGAGAAGGAGCTCGGTGTCTGCCTGGTGGACATCGGCGGCGGCACCACCGACATCGCGATCTTCTCGGGCGGCGCCATCGCCCACACCGCCGTGATCGCCCTCGGCGGCAACAACCTCACCAGCGACATCGCCATCGGCCTGCGCACGCCTGCCCACGAGGCGGAGCGGATCAAGCAGAAGGCGGGCTGCTGCCTGCCCTCGATGGTCGATGAGGCGGACACGATCGAGGTCCCCAGCGTCGGCGGTCGCCAGCCGCGCGTGCTCTCTCGCCGGATCCTCACGGAGATCCTCGAGCCCCGCGTGGAGGAGATCTTCCAGCTCGTCCACCGCGAGATCCAGCGCTGCGGCTACGAGGACCTCCTCGCGTCGGGGATCGTGATCACCGGCGGCACGACGCTGCTCCCCGGGATGCCGGAGCTCGCCGAGGAGGTGACCGGCCTCCCGACGAGGCGCGGCTACCCCCGCGGGATCGGCGGCCTCGTCGACGTCGTGAAGAGCCCGATGTACGCCACCGGCGTGGGCCTCGTGCTCTACGGCGCTCGCCACCTGGACCTTCGCAACTTCAAGATCCGCGAGGACGAGGGGACGTACAAGAAGGTCGGCAAGCGCATGAAGGAATGGTTCGCCGAGATCTTTTGATCACAGCTCACCAGGGGCCAATGAAATGATCGAGTTCGAAGGACAGACGATCGTACCGGGTGCGAAGATCAAGGTGATCGGCGTCGGCGGTGGTGGCGGAAACGCGATCGGCAGCATGATCGCCTCGGGCCTCTCCGGCGTGGACTTCATCGTCGCCAACACGGACATCCAGGCGCTGGCGTCGAGCCGGGCGCCGTTCAAGATCCAGCTCGGACCGCAGCTCACCCGCGGCCTCGGCGCCGGCGCGAACCCCGAGGTGGGCCGCGCCGCCGCCCTCGAGGATCGGGAGAGGCTCGCGGAGCTCCTCGAGGGCGCCGACATGATCTTCGTCACGGCCGGCATGGGCGGTGGCACCGGCACCGGTGCGGCGCCCGTGATCGCCGAGGTCGCGAAGGAGCTCGGCGCGCTCACCGTCGGTGTGGTGACCAAGCCCTTCGGCTTCGAGGGCAACCGCCGGGCGCGGCAGGCCGAGGCCGGCATCGAGGCGCTGCAGGGCGCGGTGGACACGCTGATCACCATCCCGAACCAGCGCCTCCTCTCGGTCGCCGACAAGCGGACCCCGCTCCTGGAGTCGTTCCGCCGCGCCGACGAGGTGCTGCTGAACGCGGTGCAGGGCATCGTGGATCTCATCCAGAACCACGGCTACGTGAACGTCGACTTCGCCGACGCCCGCGCGGTGATGGCGGATCGCGGGATGGCCCTGATGGGCACGGGCCGCGGCGGCGGCCAGGATCGCTGCCTCGACGCGATGCACGCCGCGATCGCCTCGCCGCTCCTCGAGGACGTCTCGATCAACGGCGCGACCGGGATGCTGATCAACATCACCGGCCCGGACGACCTCTCCCTCACCGAGGTGGACGAGGCGCTCTCCCTGGTGCGCGAGGCCGCCCACGAGGACGCCAACATCATTTTCGGCAGCGTGGTCGACCCGAAGATGGAGGACGAGGTCAAGATCACGATCATCGCCACCGGCTTCGCCCAGCGCCACGCGCCTCGGCAGGCGGCCCCCGTTGCGCAGGGCCGTGCCCTCCAGGGCGCCGCTCCCGCTGGCCGCGCGCAGCCGCCTCCGCCTCCGAAGGAGGAGCTCGCGCTCACGCCCGGGCCCCGCGGCCTCCCGGCCACCCGGAGCAACTACGGCCAGATCCTCCGTGAGGTCGGCGCCGAGGTCGAGGACGAGCTCGACATCCCGACATTCCTGCGGCGGGGCGCTTCCGGCTCCGTCTGAGAGCGAGGCGTTTCCGATCGGAGCGCATTTGAAGAAGTCGGACCCGCCTCGCGCAGGTCCGACTTCTTTACGTTTTGAGCCCTTTCGAACGAGCGCTCCCCGCTTCCGGGAGCGCTCCCGCCCTCGGGAACCGTTTCCCAGCCGACTCTTGCGAATTCGAGTGCCGGTACCCGTCTTGACACTTTCTTGGCGGCTACGTTAGCGTGCTTCCGCTTCACACAAGCGAGTCAACCGCGGTGGCCTCCTCGATTGGGGTGCCGTGGGGCAGGGGTACGGGGGAGTCCCGGGGAGGGACTGCCTCAGGGCACAACACGGGGCGTTAACGGCGCCCAGAGCAAAGGAAGCACCGATGGCGCAGGGTACGGTCAAGTGGTTCAACGACGCGAAGGGCTTCGGATTCATCTCCCAGGAGGGGGGCGAGGACGTCTTCGTGCACTTCTCGGCCATCACGATGTCCGGGTTCAAGACTCTCGCCGAGGGCGAGGCGGTCGAATTCGATGTGACCCGTGGCCCCAAGGGGCTGCAGGCGGCGAACGTGCGTCGCCCCGAGTAATCTCGGCTCGCATTCTTGACCCAACCGAAGGTCCGGGAGCTATATCTCCCGGACCTTCGCACGTTTAAGAGAGGTCGAGAGCAAGAGATGTTCAAAACCATATTGATTGCGAATCGCGGAGAGATCGCCAAGCGCATCGCGGACGCCGTTCGCCCCATGGGCGTGAGGACGGTCGCGGTCTACAGCGACGCGGACGCCGGCGCGCCCCACACCCGAGCGGCGGACGTCGCCGTGCGGATCGGCGGCCCGGCTCCGAGGGACAGCTACCTCGACATGGACGCGATCCTCGAGGCAGCGAAGGTCACCGGTGCTGAGGCTATTCACCCCGGGTACGGCTTCCTCTCCGAGAATCCCGTCTTCGCGCGGAAGGTGGCCGAGGCCGGCCTGACGTTCATCGGCCCGCCGCCCGAGTCGATGGAGCGGATGAAGAACAAGGCCGAGGCGCGCCGCCTGGTGTCCGCCTTCGACGTTCCGGTGGTCCCCGGAACCGAGGACGTGGTCTCCTCCGTCGAGGAGGCCAAGGAGGCGGCCGCGCGGATCGGCTATCCCGTACTGATCAAGCCGGCGGGAGGAGGCGGCGGGATCGGCATGGCCGCCGCCCACGACGAGGCTGGCCTCGAGAAGGCCCTCCGCCAGGCGAGCGACCGCGCGCGCTCGGCTTTCGGCCGCGACGCCGTATACCTCGAGCGCCTCCTCGAGACGCCCCGGCACATCGAGGTCCAGATCCTCGGCGACGCCTTCGGCAACACCCTCCAACTCTTCGAGCGCGAGTGCTCGATCCAGCGCCGGCACCAGAAGGTGGTCGAGGAGGCCCCGTCGCCCCTCTTCTGGGAGGGAAAGACCGAGCTCCTCGAGCGGATCTACAGCGCGGCGGTGCGGGCGGCGAAGGCCTTCGGCTATTCGAACGCCGGCACGGTGGAGTTCCTCGTCGACGGCGACGAGTTCTACTTCATGGAGATGAACGCCCGGCTCCAGGTGGAGCACCCGGTCACGGAGCTGACGACCGGGATCGACCTCATCCGCTGGCAGCTCCGGATCGCCGCCGGAGAGCGCCTCGACCTGCGACAGGAGGAGGTCCGCCGCAGCGGCGCCGCCATCGAGCTCCGGATCTACGCCGAGGATCCCGTGCGCTTCCTCCCTGCGCCGGGAACGATCACGACCTGGGAGCTCCCGGAGGCCGAAGGCGTGCGCCTCGACGCGGGCTACGAGGCAGGACAGCAGGTCACTCCGTACTACGATCCCCTGCTCGCCAAGCTCATCGTCGCCGGCGCGAGCCGGGACGAGGCGATCGAGCGCACGCTGGCGGCGGTGCGATCCTTCCGGATCGAGGGTGAGAAGTTGAAGACCAACCTTGCCCTCCACGAGCGGATCCTCACCGACCCCGCCTTCCGGGCGGGCGACCTCGACACCCACTTCCTGGAGAAGCACGCGCGGCCCTGATCGGCCGCGGGTTGGGGTAGTCTCCGCCCCGCACACTTCCCAACGAGAGGCATGAGCATGGCAGTCGAGATCCCCGCCCACATCACCGGCACCATCTGGAAGATCGAGAAGCGGAAGGGTGACGCGGTCAGCGAGGGCGACGTGCTCGTCATCCTCGAGTCGATGAAGATGGAGATGCCGCTGGAGGCGCCGGAGAACGGCGTCGTCCAGGACGTGCGCTGCTCCGAGGGGCAGGCCGTCCAGGAAGGCGACGTGCTGATGGTGATCGGTTAGGCACTCATCTCATGGGCGCGCTTCATATCGATCGCCGGGAGGGCGGCGTCCACGTGTTCACTCTGGCCAACGAGGCCAAGCGGAACGCCGTGGATCCCGAGCTCCTCGAGGCGCTCCGGTCGGCGGCCGTGGCCTCCGACGCCGAGGGCGCGCGCTGCCTCGTCCTCACGGGCGAGGGCCCGCGCGCGTTCTGCTCCGGGTACGACCTGCGCGTGCTGCGAGAGAAGGGGGGCTCCGAGGAGCGCCTCCCGGACGTGGCCCTGCAGGAGACCCTCCACGCGCTCGAGCGGGCGGCGCCGCCGGTGATCGCGGCGGTGAACGGCGCGGCCTTCGGCGCCGGCGGTGAGCTCGCGGTCGCCTGCGATCTACGGATCGCCGCCGAGAACGCGACCATCGCGATGCCGCCCGCGCGCCTCGGGATCGTCTATGCGCCGGAGGGCCTGCAGCGCTTCGTGGAGCTCGTGGGCCTCTCGCGCGCCAAGCGCCTCTTCTTCACCGGCGATCCCATCGGCGCCAGTGAGGCCCTGGAGCTCGGCCTCGTGGACGAGGTGGTGCCCGAGGGCCAGGCGCTGGACAGGGCCGTCGAGCTCGCGGAGCGGATCGCCCGCAACTCGCCGCGAGCGGTCCAGGGCATGAAGCGGATCCTCACCCTGATGCGGCGGCGCGAGCTCCCCGCGGCGGCGGTGGCGGAGGTGGAGGCGCTTCGGCGGGCCTCGTTCGCTTCCGAGGACGCCCAGGAAGGGATCGCGGCGGTGCTCGAGCGCCGGGAGCCTCGCTTCTCGGGACGCTGAGCCAAACGAGAGCGTCGTTGTCTGCGCGAGAACCGTGCCCGGCTGGCCGATTCCTTCAGGCGCGCGGGATCCGGACGAGCTCGCCGGGCCCGACCATGCGCATCGGCAAGGCGCCGACGACGACCGTGTCCCCCGGGCGGAGGACCGCGTCGGCGCAGGACTCCCCGTTGACCGCGAGCGGGAGCGAGGGGTTCGCGCGGACGATCCGGCGCCCGCCTCCCGGGACCGGCTCGATGCGGCAGTGGAGCGGCGCCAGCGAGCGGTGATCGATCGAGAGATCGGCTCCGGGGCTCCTGCCGAGCCACAGCTCCTTCTCCGCGAGGACCAGCACCCGGCCCGGGAGCTCGCCTCCGACGATCACCAGCCTCGGCGCGTCGATCGCGACGTCGAGGTCGGCGTCGGGCGGCCGAGGGGCCTTGCCCGGAAAGGGCGGGATCGGGATCCCGGCCGGCCCCGGCGAGCCTCCGCTCTTCGGGAGGGTCGAGGTCGTCTCGGGGGGCGCAGCCTCGCGGGGCGGGCGCTCGACCGCGAGCAGGTAGTCCCCCACCGAGATCCGATCCCCTGGCGAGACCTGCCGGCGGCCCAGGATCGGGCTACCGTTCACCCAGAGGCCGTTCGAGCTCTGGAGATCCTCGACGAAGACCGACTCGCCCGCGCGGAGGAAGCGACAGTGGCGGCGGGAGACGTTGCGCTCGGTCAGCCGGACGTGGTTGGCCTCGTGGCGGCCGATTGTGAGCTCGTCCTGCTCGAGCGGGACCAGGTACTTCCGGCCCGTGTCGTCCTCGATGATCAGTCTCAAGGCCGGCCCTCGCTTGCCCGGGGCAGCGGTGGAACGCCCCAGCCGGGCGATGGTAGCATCGGGCGACAGGTGCTCCTAGCGCCTTCGAGGCATGGGTGTCGGGCGTCGGAACCGGGCGGCGGACCGGCCATTGGAACTTCCCGGACCAGGATCTCCACTCGCGGAGCCGAAGGCGGAGCAGAAATGAAGAGCGTTTCCGCGCGGAGCGCGGCTGAAGAAGTCGGGCCCGATTCGGCGGGACCGACTTCTTCACACGCTCAGAGCCTGTCGAGCACCATCACGATCCGGGGCCCGGGAGGCGAGGAGACCCTCGAGCTCGAGGAGTTCGAGGAGCGCGTCGAGCGGGGCCAGATCGACCCCGCCAGCGAGGTCCGCTTCCCGCCGGTGACCGGCGCGGGATGGGTCCGGGCGGTGGAGCTCGAGCCCTTCCGCGGACGCTACGAGCCCCGGGCCCTCTACTTCAGCCGCGCCTTCCACCTCGGGCGGATCCCGCTCCTGACCATCGCCCTGGCCCTCGCGAACGTGGCGGTCTTCCTGCTCTCCCGGCGCGCGGGTCCGGTCGACACCGGGACGCTCCTCGACTTCGGAGCGAAGGCGGGGCCCCTCCTCCACGACCTGGGTGAGCTGTGGCGGCTGCTCACCGCCAACTTCGTCCACCGGGACTGGGCCCACCTCGGCTTCAACCTCTTCGTGGTCTTCCACTTCGGCGCGGCGGTCGAGAACGCCTACCGGCCCCTCGACTACCTGCTGATCCTCTTCGCCGCCGCCCTCGGCACCACGACGCTCAGCTACGCGATGACCGACGCCGCCTCGGCGGGGGCGTCGGGGATCGCCTACGGGATGTTGGGCGCGGCGGTGGTCTTCGGGCTGAAGTACCGCCGGATCCTCCCCGCGCGCTACCGCAGCGTCCTCGGCGGCGCCGTCTTGCCCACGGTGTTCGTATTCCTCTACATCGGGTGGATCTCCTCCGGCGTCGACAACTGGGGACACGTGGGCGGCCTCGTGGCGGGGGCGACGGTGACCGCGCTCCTCAGCCCCAGGCTCCTCGGCGATCCTCCCGGCCTACGCTCCACGGTCCTCACCCGGATCGCGCCCCTGGCCTTCGGCCTCCTCGCGGTCCTGGCCGGCGGCGCGGTCCTCCGGGATCGCCTTCCCGCGCTCGTGGAGGTGAGGAGCCCGCGCTACGGCCTCGCCCTCGAGCTTCCGACGCGATGGCTCCAGCGCGACGAGCTCGTCTTCGACAACGGGATGACGGCGAGCGGCAGGGCGTCGCTCACGGCTGGAGTGCGGCTCGCGGACGAGTCGCCGGATCTGGAGTCGGCGGCCGCTGCGTTCGTGGCGCGGGAGCTCGCGCCCGAGGAGCAGGCGGGCCGGATCTCCCAACTGGAGCTCGGCAGGCTCCGCTGGGCGTTCGTGGGAGGCATGCTCGGCGTGGCCCAGGAGGTGCGCTTCGTCGCGGACGAGACCCCGATGCGGGTCACCGCCCACCTATTCTCCCGTGGAAATCTCCTCTACAACCTGATCGTCGCGCGCCCGAATCGCCTGGACGGCTACGATCGGGTGTTCGAGAGGATCCTCGCCACCGTGCGCCCCATCGAGCCGGAGTTCCTCCTGGAGGCCCGGGAGCGCGTGCGGATCGAGCCGTCGCGCTACGAGAGCTGGATGTCGCTGGCGGACGCGGAGAGGCAGCTCGGCAACTCACGCCAGGCCACCGAGGCGGTGGAGTCAGCGGAGCGGCTCCAGCCGGGGCGTTGGGAGGCGGCGGCCCGCCTCGCCGATCTCTCGTTCCAGGACGGCCTCCCGGGCGAAGGCTGCCGCCACGCGGCTGCCGCTCGCCGCCTCGCTCCCGAGGAGCCGCTGGCGCTGCTGGTGCTCGCCGAGTGCACGATCTCCCATGGCGATCCCGCTGCGGCTGCGACGATGCTCGATCTGGCGCTGGTGGCGCGGCCGCCCGAGCCGATCCTTCGGGCGCGGCTCGAGCGCCTCCGGGCGACGCTTCGCTAGAGGGGTCAGAGCCTCTCGAGGGTTCGGATAATCACGGGCCCCGGATCGTGCGGCCAGTGGACGAAGGAGTCCTGCTGGTAGCCGCGCAGCTCGAGCTCGACCCGGTGGGCCTCGTTCGTGGCGATGCCCGGGATGTCCGTCGGCGTGAGGCCGACGTAGTGGCCGTCCACCGTCACCCGCGCCCCCGGGGGCTGCGACTCGACCCGCAACGTGCCGATCGAGGACTCCAGGGACACCTTCGCCCGGGCCAGGAGGCTGTTGGCGGCCTCCGGGCGCACGCCCGCGTCCTTGTATCCCGACAGACGCACGACGACCTCTCCGCCACGGGGCACGGGAGAGTCGTCGAGGACGAGCGGCGTTCGGCCAAGGGGAACGCCTTCGAAGAGCACCTCCGCGCCAGCGGGCTCGCTCAGGACCACGAGCGCCGGCGGCTGGCTCCGCTGCCAGCCGACGACCGAGCCCGCTCCGGCGACGAGGCCGGCCGCCGCGGCAGCGGCGATGAGGCCCGGTCGCGGGCTCCCACGGAAAGGCCCCGAGGCGACGCTGCGAGGGACCGACCGGGAGGAGGTGCGGGTCCTGCTGCCGGGCGGAGGCGGCTCGGAGAAGGTCGAATCCGACAGTCCCGAGACGAAGATCCGTGTGCCCTGGCCTGGCGGAAGCTGTGGCGCCGTCGCTTCCGTTGGCTGCGCCGGAAGGGCGGGGACCGGCGTCTCCCCGGTCTTCGACCGGGCGTTGGCGAGCACCTTGATGTGGAGGGAGTCGTTCGCCCGCAGGCGCTGCTGCCGCTCGATCCGCTCCCGGTAGAGGTCGCGCATCGACGCCGAGAGGTGCTCGGCGACGGCGCTGGTCGGGGTCGGGAAGAGGACGTCCATCAGCTCGTCGGCCATCTCCTTGGCCGTCTGGAACCGATTTTCCACCGAGCGTGCGAGGCTCTTCAACACGAAGGCGTCGATCTCGGCGGGGAGGCCGGCGCGGATCTTGGACGGAGGGACCACCTTCTTCTTGCGCGACTCGATCAGCGCTTCCACCGTCTGGACGCGGCCGAAGGGGTGGGTGTCGGTGAGGAGCTCGTAGAACATCACGCCCACCGCGAAGAGATCGACGCGGTGGTCGAAGCGCTCGCCTTCCGCCTGCTCGGGGGACGCGTAGCTGAGCTTCCCCATGAGCGTCCCCTCCTTGTAGTTGGAGAGGGAGCTCTGCGCGGCGCGGGCCACCCCGAAGTCCAGGAGCTTCACGCCCCCTTCCCAGGTGACCATCACGTTGTCCGGCGAGACGTCGCAGTGGACGATGCCGAGGGCCCTGCCTGCACCATCGGTGCGCTTGTGCGCGTACTCCAGACCTCGGAGCACCTCGATGCAGAGGTACATCGACTGCTCGATGGTCAGGGGCCTGCCCATCTTCCGCGAGAGGAAGATGAGGTCGTGGAGGGTGGCGCCCTCCACCAGCTCCATCGAGATGAAGTACTGGCCCTCGATCTCCCCGAGCTCGAAGATCTGGGCGATCGTGGGGTGGGTCAGCGCGACCGTGAGCTTGGCCTCGTTGACCAGCATCCGCACGAACTGCGACTCGGAGGAGAGGGCGGGGAGGATCCGCTTGATCACCAGCTCCTTCTCGAAGCCGCCGCTCCCCGCCATCTTCGCGCGGTAGATCTCCGCCATTCCTCCCATTCCGAGCTTCTGGAGGAGGAAGAACTTCCCGAATACGTGTGGCCGGAAGGGCTCGGCGGGACTGGTCGAAGAAGCCATTGGGGACGAATCCTAGGCTGTTCCGGCGCGGTCCTCAATGCTGCGGGCATGGGATCCGGGCCTGCGGCGGTTAGAGGCGGCATGGAATCGAAGCCGAAGCGCGTCCTCGACCTCATCCGCAGCGAGCTCTCCGCGTCCTTCTTCGAGAGGGACGACGTCATCGAAGGCCTCCTCTGTGCCCTCGTGGCGGGCCAGCACGTCCTCCTGCTCGGTCCTCCCGGCACCGCGAAGAGCGAGCTCGCACACGAGCTCTGCCAGCGGATCGAGGGGGCCGATTACTTCCAGTGGCTGCTCACGCGATTCACGACCACCGAGGAGCTCTTCGGGCCGATCTCGCTCAAGGGCCTCGAGCAGGACCGCTATCTGCGCGTCACCGCGGGCAAGCTCCCGCGGGCCCACATCGCGTTCCTGGACGAGGTGTTCAAGGCGTCCTCCTCGATCCTCAACACCCTGCTGACGATCCTGAACGAGCGCCGCTTCGACGGCGGAGACGGGCCCTCGAAGGTCCCGCTGCTCTCCCTGGTGGGGGCGGCGAACGAGCTCCCGGAGGACGAGGAGCTCTCTGCCCTCTACGACCGCTTCCTCCTCCGCTATCAGGTCGAATACCTCGCCGAGGACTTCCGCTTCCTCCAGATGCTGCGCGCCGGGCCGCCTGCCGTCCGCTCGACCCTTCGCCTCGACGAGCTCACCGAGCTGCGGGCGAACGCCGCCGCCGTGGAGGTCCCGGGCGAGATCCTCCAGGACCTCGCCACCCTGCGCAGGATCCTCTTCGACAAGGACGTGGTGGCCTCGGATCGCCGCTACCGGCTCTCGCTCGAGCTCCTCCGGGCCCGCGCCGCGATCCACGGCCGAGCGAAGGTGACCTCGGACGACCTCGCGCTCCTGTCCCACGTGCTCTGGACCGAGCCGGACGACAAGGGCGCGGTGGAGGAGGCGCTGCGCCTCGTCTCGCGGGGCCACGAGGACGAGGTGGAGAAGCTGCTCTTCCAGGCGCGGGAGGTCGCCGAGAGCGCCCAGGGGCCGCACGAAGACGAGGAGATCGCCGACAGGGCCTCGGTCGAGGCGCTGTCCAAGCTCCACGACCTCGCGCGCAAGGTGGATTCGATCGTGGACGAGGCCAGGGGACGCGGCCGCGCCCTCGAGAAGGTGAGCGCCATGCGGGAGGAGCTCCGCAGGCTGGTCCGCCAGCTCCTCGCCGAGGACGGGAGCCGCGAGGCCGAGTCGAGGCACTAGCATGAACGACGCGCACCTCGTCGAGACCGACGCCTACGACCGCGATGCCCGCGCACGCGCCCTCGACGTTCTCGCGATCGATGTGCTGGTGGAGCAGGGGAGCCGGCTGCTCCCGCACTTCGGCGAGCTCCTGGAGGACCTCTTCGCGGTCTGCTTCAAGCTGGTGATCCGCTTCCGGAGCGACGATCGGCGCTCCCTCGAGTGGAATCGCCGGGTGCTCTCCTTCGTGGAGTCGGCCGCGGAGCTCGCCGAGCTGCGCAGCGCCTGCGCCCTGGATTCCGTCCGCTCGGCCTCCGCAGCCCTCGCCATCGGCAAGGCGGTGCTCGGCGAGGTTCGCAAGGGCGAGATCCTCGTGGACGAGGAGCTCCTCGCCGGCAAGGAGCTGGAAAAGAGCGAGGAGCGGATCGGCGAGATCGAGCGGAGCCTCGCCGCGCTTCGGGAGGAGGGCCTTCCCCCCGGGATCGAAGAGCGGTTCCGGCGCGAGCTCGAGCGCGAGCGCGAGAAGAAGGACGAGCTGGGCAGCCGCTTCGACGGCGCTCTCGACGAGCTGCCTGCGTCGTTCTCGGGCATGGTGCAGGAGCAGACGAGGGCCGCCGCGGCTCGGGCGGGCGAGGACGATGAGCTCGTCCAGGAGCTCGCGGAGGCGGTGGGCAGCCGAATCCCCGAGGGCGCCGCCGAGCGGCTCGCCCTCGCGGAGAGGCTCCGGGAGAGCGAGAAGCTGCGTCGCCTGGCCGCGATCGCGGGCGCCTTCCGCTTCGAAGCGCTGGCGGCGCGCAAGCGGCGGATCCGCCGAGCGCCCACGGAGACGTTCCGGGTGGGACGGGGAGGCGAGCTCTCCCGCCTGCTGCCGAGCGAGCTCGTCTCGCTGATCGGCGAAGGGCCGAGGAGACTCGATTTCCTTCGAAGGCTCGCCGAGCGCGACCTCGCCGAGTACGAGCTTCAGGGCTCGGATCGCGGCGGCCGCGGTCCGCTGGTGGTCTGCGTGGACGGCTCGGGCAGCATGCGCGGCCCCAGGGAGCTCTGGTCCAAGGGGATCTCGCTGGCGCTCCTCGAGATCGCCCGGAGGCAGAACCGCCGGGCCGAGGCGATCGTCTTCTCCGGAAGCGACGTGCCCCTCGCCCGCTTCGAGCTCCTTCGCAGCAAGGGGCCTGGAAGAGGCGGGAGGCGCGAGGCCGAGCTCGCGCAGGTGATGGATTTCGCCACGCACTTCCCCGGCGGCGGCACCGACTTCGAGGGGCCGCTCCGGGCGGCGCTCTGCCTGCTCCAGGACGTCCGGCTCTCCAGGGGCGACATCGTCTTCCTGACCGATGGCGGCGCGCCGCTGAGCAGCCCCTTCGTCCGGGAGCTCCAGGAGGAGAAGCGGCGGCTCGGCTTCTCCATCTACGGTGTGCTGATCGATGATCCCGTGTCTCGGCCCGCCAGCGGCGGAGAGCTCGAGAGGGGCGCCAGGGAGCTCCGGAAGATCGCCGATCGCCTGACCACCGTGACCCGCCTGACCTCGGGGGCGCTGCACGATCTCTTCGAGCGGCTCTAAAGCGAAAGGCGATCCTCGGCGCGAGGTCGCGCGTGCAGAAGTTGCCGGCTTCGCGCTACAAACGCGCGTCGGGATCCCGATGCGCGCACCCGGGATCCGAGAGCCTCGAGGAGCCCGCCACGTGACCCGCACCAAGAAGCGAATCGCTGTCGTCGGCTACGGGAACGTGGGCCGCCATTGTCTGGATGCGGTCCTCGAATCGCCGGACTTCGAGCTCGCCGGCGTGGTCCGCCGGGAAGCCGCGCCTGCGCCGGCGGAGCTGCCGGGCGTGGCCTTCGCGACGAGGGTCGACGAGCTCGGCGAGGTCGACGGCGCGCTGCTGGCGTGCCCGACTCGTAGCGTGCCTGCCGTCGCCCGCGAGCTCCTCGCCAAGGGCATCGCCACCTGCGACAGCTTCGACATCCACGGCGAGCCGCTCCTCGCGCTGCGGCGGGAGCTCGGCGACGTGGCCGTGTCGGCGGGCACCCGAGCGGTGATCTCGGCGGGCTGGGATCCGGGGACCGACTCGATGATCCGCGGGATCCTCGAGCTCATGGCCCCCCGCGGCCTCACCTACACCAACTTCGGACCGGGGATGTCGATGGGCCACACCGTGGCCGCGAAGGCGATCCCCGGCGTGAAGAGCGCGCTCTCGATGACCTTGCCGGCGGGGCAGGGCGTCCACCGCCGCGCGGTCTACGTCGAGCTCGAGGAAGGCGCCGACGCCGCCGAGGTCGAGGCGGCGATTCTGCGCGACGCCTACTTCGCCCACGACGAGACACGGGTCCGCTTCGTCGACGACGTCGCCGCCCTGGTCGACACGGGACACGGGGTGGTGCTCGAGCGCAAGGGGGCGTCCGGCCGGACGCACAACCAGCAGTTCCGCTGGGAGATGCGGATCCAGAACCCGGCCCTCACCGCCCAGGTGATGGTCTCGGCCCTTCGAGCCGCCTTCCGCCAGGCCCCGGGCTGCTACACGCTGCTCGAGCTGCCGATCGCGGATCTCCTCCCGGGCGACCGCGAGACCTGGATCCGCAAGCTCGTCTAGAGCGCCTAGGGCGAAGCCGGAGGCGGAGCAAACGAAAATAGGCGGTCTCGCGCGAAGCGCGAGCTGAAGAGATCGGGCCCGCGCCGCGGGTCCGATCTCTTCACGCGCCGACGCGTGCCTCTTCGGCCTCTGCCATCAGGCGCTCGACCGATGTGCGGAGCTCGTTGGTGAGCGCCTCGCGGTCCGGAAGGTCGCAGCCGGCGACCTCGATCGGCTCGCCGAACGCGACCCCCACCACTCCCGGCTTCAGCGAGCGCGCGCCCTTCGGCAGGAGCGCCGCCGTACCGGCGACGGCGACCGGGAGCAGCGCGAGACCGGTCTGGAGGGCCATCATCGTCGCGCCGCGCTTGAAGGGGAGGAGGGAGCCGTCGACCGAGCGGGTCCCCTCCGGGAAGAAGAGGATCGAGAGATCCTTGCCCACCCTCCGGCCGAGCTCCTCCAGCCTCCGCGTGGCGTCCTCGGACCGCCGCCGATCGATCGGGACGTTCCCCGCGGCCCAGATCGCCTGGCCGAAGATCGGGATGTGGAAGAGCGAGCGCTTCGCGACGAAGCGGACCTTCTGGGGCGCGGCGCAGAGGACGATCGGCGGATCGAGGAGGCTCTGGTGGTTCGAGGCGATGATGAACTGCCGGTCGTGATCGAAGCGATCGAGGCCGCGCACCACGTACCGCACCCCGGAGGCCGCGAGCACCGTGTGGCCCCACGCCTTGGCCACCGCCTTCGTGCCGTGGTTCCTCCCCAGGCTGAGCACGCTCAGGGCCGTGGAGAGCGCGCCGAAGCCCACGGTGGCGGAGGCGATCGTCGCATAGGCGAGGGTGTTCCGGAGCAGATGGCTCATAGCTCCTCCGAGGAGGGAAAGAGCAGGACCTCGTCGATGGACTCGAAGCCGCCGAGGATCATGAGCAGGCGATCCACGCCGACGGCGACGCCCGCACAGTTGGGCATCCGGCCGACCGCTTCGATGAAGCGCTCGTCGAGGGGATAGACCCGCTTGCCGAGGCGCCTGCGCAGCTCCTGCTCGGCGACGAGGCGCGCGCGCTGCTCGGCCGAGTCGTTCAGCTCGTAGTAGCCGTTCGCGATCTCCCGACCCGCGATGTAGAGCTCGAAGCGCTCCGCCACGTCGGGATCGTCCGGGCGGAGCTTCGCCAGGGCGGCCATGCTCGCGGGCCAGTCGACGAGGAAGGTGGGGCGGGGCCAGCCCAGGGTCGGCTCGATGGCCGTGAGGAAGATCGTGAAGAAGAGATCGTCGAAGCTCTTGCAGGAGGGCGGGGGATCGAAGCCGCGCTCGCGGGCGCGGGCGAGCAGGAGCTCCGCGTCGCCGTTCATGGGGAGCTCGATCCCGGCACGGGTCGCGAAGGCGTCCTTCACCGAGAGTCGATCCCAGGGCGGCGAGAGATCCACCTCGGCACCGTCGACCTTCACGCGCTCCGAGCCCGCGATCGCCTGGGCCCCCCGCGCCCCCAGCTCTTCGAGGTCGCTCAGGATCGGCCCGTAGGCGCGATGCCCTTCCTCCGCGCGGATCACGCGGTAGAACTCGAGCATCGTGAACTCGGGGTTGTGGCTCTTCGCGATCTCGCCGTTCCGGAAGACCTTGCCCAGCTGGAAGATCCGCTGCCAGCCGTCGGCGAGGAGCCGCTTCATCGCGAACTCGGGGGAGCCGTGGAGCCACATGGGGCGCTCGTCTCCCGAGGCGCCCATCTCCGGCACGAAGCGGGTCTCGAAGCAGTCGACGTGGGGCTCCATGCCGGGGGCCGGGACGAGAAGGGGCGTCTCGACCTCGTCGAAGCCGGCCTCCTCGAAGTATGCGCGGATACGGGAGTAGAGCTTCTGCCGCGCCCGGGAGGCGGGGCGCTTGCGGAGCGTAGACGACGTGGGGCTCATCGGCGCGAACCTATCCGCGATGGCGCTGGAGGGGCAAGCCGATGTCGCCCAAAGCGCCCTGACCGGATAAGGTCGCGCGTTCATGCTGAAAACCTCTACCTGGATCCCGCTCCTCCTCGTCGCCGCAGCCGGCTGCGCGACCGTCGCACCCGAGCCGAAGCCGCTGACCGTCGACGCGCCCAAACCTCGTCTTCCGTCCAAGAAGGATCGCGAGCGCGTGGTCGATGCCCGCCGCGAGGCGGAGGGTCTCCTCACCCGGCAGGCGGAGCTCCTCCATCGCGCCTGGGTCGAAGGCGCTGCGCCGGGTGCGGTCTCGGCCGAGACGGCGCTCTTTTCGAAGGAGACGATCGAGTCGGTGCGGAGGGTACGTACCGCCGAGCGCGAGCCCGATCGGCGCCAGGCGTTGGGCCTGCTCGAGGCCTACCTCACTGGCGAGCAGGTCGCCCGTGAGCTCGAAGAGCTGGACGCCAGGGTCGCGTCCCTCGAGGCGGGTGCGCGCTTCGAGGCGGGCGGGGAGATCCACGCCCTACGGGAGCTCGGGCGGCTCCTCGCCGCCGAACCCGACTCCGGACGGCGGAGCGCGCTCGCAGCTGCCGCCGCCGTGGCTACGCGACCGATCGCCGCCGCCCTCGGGGAGCGGAATGGGCGGATGGAGGCGCTGGCCAGGAAGCTGGGGTACCGGGACGCGTCCGCGCTGGGCGCCTTTGTCCACCAGGTCGATCGTGACGCGCTGAACACTCTCGCCGGCGATCTCCTGGACTCGACCGGGTCGGCGTTCCGCTCGGCCCTGGACAACGCCGCGCGCCGGGAGCTGGGGCTCGAGCCCGGCGAGCTTCGGCGCCCGGACCTGCCCAGGCTCTTCCGCGGCGTCACCTTTGACGCCCGCTACCCGAGCGATGGCGGTGGGCTGGAGGCGATCCTCTCGACGTTCGAAACGCTCGGCATCGGCTTCGACGGCGTGAGGCGCGAGAGCGCCTCGGCGGACGGCGGCGCCGATCCGGCCTGCTTCCCGATGAGGCCGCCGTCGGATGTCCGGCTCGTCCTCGGCGCGGCGCCGGCCGCGGATTGGGGCGCCCTCTTCCTCGAGGCGGGCTGTGCCGCCCAGGCCGCCCACGCGGAGGGCGAGGGCTTCGAGCTCCTCCAGCTCGGGAACCGCGCTTCGGTGGAGGGGCTCGCCCGGGTGGTCGAGGGCCTCACGGAGTCGCCTGCGTGGCTCCGGGATCACACTCTGCTCACCGTAACGGAAGCGGAGGCGCAGCTCGCCGGGAGCGCGCTCCGGCGCCTCTTCCTCGCCAGGCGGACGGCGGCGCATCTCCTCTTCGATCGGGAGCGCTCCGGCCTCGCGGCGGGGAAGGCGGCAGGCCGCTCGCGAGAGCTCCTCGAGCAGGCCTTCCTCTTCCCGATCGCCCCGGACGCGACAGCCGACCTCGAGCCGCGCGTGCCCTTTGCTGGAAGCGAGCGCTTCGTCGCGGAGATCCTGGCCGCGACGATCGAGGAGCAGCTCGAATCCCGCCATGGCGAGAGGTGGTGGTCGTCCGGAGAGGCCGGCGCGGAGCTCCTGCGCCTCTTCGCGCTGGGCGCACGCGCCAGCCCGGACGAGCTCGCACGGGCGGCCGGTGCGGAAGGGCTCGGAGTCGGCCCCTGGGTCCGCAAGCTGGAGCGGCGGCTCGCGCCGTTGCTGGCCGCGCCTCCGTCTCCGGAGCCGTCGCGGGCTGAGCCTCCGCCGGCGCCTGCCCCGGCCCCGGTCCAGGAGGAGCGCGAGGCGCTTCCCCCGGACCTCGTGTCGTCGCGGAGCGTGTGAAGGGATCGGCCCCGCAAGAGCGGGACCCGTCCGTCCATTCGCGTTTGCTCCGCCTTCGTCAGGGCGCCCGCAGCACCAACCCCTTGAGGTAGCGGGTCTCGGGGGCGGTGAGGAGCACGGGGTGGTCGCGGCCGGCGCCGAGGCGCTCGAGCACCTGGACCTCGCGCTTCGCGTCCCGGGCCGCGTCGGTCACGATCGCCTCGAAGTCCTCGGGACCCACGTGGTACGAGCAGGTGAAGGTGAGCAGCACGCCGCCCGGCGCGAGGAGCTGCAGGGCACGGAGGTTCACTTCCTTGTAACCCCGGGTGGCGGCGGGGATCGCCGACTTGCTCTTCGCGAAGGCCGGCGGGTCGAGGACGATGGTGTCGTACCGGGCGCCGGAGGAGAGCTCGTCCCGGAGCCAGTCGAAGACGTTGGCGCAGACCACATCGACGTCGCGGCCCGTGCGCTCCGCGTTGCGGCCGATCGTCTCGCAGGCTGCCTCGGAGATTTCGACCGCCCGGACACTCTTGGCGCCGCGCGCGAGCTGGAGGGCGAAGCCGCCGGCGTAGGAGAAGAGATCGAGGGCGCGCCCCTTTGCGTAGTCGCCGGCCTTGATGTGGTTCTCGCGCTGGTCGAGGAAGGCGCCGGTCTTCTGGCCCTCGAGGAGGTCGACCGAGAGGATCGTGTCTCCCTCCCGGTACTCCGTCGGCCCCTCGTAGCTCCCCCGGAGGATCCCCTTCGTCTGGTCGAGGCCTTCGAGGAGGCGGGAGCGGGCGTCGTTCCGCTCCACGATCCCCGCGGGCTTCAGGAGCTCCTCCAGGAGATCGGCGATCAGCTCCTTTCGCCGCTCGGTCGCCGGGATCGGCGTCTGGATCGAGAGGTGGTCGCCGTAGCGATCCACCACGAGGCCCGGGAGGAGATCGGCCTCTCCGTGGACCAGGCGGAGCGCCGTGGCGCCGGGGAAGAGCCGCTCGCGCAGGGCGATCGCGCTGGCGAGCTTCGAGCGGAAGAAGGCGCGATCCGGCTCAACCGTCTCGCGGGCGATCATCCGCAGCGCGATCTGCGACTGCACGCTGTAGAAGGCGGTGCCCTGCGGCCGGCCCTTGTCGTCCGCGACCTCCACGGCCGCGCCGCTCTCGATCGAGTCGCCGGGGTTGCCCAGGAGATCGCTGCGGTAGATCCAGGGGTGGCCGGCTCGCAGCCGATCCACGCCTCGCTTGGTGATGTTCACGCGATCCATGGGCTCTTTCGCGCAAGCGGCGGCGCCGCGAGCGTTCAATACGGATGATCGTCCGCGCTCTCGGAAGCCGTCCCGGGCGACCGCCCGCAATCGGCGAGGTGCTTCTGGAGCAGAGCGAGCGGTAGCGCAAGCTCGATCGTGAAGCGGCCGTCCTTCCGCGCGACGTTGGCGAGGTCGAGGAGCTGCGAGAGCTCGGCGTCGCCGCGGACCTTGGACTGGATCCGCGCGAGGGAGATCGCGCCGCTCATCGAGCGCGCGAGATCGTCGAGGGCCTGGCCGCTGCCGCCCCGGACGTCCGCGGAGATCGCCACGTCGCCGGTCGCGTCGACGTGCAGCTCGATCCGCTCCGCCGCTTCGCGCAGGCGCTCGGCGAGCTCCGGCTGATCGGTTCCCAGTAGCTTGGTCATCGACTCCACCGAGAGCTGGCCATAGATCTCACCGTAGGTGAGAGACTCGTCCAGCGCGGGAGGGCTCTCCGAACGACCTTCGACCCGGTCGATGGTCTCCTGCACCGCCTCCACGCTCTTCCCGGCGATGACGAGCTCGTCGTTCCAGATCGCGACCGCTTCATCCCCCTTCGTGAAGAGGCGCCCGCGCTCGCCGATCGGCTTCGACTCCGAGTCGCCGGCGATCTTGTCCCACTTCGCGTTGGCGAAGTGGCCGGAGATCATCACCGTCTCACCGCCGAGGGCGAATCGGTCCACGTCCTCCAGCGGATCGATGCCCAGCTCGTCCTGCAGCCGTTTCAGCTCCTCGCCGTGCTCGGCCGCGAGGCAGCCGACGAAGAGCTCTCCGAGGGGCGAGTGCCGCAGGGCGTTCACCTCGAGCACCACGTTGGACGCGCCCGGCGCCGAGGAGAGGGCGGCGAGGAGGGGATCCCTCTGCGGCTCCGGCTTCCGATCGGCCTTCGCTTCGGGGGCGACCGGTGGCGGCAGGGTCCTCCGGCGAGCGACCCGCTCCACCTCGCTGGGGCGGAGCTCCTTTGGAAACTCCACGGTGCGGGGTGGCTTCGCCGGGGTCGGAGGGTCGCCCCGCGACGCTAGCCACGCAGCCGCGGCGAGGAGGAAAAGAGCCGCCGCCAGCCACGTGAGGCGTCCCCGATTCATCAGAAGTCCCTCCCCTCGAAGCGCCAGGTCGCGAAGGCGAGGCAGGAGAGCCCGAAGATCGCCAGCCCGCCCAGGTGCCACGCGAGGCCGTCGAGCTCGCTGGCGCCCGAGGCGGCGAGGGCTATCGCGTCGCTCCCGAGCGACGAGATCCGCGGAAAGAGGCTGGAGAGGAAGGAGAAGGCCGCGCGGCCCACCCCCGGGGCGAACGCAGGGAGGATGTCGTCGCGGTGGCCGGCCACGATCCCCGCGAAGAAGACGGCGAAGCCCGCCGCCGCAGAGACCGCGGCGCTGCGCACCCAGGTCGTGGCGGCGAGCATCGCGGCGTAGATCCCCGCGAAGGTCGCGCTCCCCAGCAGACTGGCGAGGAGCGGGCCCGGGGTCCACAGCCCCGCTTTCAGGCCGAGGACGAGGGTGAGGCCCCCCGCTCCATAGAGCGCACCCAAAGTAGCGATGGCGAACACACCGAGCCAAGTGCCCACGAGGAGCTCCCATCGTCGGATCGGGAGCGCCAGCATCAGCTCCACGCGGCCTGGCGCGAGGAGGCTCGGGCCGAAGTCCGCGCAGGCCACGATCCCGAAGACGACGCCGCCGTAGAAGACCAGCGAGGCGGCGCCCCCGAGGATCGCCTTCATCGCCGTGTCCGTCGCGCCCATGTCGGTGCCGAAGAGGCGGGTCGCGGCGAGGGCGCCGTCGGCCACCTCCAGGCGCAGGGAGAGCGCGAGGAGCGCGAGCAGGAGCGTGATGCCCGCGCCGAGGGCGAGGAACCACTTGCGCGAGAGCGCCTCTCGCAGCAGGTCGAGAGCGACGTTCGCCACAGACCTCAAGCGGCCGCCTCCACCGCTTCCGCGAGGACGTCCTCGAGGTCGCGGAGCTCGGGCGCGAGCTCGAGGAGCAGAGCGCCCGTCGCCCTGGCGGCGTCGAGCCTCGCGCCGAGGGACTCGGGGTCTGCCGCCTCGCAGCTCCAGGCTCCATCCTCCGCCGACGGCAGGAAGCCCGCGTCCAGGAGCCTCTCGCGGTCAGCGCCGGCGGCGAAGCGCAGGCGGTGCCGCGTTCCGCTGCCGCAGAGCGAGTCCAGGCTGCCCTCGCGAACCAGGCGACCTTTGGCGAGGATCCCGATCCGATCGCAGATCCGGACGGTCTCCGAGAGCAGGTGGGAGTTCAGGAAGACCGTCGCTCCACGGGCGAGCTCCTCCGAGAGGAGCCGCCGGACCTCGGCGCGGCCCAGGGGGTCGATGCCGTCCGTGGGCTCGTCGAGGATCAGGAGCTCGGGGCCTCCCAGGAGCGCGGCGGCGAGCCCGAGGCGCTGCTTCATGCCCTTGGAGAACGCGCCGATCCGCTTCGCTTCGCCTGCGAGGCCGACCCGGGCGAGCTGCCGCTCGACCTCGGGCCCCGGACGGCCAAGGCCCTTGAGCCGCGCGATGCTCGCGAGGAATTCGGTCGCCCTCCAAGCATGCGGGAGCTGCAGGCGCTCGGGGAGGTAGCCGATCCGGGCGCGGATCGCCGGATCCGAGGGATCGCCTCCGAGCACGCGGAGGTGGCCGGACGTCGGGCGCACCACCGAGAGCAGGGATTTGATGAAGGTCGTCTTGCCCGCGCCGTTGAGGCCGATCAGGCCGAAGCCCGAGCCGCGCGGAACCTGGAGATCGATGCCGGCGAGGGCCTCCCGGCCTCCGCCGAGCCCACCGTAGCGCTTGCGCAGCGCCACCGCCTCAATGGCAAACGTCATCACCGGGGAACGGGAGAGGCCACGTAGGCCTGGGTGGAGCCTTCGGCGTAGATGACCACGGATCCGGTCCCCATCGCCTCCGCGATCGCGGCCTCCCGCTCCCTGGCGGTCCAGGGGTAGAGCGCCTCGATCTCCTCCGGCCAGAGCACCACCGCCGAGCGGATCGCGGCGATGAAGAGGAAGGTCCAGGCGCGGTGGAGCTCGACGTCGCCCTTCTTGAGGGAAACCGCACGCTCGGCCCAGCGCGAGAGGGGCTCGAGGACGGTGATCGGCCGATCCTCGTCGTCCAGGTCGCCGCGGGAGAGGGCCATGAGCCGGCTCTCCAGCTCACCCTGCACCTTGGCGAAGCTCTCGGGAGTCAGGTCCAGCAGCCGGGCGAGCCGATCGGTCGCCATCACGCCGCGGCGGTCGAGGATCTCCAGAGCCTCTTCCGCCTCGTGGCTGAGGAGGCCTCCGTTCCGGGCCGCTTCGTCGAGGGGCGCCGCCACCGCCGCGAGCGACGGCCAGAGCTCCGAGCCGACCAGCGTCGGCTGGTCGAAGCAGAGGCGCGCCTCGAGCAGATCCGGCGCCGAGTGGATTTCCGGAATCCAGGCCGCGAGCGTCGAGGCGTAGGTCCCCTGGGCGCGCTCCTCGTCGGTGCAGATCCGGCCGACGAGGGGGTCCAGGAGGTTCGGGAGCGCCGAGAGGATCGTGGAGTGGACGAGGTGTCGCTCGCGAACGAAGGCGATGGCCTGGGTCGCGCTCTTGAGGGCGGGCCTGCCGCTTCGGCCGTGCCGCCGCTCCCGAGCCGCGAGGGCGGCGGCGAGCCGGGGATCCTGGGGCCGTCCATCGATGGGATGAATGGGGATCGCCCGCGGCGACCAGGGCTCCGAAGGGCGCTTGGCGCGGGTCGAGGTGCCGCTCTGGGCCTTCCCGTTCGTCTCGTTCCTGCTCGGCCTGGAATCTCTCAACTCGAGATCGCTCCTTGTTCCCGCCCTCGTTCCGGCGTGGGTCGTCGCCGGCTGGATCGCAGCCGCCTTGGAGGCCGACTGGGTCGTGCCAGCCTTGGTCGCCGCCGTCGCCTTGGCGGGGGTCGCCTTGGACACAGCCGCCTGGGGCGCCGACTTGCTCGCGGCCGTCTTGGTCGCTTTCGCCTTGGCGGTGGACGCCTCGGTCGTGGCCGCCTCGGCGGGGCTCGGCCGGGCTACGCTCGTCTTCGCCGCAACGGCCGTACTCGTCGAGCGGCGACCCGGCGTGGCGCCCACGGACTTCCCGCTTCGCGAGGTGGCCATGATGGTTTCATGCCTCCGCCAGGGCCTGGGCGACGTCGTCGATCAGGTCCTTCGAATCCTCGATGCCGACGGACAGCCGGATCAGGCCGTCCGAGATCCCGAGCTTCGCGCGGGTCTCCGCCGGCACCGAGGCATGGGTCATGATCGCCGGATGCTCGATGAGGCTCTCCACGCCGCCCAGAGACTCGGCGAGCGAGAAAACCTTCACCCGGCGCAGGAAGCGATCGGCGGCGGGGAGGCCGCCCTTGACCACGAAGGTCATCATCCCGCCGAAGCCGCTCATCTGCCGCTTCGCGAGCGCAGCCTGGGGATGGCTGTCGAGGCCCGGCCAGGTCACCTTCTCCACCTTGGGGTGGGAGAGGAGGAAGTCGGCCATCTTCGTGGCGTTCTGCTGGTGCCGCTCCATCCGCACGCCGAGGGTCTTGAGGCCCCGGAGCACCATGAAGGAGTCGAAGGGCGAGAGCACCGCGCCCACCGCGTTCTGGCGGAAGTAGATCCCCTCGGCCAGCTTCTCGTTCGAGGTGATCACGCAGCCGCCGACCACGTCCGAGTGGCCGTTGAGGTACTTGGTCATCGAGTGGACGACCACGTCGATTCCGTGCTCCAGCGGACGCTGGAAATACGGCGACATGAAGGTGTTGTCCGCGACGCTGATCACCCCGGCCTTCTTGCAGATCGCGGCGATCGCAGAGAGGTCGGCGAGCTTCAGCATCGGGTTGGTCGGCGTCTCCACCCAGAGGAGCTTGGTCTTCCCGGGCCGGATCGCCGCCTCGACGTTCTTCGGCTCGGTCATGTCCACGTAGGTGAACTCGAGGCCGAGCTGCCGGAAGACCTTGTCGAAGAGGCGGAAGGTCCCGCCGTAGAGATCGTCCGAGCAGACCACGTGGTCGCCGGTCGAGAGCCCGTGAAGGATGCAGCTGCTGGCGGCGAGCCCGGAGGCGAACGCGGCGCCGAACTTCCCCCCCTCGAGGGCGGCGAGGCAATCCTGGAGCGCGAAGCGGGTCGGGTTCTGCGTCCGGCTGTACTCGAAGCCCTTGTGCTCGCCGGGGCCCGTCTGGGCGTAGGTCGAGGTGAGATAGATCGGCGTCATGATCGCGCCGGTCGTGGGATCGGGCGCCTGCCCCGCGTGAATCGCGAGAGTGTCGAAGCCCTTCTTGCCGTCGCCCAGAAACGCCATGGATCGAGTCTCCCGGCGGCGCGCCTTCCGAGGGCTGCGGCCGCCGCCAATGCCAGGAACGGCGGCGCGGAAGACGCAGGAGCCGCCTCGGGATCCCTCGGGTCGATGGCCCGAGGGCCCGCCGAGAGGGGCCCCTTATACCACAAGCGCCCGGCCAGAGGCGGTTCCCCGTTTCAGGGGGAAGCCTCGAGACCGGGCGCTCGCGACCAGGGAGGGGGCTGCCGGGCTCCGGGTCCGCGTGGATCCAGGAGCCCGTCGGCATGGCTTCGCCCGCCGTGACGGGCGGCGCGCCAACGATCAGATCTTGAAGCCGTTCGCCTTCATCCAGGCGTCCGAGTAGAACTTCGAGATGTAGCTCTTCCCGCCGTCGGGCAGGATCGCCACGACCGTCTTGCCCTTGCCGAGCTCGCGGGCGAGCTTCAGCGCCACGGAGACAGCGCCTCCGGACGAGCCCCCGGCGAAGATCCCTTCCTCGCGGGCGAGGCGGCGGGCGTACTCGAAGCAGATCGCGTCGTCCACCTGCCGTACGTCGTCCAGCACGCCGAAGTCCATCGCCTTGCAGAGCATGTCCTCGCCGATCCCCTCCACCTTGTAGGTGTGGGGCTCGGGGAGCTCGCCGGTCTTGAAGTACGAGAAGTAGACCGAGCCCACCGGATCGACGCCGACGTTGCGGATCGCGGGGTTCTGCTCCTTCAGGTACTTGCCGGTCCCGGACATGGTCCCGCCGGTGCCGAGGCCCGCCACGAGGCCGTCGATCTTCCCGCCCGTCTGCCGCCAGATCTCGGGGCCGGTGGAGAGGTAGTGCGCCTCCACGTTGTCCATCGAGTGGTACTGGTTCACGTAGAAGCTGTTCGGGGTCTCCCGGGCGATGCGCTTCGCGGTCTCGTAGTAGGAGTCGGGAGAGTCCGCCGGCACGTTGGTCGGCGTGACCACCACCTCGGCGCCGAAGGCGCGCAGGGTGTCGATCTTCTCCTGCGACATCTTGTCGGGCATCGTGAAGATGCACTTGTAGCCGCGCACCGCCGCCACCATCGCCAGCGCCGCGCCGGTGTTTCCGCTGGTGTTCTCCACGATGGTCGCGCCCGGCTTGAGCAGGCCCGCCTGCTCGGCCTTGTTTACGATGTGGACTGCCATCCGATCCTTGATGGCGCCGCCGGGGTTCAAGTACTCGCACTTCACCAGGACGGTCGCGTCGTCCGGGCCGACCAGCTTGTTCAGCTTGACGAGGGGCGTCTCGCCGATCGCGTCGAGGATGTTGGGGTTCACGTTCACTTCGGTCTCCCGATTCCGCCCGCCTGGGGGCGCCGTTCGAAGCCGCCGAAACTAGCGCGCGCGGGCGACCTCGTCGAGCGCTTCGCCCACGGGGAGTACCTGATTCCCACTGGAGGCCAGGTAGCGGAGGACCTCGTCGAATTGCCCGCGGTCCGTCGTGTAGGGATCCGACTCGTTCGGAGTGCCCAGGTCGTGGAAGAGGAGCACCAACCAGGTGGAGGTCGCCGCCGCGGAGTCGATGGCCTGCTCGATCTCGGCGGTCGTGGTCTCCGTCGTCACCGCCAGGATGCGGATCCGGGAGGGATCGACCGTCGCGTCGTTCAGGCCCGAGAGGCTGGTGCGGATGTAGCGCGCCTGGGTCTTGGCATAGGTCTCTACGACCTCGTCGAACTCGCCGAAGGGATAGGCGAGGCCTCCCGACGCACCGAGACGCTCGACCTGGCGGAGGCATCCCTCGATTTCGTCTCGTAGTTGCCCGGCGGGGACGTCGGGCATCACGGGGTGGCTCGCGGAGTGACAGCCGAGCTCGTGGCCCGCCCTGGCGAGGCTGGCTGCCGCGTCGGCCGCGAGGTAGGGGGCCCGCCCGAGCCAGCCGTTCACCAGGTAGAACGAGCCGTGCATCCCCAAGGCCTCGAGCGCAGGGGCTGCGACGGTCGCGCTGGAGGCGTATCCGTCGTCGAAAGCGATGGAGACGAGCGGGCGGGGGAGGGGCGCCGGAGCTACTTCTCGGAGCTCGTGGTGGCGGGTCTCCAGGTAGCCCGGATGGTCGAGGACGTTCATCACCGTCACGTCGCAGGTCTCGGGCACATAGAACCGGAACGACGATCGGGTCCAGACGCTCGCCGAGGAGGTCTGCCACGCATAGTGGAACCGTCGTTCACCGTTTTCGGGTTGGCAGGACCAGATCAGCCGGCTCTTTCCGTAGGAGCGGTGTTCGTCGGCGTATTCGTAGAAGCGCCCGCCCGTCAGCCGAATCGGCGTGAACCACCATCTGGCGTGACCGGCAGGCGAGCCGCCCGAGACCTCGGTGTAGAGGACGACGCTGCCGTCCGCGTCCCGGCTCCACTCGCCCATGCCCAACACGCCGTCGTCCGCGAGGAAGGTCCAGCCGTCGGGCGCGGTCGCACCCGCTTGGCCGGTGGCCGGCGGAATCAGGTTGGGGAACGGGACCTCCGGCTCCTCGCGTCCGCCGCTGCCGCCGTCGCTTCCTCCGGAGCCGCCGTCGCTTCCTCCGGAGCCGCCGTCGTTTCCGCCGGTGCCGCCGTCGTTTCCGCCGGTGCCGCCGTCGCTTCCGCCGGTGCCGCCGTCACTTCCGCCGGTGCCGCCGTCGCTTCCGCCGGTGCCGGCGTCGCCGCCCGGCGCCCTGTCTTGGCAGCCGGTGGCGATGATGATTCCAACGAGAGCCAACGGGAGCAGCGTCTTCATGGGATCCCCTTCGTGTCGTCTACCGCGGTTGGACCCTGCCCAGCAGAGAGGGCAGGCCGTCCTTCAGAATCCCGAAGGAGGCCTTGCGATACTCGTGGAAGGTCACCGTGTCCCAGCCCTCCCAGGAGTAGCGCGCGAAGCCCGACGCCGGGATCCGCCAGCCATCCTCGGTGGGGATCGCGCCAAACGCGTCGACGAGGATCGGCGACTCCGCGGGAGAGAGGCTCATGGCGGCGACGGCGATCTCCGGCGTGACCGAGGTGCCGAGCTCGCGGCGGCTCTCGCCCCGGTCGTCCACCACCCGCCTCTGGGAGGGATCCGTGACGTAGAGCAGGCTCCAGGGGATCCGGACCTCCAGCGTGCCCTCGTCCAGCGAGTACCAGAAGCTCGTGTCGCTCTTCTCCGACTCGGGACCGATGGGCAGCGTGCCGATCGCGTCGTCGACGAAGGGGCCGAGCTGCTCGCCCTCGTAGACGTACTCCCAGTTGGTGAGGTTCCGCATCGGGTGGAAGATCCCGTCGTCGTTGGCGACGGTCCGCCAGGCCTGGCTCTCGTCGCGAAGCCCATGCCAGACGCCGTAGAGGTCGTAGGGCCTGTCCACCAGGAGCGACGCGCCGTCCGCGTCCAGGCGGAGGAGGAACTCCACCCGGCGCTCCACGCCGATGGTCTTCGCGGGGTCGAGGAAGCCGTCTCCCCTCTCGGGATCCACGGTGTCGAAGGCGAGCCAGTAGCTCACCTTCGACCAATCGAGCCGGCCGGTGCGCATCGGATCGAGGTCGTCCACCCGGAGGAGGAGGTGGAGATAGCCCTCGTCGTGCTCGATCGTGAGGTCCCTCAAGGTCCGCATGGAATCGTAGCCGTCGCCGCGCGGCGCGGCGGGCCCGCCGTCCTTCCGGAGGCGGGGCTCTGAGGTCCAGCCGTCGTCGGTGCCGTCCACGAAGTGGAAGCGCTCGGGGCTCCCGGGGCGAAGGGCGATGAGGCCGAAGTTCTGCTCGGGGTTCATCGCGTTGTGCCAGAGGTGGCGCCGGTCCGCAGGGAGCTCGATCGGATCCACGATCCAGGCGCGCTTGAACCACTCGTCCACGATCGAGAAGACTGCGAAGCCGTCCATGCCGGAGTCGACCACCGAGCCGAGGGCGCGCAGGAGCCCCGCACCCTGCTGGCGCTCGTCGAGGCCGCCGTGATCCAACCCCGAGGGGATCCGCTTGGCCGATCCCTGGCTCGACGGCAGGCCGATCTCCGAGATCACCACCGTGTAGCCCTCGTAGTACGCGCGCAGATCGCGGAGGTATCCGAGGTAGGAGTTCGAGCCCTGTGCGTCGGAGACCTGGTAGTCCGGCTGGTAGACGATGAAGTCCGGGTAGTACGGATACGCGTGGTACGAGATGAAGACTCCCTCGGTGAAATTCGGGCTCACCGCGACTTTCTTCATGTCGAGCGAGAACATCTCCTCGGAGGAGTAGGGGTAGGGCGGCTCCGTGTAGTGGTCCAGCGGATCCAGCGTGGGCCAGTTGGAGAAGGCGATCGGGTGCCGCCGTCCGTAGCCGAGCTCCTCGTGGCTCACGAGGTAGTCGAAGCTCTCGGCGATGTAGGCCTCGAAGGGATCGCCATCCTCCACCGTGAAGTAGACCCCGTGGTACGCGCGCTCGCTCTCGTGGCGCGCGTAGGTCGTCATCAGCGTCTGCGGCTCCACCTCGCGGCCGATGAGCCAGCCCAGGAGCCAAGGCGAGACGTCGGCGGTATAGGTGCCGAAGGCCCGGCCCCAGTTGAGCGGGCGCTCGGGGCCGCCGGGGAGGATCTCCCGGTTCCCGTAGACCACGTCCACGACCTTCTCGAGCTCGTCGCGGAACCAGACCCGGTCGTATTCGCCCAGGTAGTCCGCGGGAACGTCCTCGGGCTCTCGCAGCCACGCCCCCTGGAGCAGGAAGAGCGGCATCTTGGGATGCTCGAGGTTCCAGCGGCGGAGCTCCTCGTAGAACTCGGGGCTCTGCACCGTGTAGATGCGGATGGTGTTCAGACCGAGCTCGGCGGTGGCGGCGATCCAGCGCGCGATCTGCTCCCTCGTCGCCAGGAACTCGCCCGGCAGTGTCCCGGGAACCGCGAGGCCGAAGTTGATCCCCGCGGAGTAGAAGGCGCGGAAGGGCTCGTCCCCCTTTCGCGACTCGAAGCCGTGGTCCGTGGCCCGGAACTCGTACCGGTCCGACGCCTCGACGGAAGGATCCTTGGGACCGTTGCCGCCGCAGGCCGCCAAGAGCGCGGCCACGAGGGCGGCGATAGCGGTGACCGCCCGGCGATTGTGTCGGAGTGCTCCCGGCCCACGATCCATCTCTCGCTCTTCCATCACCACCGCCGCGCCACGCCGAGAAGGAGCTCATGGCGCATCAACCGGTCGTCGCCGCTCCACTCGCGGCGGCCAACGTAATCCAGCCGGAGCTGGTACTCGTACTCCGGGGTCCAGGCGAGCCCGGCAAGTCCCACCACGTGGCGCTCGACTGCGGCGTCGCGAACGGTCAGGTAGTCCGCCTTGTCGCCGGCGCCTGCACCCAGGGTGAGGTCGAATTTCGCGATCAGGGGAATCCCTGCCTGCCCGAGGACGGCGAGACCGTCGCCCGCCGGATCGAACGAGCGCCACAGCCGCAGCGAGGCCCAGAAGGCGCTCCCCTCGTAGACGATCGCCGGGCTGAGCACGTCTACGCCCGCTCGCGCGAACGCGATGTGCCAGAAGCGCCCGTAGACCGTGAACCCGCTCCCGAGGCCGTAGCCCAGCTCGGCGTGCGCGTTCCAGTCCGGCGAGAACTGCGGGTTCACCGCAAAGCCGGCGCCCAGGTCGAGGGTGAGCCGCGAGACAAGCCGAAGCGTGCCGCCGCCATCGAAGAGCGTGTCGCGCATGGACTCCCCGGCGAAGGATCGCTCCTGCAGCTCGACGCCGCCCCGGAGGCGGAAGCGGTCCGACGGCATGCCCTCGATGCCGGCCCGTGCGCGCCAGCCCGAGCCGTCCCCGGTTGATGCGACGGGCCCTCCCTGCAAGAGCAGCACGGTGCCGCTCCGTCCCTGGTCCCGCACGGTGAGGCATGCGTTCCGATTGTCCTCCAGGCAGAGGCCCGCGAGCACCGGCCGCGCCCGCGCGTCGTCGCCCATCCTCAGGCGGGCGATCGCGAGGGAGCGCCTCGCGCCGGGATCGTCCGGCCACTGCTCGAGGTAGCTCGAGTAGGAGGCCTCGGCCCCGCGCCAGTCGGTCCGCCAGAGGGCGAGGTCGGCGCGGACGAGCGCCAGCTCCCGGTGCTCCGGCGCCGCGGGAAGCGACTCGAGCGTGGCGTCGGCGTCGTCGAAGCGCGAGAGCCAGCCCAGGAGGCGAAGGCGCCACGCCTGCACGTCGAGGTCTTCGGGCGCGTAGACGCGAGCGATCTCGGCCCAGGCGAGGGCCTCGCGGTGCCGCTCCTGCCACGCGAGGATCTGCGACAGCGCGACGAGTCGCTCGGGATTCCCGGGCGATTCGTCGAGACAGGAGCGGGCCCGGGACTCGGCGGCGCTCGCGCCGGCGGGCCAGAGCTCACGCGCCGAGCGACACTCCTGGCCGCTGGCGGGCGAAGCGGCAAACAGGGCGATCGATACGACGGCAGGAATCAGGGTAGCGGACGCGAAATACAATGGTCTCCCCCGGAAGACAGCTCGAGGCGGGCTCAAATAGCAAGGGCAGGGGAGGTCGTAAATCGCTTTCGTATGGGAGTCCTTTGAGCTCGTTGCAGACTTTTCCTGAAAATGTTAGAGCCGCTGATACGGGGTCGGCCCGGGAAGCTTCCCGGTGCCGTGGTTGGTATGAAGTTTTTCATTTTGCTCCTGGCGATGGCGCTGACCAGCTCCTGCGCTTCGATTCGATCGATCGGGCTTGGCGGGCCGAGTTCCGATCCGGTAGTGGAGGCTTGGAGCTCGCTCCCGCTGCGTCCCTTCGACACGACCCTCGTCTACGACGCAGAGGGCAACGAGAGGCAACTCGTCTGGCCGGACGGAGCTCCTAGTGGGGAGCTCGTCCTCGGCTTTCCAGATCCGCTCCGCTTCGAGGGCGCGCCGCCGGGCTTCGAGCGGATGGCAGGACGCAGCTTCCTCTACGATGACGCCCTTCTCGCGATCGCGCGGGTCGGAGCGGACGATCGCCCGGGCGCCTCTCGCGTTCTGGCGGCTCTCGCCGCCCTCCAGCTCCCCGACGGCGCCTGGGGATTCAGCGTCGACGGGAGCGACGGCTTCTACGACTCGGGCTACGTGAGGAGCGGAGTCGTCGCCTTTGTCGTCTACGCCTTCGCGAAGTATGCCGCTCGCTACGCCGACGAGAGCGAGCCGTGGGTCCGGGAGGCGGCCCTCAGCGGGGGCCGGTGGCTGCTCGCGCAGAGGGATCCATGGTCCGGTCTCATCCGGGCCGGGAAAGGGTGGTGGGGCCAGAATGGCTCCAGCTTCAGCGCACTCCACATTGCGGACTACGCCGCAACCGAGCATCAGATCGACGCATTCTTTGCATGCGCCGCCCTGGCATCCATCGACCCGGCGGGACCCTGGTCGGACGCGGCCACGGAGCTCCGGGAGCGGGCCGTTCGCTACCTCTGGCTCCCGGATGCGGGACGATTCGCCCTGGGCTTGAACTCTGGAGCGATCGATCCCGCCAGCGCGCTCGACGCCAGCGGGAGCTGGGGTGCGCTCTTCCTCCTCGCCTGCGGTCAGGTCGACGATGCCGCCCGCGCGCTGGAGTGGGTGGAGCGGATGCATCGAATCGGTGGCCCTGATTGGCGGGGCTACAGACCCTACCTTGAGGGCCCGGAGGTCTGGTTCGTGGAAGGCTCTGCCGCAATCGCCCTCGCATCGCACCGCCTTGCGCCGGGCGCTCCGGGAGCGCTGGAGGACCTCGCACGCCTGGACGCGCTGGCCCGCTCCCATGGATTTCCTCTCGTCTATTCCACCGCGTGGGCGCCGAACTTTCCGCTCACCCCCGCGGCAGCGCCCACGCTCTGGTACCTGCTGATCCGGGCGGAGCTGGAGTCCGCGAAGGCACCGTTCTTTTGGTCCGAATGTCCCGCGCCTCTCTCAACCATGGGATTCAAACCATCTCGTTCATCTGATTGATGGCCTGAGCTCGGGGATCCGCTTGCGCGGGCGGAGAGTCGAACGCGCGCCTTTTGCGGAATTTCATTCTTTGGGCTCAAAGAGTGAAATCAAAATAATAATGGTCACAGTCTACCAGCGTCCTCCTCCCAGCTCGCTTCCGCGGGTTCTTCTGGCGATCGTCGTCTTGTTCGCCTTCGAAGTCGCTGTCATCGCCACGGCCTTCTGGCTGCATGCCTTCCAGGCGCTGAGCTACGGAAGCCTCCGAGCGATCCTCATCGGCGGGGTCGTCCTCGCCGGCGCGATCGTGGCGGGGATCGCCACCGGCATCGTGGCGTACGTGGCGTGGTCGTCGGCGTCCGACGCAAGGCGGCGGAGCGCCATCTCGGCCTGGACCGAGCGTTGGCGTGAGGCCCTGGACTCGGGATCGCCTGCAGCGATGGTCGGCCCGCTGCCCCCTGCCGGCTTCGAGGCCTGGCTGCGGCTCCGCGAGGCCGATCGGCCGGACGATGGAGTCCTCGCGGGGCTCGGCCGCGAGCGCGGGATCGGTGAGGGCCTGCTGCGCCGGCTCGGCAAGAAGGGTCGCGCCGCGCGACTGGGCGCGCTCGACGACCTGGCGCGGGCGAGGTTGCCGGATGCCCTCGAGCCCATCCTGGCCGCGTCGCACTCCACGGATCCCGCCGTCCGGCACGCAGCGCTCCGCGCGGCGTCGCGGACCCTCGCCCGGGTGCCTGGGGATCTCGCGGAACGCTTCAGCAATCGATTCGCGGAGGCCCTCGTGGACGCGGATCTCCCTCCCACGCTGATCGCCGAGGTGCTCCTGCTCGCCGATGGCGCCGCACCTGCGATCGTCGCGAGCCTCCTCCACCAGCCCGGCCTCTCGAAAGAGCACCTCCGTGCCGCGCTCATGGCGGCGCGGAGCTTGTCGAGCGCGCCCCTCGCGGACGCCATCGCGGGCCTCGCGAAGCACGACGAGCCCGAGGTCCGCTCCGCCGCGCTCCAGGCGCTCGCCGCGCGGGTCGAGGTCACCGAGGACTGCCTCGACTCCATCCGCGAGAGCCTGGAGGACGACCGGCCCTTCCTGCGCGTCCACGCCACGAGGGCCGCGGTCCACCTGCCGGATTCCCAGATGTTCGACGCGCTCTGGGCGCGGCTCGGCGATTCCTCCTGGTGGGTGCGGGTCGCCGCCGCCGAGACCCTGCGATCCCTCGGCGCTGCGGGGAACGCGTGCCTCGAGCGGGCCTCGCGGACCCATCCCGATCGCTTCGCCAGGGAGATGGCGGGCTCGGTCGATCTGCAGCGGTGGAAGGTGGCCTAGTAGTGGAACACATCGTGGTCCTTGCCCAGCTGGTGGTGCTCGCCTACTTCGCGGGCCTCCAGATCCTCTCGTTCGTCGTCGCCTGGCGCGGCGTTCGCACCCTCTGGCGTACCTCGCGGGACGTCTCCCGCTCGATGCTCGACGACCTCGTCGAGCAGAAGATCTGGCGGCCGGTCTCGATCCTGGTCCCCGCCCACAACGAGGCGCGGACCATCGTCGAGAGCGTGCGCGCCCTCTCGAAGCTCCGCTTCCCGGAGTTCGAGATCATCGTCGTCTCCGACGGCTCGACCGACGACACCGTCCGTCTCCTCACGGCGGCCTTCGACCTCGAGGCCCGCTCCCGGCTCCACCCCCGACGGCTCCCTTGCGCCGAGGTGAAGCGGATCCTCACCTCCCGTCGCCTCGCCAACCTCACCGTCGTCGAGAAGGAGAGGGGAGGAAAGGCGGACGCGCTCAACGCAGCCCTCAACCTCGCGAAGTATCCCCTGGTCTGCACCGTCGACGCCGACTCGCTGATCGAACGGGACGCGCTGCTCCGCGCTGCCCGGATCTTCGCCAACGACGAGAAGGTCGTCGCGGTGGGCGGCGCGGTCCGGCCCCTGAACGGTGCGTTGGTCGAGGGCGGGACGGTCCAGGCGCTCCGGTTGCCCCGCAAGTGGCTCGAGCGGATCCAGATCCTCGAGTACGGCCGCGCCTTCTTCACCGGCCGCGTCGGCTGGGGAAGCTGGAACGCCCTGACGCTGATCTCCGGCGCGTTCGGCGTCTTCCATCGGGAGACCGTCCTCGCCGTCGGCGGATATCGGGTGGACACCGTCGGCGAGGATCTCGACCTCGTGGTCCGCCTCCACAAGCACTGCCGGAGCCGGAAGATCCCCTACCGGATCGTCTCGCTCCCGGTGCCCATGTGCTGGACCCAGGTCCCCGCCGACCTGGGCAGCCTTCGCGCGCAGCGCAACCGATGGCAGCGCGGGCTGTGGGAGACGCTCTGGGCCCACCGGGACATGCTCTTCCGGCCCTCCTTTGGGCGGCTCGGCTTCGTGTCGATCCCCTACCTCTGGCTCTTCGAGGGCCTGGCGCCGTTCGTCGAGATCCTCGGCTACCTCCTG
Organism: Vulgatibacter incomptus; assembly: GCF_001263175.1. Lineage (GTDB taxonomy): Bacteria > Myxococcota > Myxococcia > Myxococcales > Vulgatibacteraceae > Vulgatibacter > Vulgatibacter incomptus. Next base: position 2,606,679 of record NZ_CP012332.1, on the reverse strand, counting down.
ATCCCGATCTGTCTCTGGATGGGGTGGCTGGCGCCGGAGATCGCGCTCTACTTCGTCTTGCTCGCCGCCGCCTACGGCCTGCTGCTCTCGCTCATGGGCCTGGTGGTCGAGATGCTCCTCGAGAACCGCTACGCCTCGCCTCGCGAGAGGCTCGTCCTCATCCTCGGCGCTTTTCTCGAGATGGCGGGCCCGAGGCAGATCCTCGCGTTCGAGCGCCTGCTCGCCTTCTTCCAGGTCTGGACCCGCAAGGGCGAGTGGGGCCGAATGAAGCGTCAGCGGATCGGGCCGACCTCGGTGCCGCCGCCCAAGACCGGGCCCGGCCTCGAAGGGAGCGCCGGCTAGCGTGCCGGATGCGTTCGGGCCGAGACCTGTGTTAGTCGAAAGACCATGTCCGACGTCTCGCCCGAGCTCCTCCGCCGCCACGCCGCGCTCGCTGCCGGCTTGGTGGCCGATCCCTCCTGGCCCGTGATCCGCCTGAAGCAGGACGCCTCCAACCGCTCCTACTTCCGGGTCGCGCTCCCCGATCGCTCCTTCGTGCTGATGGCCATGCCCGCCGGCGCCGGAAGCGAGGAGGCCACCAAGGGCGAGGCGCCCTCCGAGCTGCCCTTCGTCAACGTGCACCGATACCTCGGCCGCCTCGGCGTCCGCGTCCCGGCGATCCACCGCTACGAGCCCGAGGCGGGGATCATGGTCCTGGAGGATCTCGGCGACGTCACCTTCGAGGCGGGCCTCGCCCAGGGGGGCGATCCCGCGTCTCGGCGGGAGGCGCTCTACGGCCAGGCCGTCGATCTCCTGGCTTCGCTGAGGGCCCGCGCCGATCGGAACCCCGACCCGGCCTGCCTCGCCTCCACCCGGGCCTTCGACTTCGATCTCTACCGCTGGGAGCTCGACCACTTCCTCGAGTGGGGCCTCGCGGAGCTCCACGGCGTGGCCCTCGATCCCGCGTCCAAGAGCATCGTGGAGCGGCACGCCGACACCATCGCCCACGCGCTGGCCGCGCTCCCCCGCGGCTTCACCCACCGTGACTACCAGTCTCGCAACCTGATGGTGCTCCCCGGCGACGAGCTCGCGGTGATCGACTTCCAGGACGCGCTGCAGGGCCCCCGCCAGTACGACCTCGTCGCGCTCCTGCGGGACTCCTACGTGGAGCTCCCGATCGAGCTCGTGGAGCGGATGGTCCGCCGCTACCTGGTCCGGCTCGCGGAGGAGGGCGGCCCCGTCCTCGAGCCCGAGGCCTTCCTGGCCGATTTCCACCTCCTAACGGTGCAGCGCAAGCTCAAGGACGCCGGCCGCTTCGTCTTCATCGACCGCGTGAAGAAGAACCCGTCCTTCCTGCCCTACGTGGCGCCCTCGCTGCGCTACGTGAAGGAGGCGCTCGCGCGGAGGCCGGAGCTCGCGGAGCTCGACGAGATCCTCGGCCGCCACGTGCCGGAGCTCGCTCGGCCGGCAGCGTGAGGACGCACCCGTGATCGCGATGATCCTCGCGGCAGGCTTCGGTACGCGCCTGCGCCCGCTCACCGACCGCATCGCCAAGCCGGCGCTCCCCCTTCCGGGGACGACGCTCCTGGAGTGCAACCTCGCCCTCGCGGCCCGCGCCGGCGCCACGGAGGTCGTGGTCAACGCGCACCACCTCCCGCATACCGTCGCCCGCGTGGCCCGCGAGGCGGCGGACCGCCTCTCCCTTCGCCTCCATCTCTGCTTCGAGTCGGGGGCGATCCTGGGGACCGGCGGCGCCCTCGTGGCGGCCCGGCCGCTCCTGGATCGAGGCGCGCCCTTTCTCCTCCTGAACGGCGACGTCCTCACCGACCTCGATCCCCGCCGCGCCCTCGATGCGCATCTCGCGACGGGCGCCGACACTACGATGGTCCTCCGCCCGATGCCGAAGGGCGCGGACTTCGCCCCGGTGGAAGTGGACGCGCGAGGGAACATCGCGCGGATCGCCGGCCTCGGCCGGGAGGCGCAGGTGGCCGAGGAGCTGCGATCCTTCGCCTTCACCGGGATCCACGTGCTCACCCCGGCGATCTTCGAGACCTTGCCCGCCGACGGCGCCTCGTGCGTCAACCGCGCGGGGCACGTCGGTCTGATCCGCGCCGGCCGACGGGTCTCGGCCCACGTGGAGGAGGGCGGCAGGTGGTCCGACGTGGGGACGCCCGAGCGCTACCTGGAGGCCAACCTCGATCTCCTCGAGGGTCGGTATCGGCTCCCCAGCGTCAGCGGATTCCAGATGTCCGCCGGGATCGTCGTGGCCGAGGGCGCGTCCATCGAAGACGGTGCGTCGCTCGTCGCTCCCAGCTACGTGGGTCCCGGCGTCACGGTCCGCGCCGGCGCGAAGGTCGGGCCAAGGGCCGTCCTCCACGAGGGGTGCGTGGTGGAGGGCGAGGTGGTCGAAGCGGTCGTTCCGCCCGGAGGGCTCGTCTCCCGGGGCCGGACGGTACGCAGCGCAATCGCCTAGGCTGGTTCAGGCAGCGCGGCAGCGCACCAGGACGACCGTGATGTTGTCGTTCCCGCCGGCGGCGTTTGCGGACTCGATCAGCGCGTCCACCGCCGTGCGGTCGTCCCCGACCTGGCCCAGGATCGCCGCGATCTCGCCGTCCGAGACCAGGCCGGAGAGGCCGTCCGAGCAGAGCAGGTAGAGATCGTCCGGGCGCGGCGCGTCGCGGATCACGTCGACCGGGAGCGCGTCCTGGATCCCAAGGGCGCGGACGATGACGTTCTTGTGGGGGAAGTGCTCGACCTCCTCCGGCGAGAGCTTGTTCGCCTTGATCAGATCGTTGAGGAGGGAGTGATCCTCGGAGAGCTGAAGGAGCTCACCGTCGCGGAGCCGGTAGACCCGGCTGTCGCCCGCCCAGGCGATGTAGGCCGCGCCGTCGGCGAGGTGCAGCGCCGCGACGGTGGTGCCCATGCCCTTGCAGCGCGGATCCGTGCGGGACTGGCTGACGATCCGGGCGTTGGCCTGCTTGATCGCGGTGGCGAGGCGGTTCTCCTCGTAGTTGCGATCCGGCTCCATCTTGAAGGGCCAGGTGAGCTCGCGATCCCGACCCGAGAGCCGGAAGAACGCCTCCATCTCGGCGACAGCGAGCGAAGAAGCGATCTCTCCCGAGACGTGCCCGCCCATCCCGTCGGCGACCACGAAGAGCCGCTCCTCTTCGAACACGAGGAAGCTGTCCTCGTTCCGCGAGCGCTTCATACCGACATGCGTGCTGCCCGCGGCCTCGATGCGCATCTGGCCCTCGCCTCACGTTGAATTTCTTGCAAGGAGCGTCGAATCACTACCGGATGGCCGGAGCGCAGGCAAGATCAGAGCGTGCGCGGAGGGCAATCGAGTCCCCCGCGAGCGTTCCCGTCGAGCGGAGCGTGCCCGCGGGGAGCTCGAGGACGGTCCGGGCCGCCAGGTGGATGCGCGTCGCGCGCCAGGGCGGGATGTCCTGGAGCGCGCGGATCGCCTTGCCGTGCGCGTCCAGGAAGAGCACGTCGATCGGGAACCTCATGAAGAAGGTGTGGATCGAGTTGCACGGGACGATGTGCAGGCCGTCTCCGGGCTCGAAGCTCGCCTCTCCGAGGAGACCGCGCAGGCGGGAGGAGACGCTCGATGCCCTCCGGGCCCGAAGGGCCAGCGCGGTCCCCCGGGTCTCGTTCCAGGCCTCGAAGCGATCGTCGCGCACATCTCCTTTCTACAACGCAGTCGATTAGGATGCGCGCCCTATGCTTCCCGACCTCGATCCGCCGTTCTCGGTCGTCCTCGTCCACCCGCAGATCCCTCCCAACACCGGCAACATCGCCAGGCTCTGCGCCGTCACGGGCTCGAGGCTCCACCTCGTCGAGCCCCTCGGCTTCTCGATCGCGGACAAGGATCTGCGCCGCGCCGGCCTCGACTATTGGGATCGCGTCGTCGCCCGGATCCACCCCGACGTGGAGTCGTGGGAGGCGTCGGCGCCTTTCCCGCGGGTGCATCTCTTCACCGGCCGTGCGAGCCGTACACTCTGGGAGACCGACTTCCAGCCGGGTGACCAGCTCGTGTTCGGATCCGAGCCCCACGGCTTGCCTCCCGAGCTCCTGGAGCGCCACGCGGATCGAACGGTGTCGATTCCTCAACAGCCCGGACTTCGCTCACTCAACCTTTCGACCGCCGCGGGCATCGCGGTCTACGAGGCGCTACGCCAGGTATTGGCCAGGGGGCCAAAGGGGGGATAGAGTCGTACATCGTGATCCGACCTCCATGCGACCTCTCGGGCGGCGAGCTTCGATCCTCGCCTTTCGCCTCGATCCTCATCGAGGCGCTGCGCACCAGGGCTACCGGAAACCTCGTCATCGATTCCCCGAGGGGTACCTCCCACGTCTACTTCCGTGGGGGCCGCCCCTGCGGCGTGCAGATCTTCTTCGGCTTCAAGCCGCTGGGGCAGTTCCTCCTCGAGCTGGGCTGGATCGACATGGTCGCCCTCGAGCGCAGCCTCGTGGCGGTCGCGGAGGGGCGTAAACAGGGCGAAGCGCTCATCGCGCTCGGCTGCATCACCGAAGAGCGACTCGCTCGAGGTCTCGGCCTCCACCACAGGAGCCATCTGCAGACGCTCTCGAACGTCACGGAAGGTGTCTACTCGTTTCACTCGGTCTCCGATCTCCCGGCATGGACCGAAGAGGTCCGAATCGGCCCGCATCGCGCCATCCTCGACGCGCTCGCGGCCGCCGGCGGCCGCGCGACCGCCCATCGGATCCTCAAGGAGATTCCTGCCGGCCATGGTCTACGCTTGCGAGACGGATGGGAGCGGTACGCCGCCCACTTCGAGCTCGCGGAGCGGGAGACCGCCGTCGTCCTGCGCATGTTGGAGCCCCGGGCGTTGAAGGAGCTCCTGTCCGCGGCCGATGTCGACGAGCCCATGGCGGCAGCGATCACCGCCGCCTTCTTCTTGATGGGCATCGCTCTCGCGGTACCCGGCGAAGGCGAAGCCGAAGTCCTCGCTCGGCCCGCTGGGCAGCCGAACGAGCTGGAGAGGACGCCCGGCTTCTCGAGCAACGGGCCGCTTCGGGCCGGCGCCATCGCCAACGAGGAGCTTCGGTCCCTGGTGGCGCGAGGCGAGGAAGCCCTCTCCGCCAGGCACTTCAGCCAGGCGCTCGCGCTCTTCATGCAAGCCCTCCGTGTCGAGGATCGTCCGGACCTCCGGGCTCACGTGATCTGGGCGGTCCACGCGGATCCCACGAGGCCGGCCCTTGGCAAGGCACGCCAGGAGCTCGTGCGCTTGTTGAACAAGCATCCCGGGTGTGAGACGGCCCTCCACTACCTCTGGGTCCTGGATCAGCGCTCCGCCGGGCCCCGGACCGAATGAAGCAACCGGCCCTGCACTCGACTCCGCGAGCTTGACACCCCTCTCGCTCTGCCTGGATCATGTTCGCCCGATCGTGAGGGAGCGATGCACCCGGTGAAGCAGCACCTTCTCCTCGTCGATGCCGACGCCAAGAGCCTCCGCGTGATGGAGGTGAGCCTGAAGACCGTCGGCTACGGCGTCATCACGGCAGTCAACGGCGTCGACGCCCTCGAGAAGTGCGGATCCCACGTACCCGACCTCGTGATCTCCGACACCAAGATGCCGGAGATGGACGGCTTCGAGCTCTGCAGGAGGCTCAAGGAGGACGAGCGCTTCCTCGGAGTCCCTTTCGTCTTCCTGAGCAGCCAGAAGTCCCTCGAGTACAAGGTCAAGGGCCTCGAGCTGGGGGTGGACGACTATCTCACCAAGCCGATCTACCTCCAGGAGATCATCACCCGGGTGAAGATCCTGCTCCAGAAGCGGGACAAGGAGCGGCTCGAGCGCCGGGACCAGAAAGGTGGTTTCGCAGGCAGCCTCTCCCACATGGGCGTGGTCGATCTCGTCCAGACCCTCGAGATCGGGCGGAAGACCGGCGTCATCCGCCTGGTCGAGAAGAGGGGCACCGCCGCCGAGGTCTTCTTCCGGGACGGAAAGGTCGTCGACGTCGAGCTCGGCAGGCTCAGCGGCGAGATGGCATTCCATCGCCTCCTCGCCTGGACCGAAGGATCCTTCGAGATCGAGTTCAAGGCCGTCTCGCGGGAGAACCGGATCGACTTCTCCACCCAGGGCCTGCTGATGGAGGGCATGCGCCGCATGGACGAGCGCGCGCGGCTCGCCGAGCAGCTCCCTCCCTTCGATACGGCGCTCGCGGTGGACCACGCCGTCCTTGGCCAGCGCCTCTCCGGTCTCCCCGACGAGATCAACCCGGTCCTTCGCGAGTTCGACGGAACCCGAGCGCTCGGCGCGGTGGTCGAGGAGACCGAGCTGGACGACCTCGCCTGCCTGACCGCCGCTGCGAAGCTCTACGCCGCCGGCATCCTCCGCCCGGCGGATCCCTCCGTGCCGAGAACGCCCGAGGCCGCGCCCGCGGCAAAGGCGGTCGCCACTGCTCCGGCCGCTTCCTGGTTCGCCGGACCGGACGAGGCCGACGCCCCCGCGTCGCAACCGGCCCCCGCCGCCGTCCCCGCTTCGCAGCCGGCCCCTGCCGCCGCTCCATCGGCGCAGCGCCCCGTCGCCCAGCCGTCCGCGGCCCTCTCGCCTGCCGCCACGCCCGGCTCGGCCCTCGCCTCCTCTGCTTCCCCCGGCCTGCCGATGGGGATCGCTGCCGGCGCCAGCGCGTTCGAGCCGTCCGGCGCTTCGGCGCGCCCGGTGTCCATCGGTCCCGAGGGTGGAAGTGGGCCGCGTCCGGCGAAGCCTGCCGCCGCCCCGATCGACCTGCCGGTCATGGAAAAGTACCGGTCGCTCGAGGAGGACCGCCAGCGGGCCCGGCGCCTCCGTATGCGGCTTTGGCTCGCCGCCGCGATCGTCGCCCTGGCCGTCCTGGGCGTGCTCTACGCGCAGTCTTCTCGGCGCCAAGCACCCGAAACCGCCCACGCCGACGCGATCTCGCCCTAACCCCTCGAAAGTCCGGGGCCCTTCGCGTGTTATAAGCCGCGGAATGTTGGTTCTTGGACTCGAGACCTCCTGTGACGAGACCGCCGCGGCCGTGGTGCGCGACGGCAGGGAAGCCCTCTCCGACGTCGTCTCGACCCAGATCGAGATCCACCGGCGGTGGGGCGGGGTGGTCCCCGAGCTCGCCTCGCGCAACCACGTCCTCCAGGTGATGCCGGTCGTGGATGAGGCGCTGGAGCGGGCCGGCGTGCGCCTGCGCGACATCGACGTCGTCGCCGTCACCAGCGGCCCCGGCCTCATCGGCGCGCTCCTCGTCGGTCTGCAGGTCGGAAAGTCGCTGGCCTACGCCGCCGGCAAGCCGGTGGTCGGCGTCAACCACCTGGAGGGCCACCTCCTCGCCATCCGCATGGACGAGCAGGCGCCCGAGCCGCCCTTCCTCGGCCTGATCGTCTCCGGCGGCCACACCAGCCTCTACGCGGTGGAGGACTACGGCCGCTACCGCCTCCTGGGAGCCACGCTCGACGACGCCGCCGGCGAGGCCTTCGACAAGGTGGCGCGGCTCCTGGGCCTCCCGTACCCGGGCGGCGTCGAGATCGACCGCCTCGCCCGGACCGGCGATCCCAAGGCCATCCGCTTCCCCCGCGGGCTCAACAAGCGGAAGACGAACGACTTCTCCTTCTCCGGTCTCAAGACCGCGGCGCTCTACCACGTGCAGCAGCACGGGCTCCCGCAGGGCCAGGCGCTCGCCGACTTCTGCGCCAGCGTGCAGGAGGCCATCGCCGACGTGGTCACCCGCAAGGCCGTCGCCGCGGCAAAGGAGGCCGGCCTGCCGCGCCTCGTGCTCTGCGGGGGCGTCGCCGCCAACAGCCGGATCCGCGAGCTCGCGGTGGAGCGGGGCGCCGCGAGCGGCATCCACGTCCACGTGCCGCCCAAGCGCCTCTGCACCGACAACGGCGCGATGATCGCCGTCGCGGGCTACGAGACCTTCCGCCGCGGCGGCGGGGCCGAAGGCCTCGCCCTCAACGCCAATCCCTCCTGGAGGCTCTAGATGGCTGATTCCCCTTCCGTCATCCTTCGCCGCCACGGCCTGCGTCCCAAGAAGGCCTGGGGGCAGAACTTCCTCGGCGACGACCACCACCTCGGCGCGATCGCCGAAGCGTGCCGGATCGGCGCCGACGACACGGTCGTCGAGCTCGGCGCGGGCCTCGGCCATCTCACCCGGCACCTGGCCGCCACCGGCGCGAGGGTCGTCGCGGTCGAGCGGGATCGCGACCTGGTCCCCATCCTTCGCGCCGACCTCGAGCCGCTCCGGAACGTCGAGGTCCGCGAGGAGAACGCCGCCACCATCGATCTCGCCGCTCTCGCTGCGGAGACGGGCCGAAAGCTCGTCGTGGTGGGAAACCTCCCGTACCACCTCTCCACCGAGATCCTCTTCCACGTGGAGTCCCAGCGCGACTCCGTCAGCCGCATGGTCTTCCTCCTCCAGCGGGAGGTGACCGAGCGCATCGCCGCGCGTCCGGGCGGCAAGGAATACGGGGTCCTCTCCGTGCTCCTCCAGCTCCACGCGGACGTCGACGTCCCCCACCGCGTTCCCGCCGGCGTGTTCACGCCGCCCCCCGAGGTGGAGAGCGCCGTCGTGCGCCTCGAGCTGCGGGAGGCTCCCAGGGCCGATCCCGGCGACGAGGAGCTCTTCCGCCGCGTGGTGAAGGGCGCGTTCGCCCAGCGTCGAAAGACCCTCGTCAACTCCCTCCGGGGAGGGCGCATCGCCTCGCCCGAGATCCTGGCCGCCGCCCTCGAGCGCAGCGGGATCGACGGCGGACGCCGCGCCGAGACCCTCGCGGTCGAGGAGCTCGCCGCGCTCGCGCGCGCGATCGCTCAGGCGGGATGACCTGGTTGTCAGGTCGGGAGCCGGTTGTGGTAAACCGCCGCGAGGCGGTTCCCGGCAACGATCGGTCGCGCGCCCGCCATAGAATTCGGAGCGAAGGATGAGCAGCCGCCTGGAGAAGATCCTCCTCAACGACCTGTCGCGGGCCAGCCGCGACTTCAACCTGATCGAGCCGAACGACCGGATCATGGTCGGCCTATCGGGGGGAAGGACTCCTACACGCTCCTGTACCTGCTCCGCCAGGTCCAGAGGCGCGTCGCCTTCGACTTCTCGATCGTCGCCGTCAACCTCGACCAGGGCCATCCGGGCTTCCCCGGCCACGTGATCCGCGACTACCTCGAGGCCGAAGGCTACGAGTACCGGATGATCCAGCGGGACACCTACTCCATCGTGAAGGAGAAGGTCCCTGCCGGGAAGACCACCTGCGCGCTGTGCTCGCGGCTGCGTCGCGGCATCCTCTACGACGTCGCGGTGGACCTCGGCGCCACCAAGATCGCCCTCGGCCACCACCGGGACGACATCGTCGAGACCCTGATGCTCAACCTGCTCTACTCGGGGCAGCTCAAGGCGATGCCTCCCAAGCTCCGCTCCGACGACGGCCGCAACACCGTGATCCGGCCGCTGGCGTACTGCGCCGAGGAGCAGATCGCCGAGTTCGCCGCGGAGATGAAGTTCCCGATCATCCCCTGCGATCTCTGCGGCTCCCAGGAGAACCTGCAGCGCAAGCAGGTGAAGCGCCTCATCGCCCAGCTCCACGAGTCGAACCCGAACGTGAAGGGCAACATGCTCGCGGCGATCGGCAACGTGCGCCCGACGCACCTCCTCGATCCCAAGCTGCGCGAGCTCTACGGCGTGGATCGGATCGAGAGCGCCGACGAGTCGCTCCTGGCCCTCGATCCCGGCGGCTCCGACGACGACGCGCTCGGCGGCGGCTGCGCGCATCCCACCAACGAGCCGGGCCCGATCCCGCTCCGGATCCTCTCGCAGGCCTGAGCGTGGGGACGCGGGGCGGCTCGTCGCCGTCCCTGGACGTCATCTCAGTGGGATCGGCCGGGCGCGTTCAGCGCGCGCGGCCCTTGCCCCCGCGCATCGCGCGATCGATCTCGCGCTTGGTGTCGCGCTCCTTGATCGTGTCGCGGCGATCGACGCCCGTCTTGCCGCTCGCGAGGGCGATCTCGAGCTTCGCGCGCCCGTCCTTGAAATAGAGCTTCGTGGGGACGAGCGTGAAACCGCGCTCCTTCACCTTGCGCAGGATCTTGTCGATCTCCGCCCGGTGGAGCAGCAGCTTGCGATCCCGCAGCGGCACGTGGCCCAGCATCGCGGCGGCCTTGTACTCGCCGATCCGCAGGTTGTGGACGTAGAGCTCGTCGTCCTTCGCCATGGCGTAGGAGTCCGAGAGGTTCGCGTTGCCCTCCCGTAGCGCCTTCACCTCGCTGCCCACGAGGACGAGACCGCACTCCCACTTCTCGCCGAGCTCGAAGTCGTGCCGCGCCTTGCGGTTCTCGGCGACGAGCTTCTCGCCGCTCTTGGCCTTCGTCGACATCGCTACCGCCCCACCACGAGGTTGTCGATAAGCCTCGTGCGGCCGACGAAGGCCGCGACGAGGAGGCAGACGGGATCTTCGACGCGCTCCACCGTCTCGAGGGAGTCCGCGTCCACGAGCTCGACGTAGTCGATCCGATCGACGTCGCCGGCCATCGCGTCCCGCGCCGCACCAATGAGTCGCGCGGGGTCGCGCTCGCCGGCTTCGTGGAGCGCGCGTGCAGCGTAGAGCCCGCGATGCAGCGAGAGCGCGCGCCGCCTCTCGTCCGCCGAGAGGTAGGCGTTCCGCGACGACATCGCGAGGCCGTCCGGCTCCCGGACGATCGGCATCCCCACGACCTCGGTCCGTGCGTCGAGATCCAGGTCCCGCGCCATGCGCCGGATCACCGCGAGCTGCTGATAGTCCTTCTGTCCGAAAAGCGCGACCTTCGGGCGGAAGAGTGTCAGGAGCTTGCACACCACCGTCGCCACGCCGCGGAAGTGTCCCGGCCTCTTGCCGCCGCACAGGCCCAGCGAGAGCCCCTCCACGTCCACCCAGGTCTGGAAGCCCTCGGGATAGACCTCCCTCGGGCTCTTCGGCGCATAGACGAGCCACGCGCCGGCGGCGTCGAGCTTCTCGACGTCGCCGGACAGGTCCCGCGGGTAGCGATCGAGGTCCTCACCGGGACCGAACTGGGTCGGGTTCACGAAGATCGAGACGGCCACCCGATCCGCTCGGGCGGCGCCCTCGCGGACCAGGGAGAGATGGCCCTCGTGCAGGTAGCCCATGGTCGGGACGAGCGCGAGGCTCACTCCGCGCTCCTCCAGGGCTCGCAGCTCCTTCAGGAGCTCTTCGCGGGTATGGACGACGATCGGCTTCTGCATGGTGCCCTCGGCGCCCGCGTAGAGCGAGTGAAGAAGTTGGCCCCGCAGGAGCGGGCCCAACTTCTTCAGCCGCGCTCCGCGCGGAAACGCTCTTCTTTTCGTTTGCTTCGCCTTCGGCTCAGTTCGACCCGGTCTGCGCCTTGCTCCCGCCATATAGCCCGGGGAGCTCCGCGCCCGCATCCGGAACCGACCGGACCTGGGGCGTCATCTGGAAGGAGTGGGCCTCAGAGGGGAAGGCCGCGCTCTTCACCTCCTCCAGATAGGTGCGGACCGCGCCTCCGATCGTCTCGTGGAGCTGCGCGTAGCGCTTCACGAACTTCGGGGAGAACGAGGGATCCATCCCGAGGAGGTCGTAGATCACCAGCACCTGCCCGTCGCAGCTTGGCCCGGCGCCGATGCCGATCGTCGGGATCGAGAGCTTCGAGGTGATCTCCTCCGCGACCGTCGCGGGGATCCCCTCGAGCACCACCGAGTAGCAGCCGGCGGCCTCCAGCGCCAATGCGTCGTCGAGGAGCTTCTTCGCCTTCTCCTCGTCGCGCCCCTGGATCACGTAGCCGCCCATCCGGTGCACGCTCTGGGGCGTGAGGCCGATGTGGCCCATCACCGGGATCCCGGCTCGGACGATCTTCCGGATCACCTCGTCGAAGTCCGCGCCGCCCTCGAGCTTCACCGCCTCGGCGCCGCCCTCCGCCACCAGCCTCCCGGCGTTTCGGACCGCTTCGTCCACCGAGGTCTGGTAGCTCATGAAGGGCATGTCGCCCACCACGTGCGCCCGGCTCGTGCCGCGGCAGACCGCCCGCAGGTGGTAGATGATCTGATCGACCGTGACGGGGAGGGTGGTCTTCTCGCCCTGGAACACGTTCCCGAGCGAGTCTCCGACCAGGAGGACCTCGGCGCCGGCTCCGTCGAGGATCCGGGCGAAGGTTGCGTCGTAGCAGGTGAGCATTCCGATCCGCTCTCCTGCCTGCTTCATCTTGCGCAGCGTGTGGATGGTCACCTTGTTGGCCAAGGTTCACCTCCGTTGGAAATGGCCCCTCTCGGAGCCGGTGAAGCCGCCGTGCCTCGCTTGAGTGGTCGGGCCTGTCGCGAATGCGAAGTGCCCGCCAGCAAATGCCCGGCGGCAAGGTTCGTCCGAGCGTGTGAAGATATCGGTCCCGCAGGTGCGGGCTCGCTATCTTCAGCTCGCGCTTCGCGCGATCGCGCCGTTCTTTTGCTCCGCCTTCGGCTTCGCGTGCGCGAGGGCGCTCCTTTTCGTCTGCTCGCCTCCGGCTCGCGAGAGTTCGTGATTTCTTCACGAACTCTCAGACCGCCCCCCGCGGAATGTAGTGTTGCACGCCCTTCCGGTGGCGGCGAACCGCGGCGACGATCGCGTCCTGGTCGGCCTCGTTCGACGCGAGGTCGATGTCGGTCGTGTTGATCACGAGCAGCGGCGTCTCGTCGTAGTGGAAGAAGAAGTCGTTGTAGGTCGAGCTGATCCGGGCGAGGTAGTCGGGATCGAAGTTCCGCTCGAAGTCGCGGCCCCGCCTGCGGATCCTCGCCTGGAGCACGTCGAGCCTGGCCTGGAGATAGACCACGAGGTCGGGCTTCGCCACCCGCGGGCGGAGCATCGAGTAGACCCGGTCGTAGAGCGCCATCTCCGGCGCGCCGAGGTTGAGCGCCGCGAAGATGCGATCCTTGGCGAAGAGGTAGTCGCTCACCGTCACCTGCCGGAAGAGGTCCGGCTGGTGGAGCTCCTGCTGCTGCTGGAAGCGCGAGAGCAGGAAGAAGAGCTGCGCCTGGAACGCGTGCTTCTCCCGATCCGAGTAGAACGGCGCCAGGAACGGATTCTCCTCGACCGGCTCCGCCACGAGCACGCCGCCGAGGCGGTCCGCGAGGAGCTTGGCCAGCGTGGTCTTGCCCACGCCCACCGGCCCCTCCACGACGATGTAGAGCGAGCGATCCATCGTTGCCTCGGCTGTGTGATTGGCGAAACGCGACGAGGAAGGGCGGCATTAAGCACGCCGTCCCTTCGCATGTCTACATCGGGCGCGAGGCGGAACCCGGTGGGCCACGCCGGCTCGATCGCAAGGCGGGCGAGCAACTTGCCGGTGCCCGGGGCCTCTGCTAGAAGTGACCCACCAGCCAGATAGAAAAGGTCGACGCGCCAGCCCGGGCCATCGGCCGTCGCGGGATGCGGTTCCAAGGTTCGGTTGCCCCGGTCCGAAGGCTTCCGAGGGACCTGCAAGGAGTGAGCGGCCAGATGATCCAGCAGATGGTGATGCACGACGACGAATTCCATCGGATCACCGGGATTTGCGACAGCTTGACGCGCGAAGCCAACGCCAAGGTGGTCTTCCTCGTCGATAAGAACGGCCAGCTCATCGCAAGCAGCGGCGCGACCGCCAACATCGACACCACGTCCCTGGCGTCGCTGACCGCCGGGAACATCGCGGCCACCGGCGGCCTCGCCAAGCTCCTGGGGGAGAAGGAGTTCTCGATCCTCTTCCACGAGGGTGAACGGGACAACCTCCACATCTCGCTCGTCGCCCAACGCGTGATCCTCGTCGTAATCTTCGACGCTCGCTCCTCCCTCGGGCTGGTGAGGCTCCGGGTGAAGAAGGCGAGCGAGCAGCTCAGCCAGATCTTCGCCGACCTCCAGCGGAAGGGGAGCGCCCCCGGCGGCGGCAGCCCGTTCGCCGAGATCACCGACGAGGACATCGACAACCTCTTCAGCGAGTAGCCGGCTTTAGCCCGTCGCTCGCCCTCCCTTAGAATCGCGGGGAAGAACGTGCCCTTCATCAACCTGCCGCTGCGCGAGATCACCTGCAAGATCGTCTATTACGGACCGGGCTTGTGTGGGAAGACCACCAATCTCCAGTACGTGTATGCGAAGACGAACCCAGAGGCGCGGGGCAACATGATCTCGCTCGCCACGGAGACGGATCGCACGCTCTTCTTCGACTTCCTGCCTTTGGGGCTCGGCGAAATCCGGGGTTTCAAGACCCGTTTCCACCTCTACTCCGTGCCGGGTCAGGTCTTCTATGACGCGTCCCGGAAGCTGATCCTGCGCGGAGTCGACGGCGTCGTCTTCGTCGCCGATTCGCTCACGGATCGCATGGAGGCCAACCTCGAGTCCGTGGAGAACCTCCGGATCAACCTCGCCGAGCAGGGCTACGACCTCGACAAGATCCCGTACGTGATCCAGTACAACAAGCGGGATCTCCCCAACATCCTCCCGGTCGAGGAGCTCTCCCGCCAGCTCAACCCGACCCGCGTGCCCGAGTTCAACGCCGTCGCCCTCACCGGCGTCGGGGTCTTCGACACCCTGAAGGCCGTGGCGAAGCAGGTCCTGACCAAGGTCAAGAGCGGCACCTGAGGCCGAAGGTCGCCGCCGGATTCGGCGTGCGACCTCCCTCCTTGTTCTCCGCCTTCGAGCTCTCGACCTCCAATCCGCGAAAGTGAAGGCCGTTCGCACCGCGCGAGCGGCCTTTCGTCGTTCCGCACCGGCCATTCGGCGGGCAGGGGGGGCGGCCCGGCAGCCCCATGCATATGGGATGGTGTTCGGTGGCCAACTTCGCTACCGAGGGCAGGAAGCGGTCTTGATCTCATACAATCCGCAATTTGGAATTTGACAATCCGGATCTTGGCCACTACCGTCCCAGCTCCAAATTACGTTGTTCAGCAACTCTCCGAGGTCATTACGTGCGTGCCAATCTCAGCATTCTGATCGCGGCGGCCGTTCTCGCCGCGCCCTTGGCCTCTTCGGCCGAAACGCCTGCCAGCCTCCTCGAGGAAGCCCGGGCCACGATCACGGCGATGAAGCAGTCGACCTCGCAGGTCCGGCAGCTCGCCACCGAGCAGGCCAAGGGCTCCGACAAGCTGAAGCTCAACTGCGTGACCGAGCGCCGCGACTCCATGGAGCAGAGCGTGGCGCGGGCCGAGGCCACCCTCGACGCGGCCAACGGCTGGGGCCTCGACGTCGCGACCGCCGCCCTTCAGGCGGTGAAGTCCGCTTCACAGCAGGTGAAGCTGCAGCGGGCCGAGGCCAACCGCTGTGTCGGCATCGAGGACGGCGCCGTTCTCGCCGATTCGGACGAGAAGGCCGGCGGCACGGACGCCTCGACGGACGCTCTCGCCGCCAAGGGCTCGAGAGAAGACGGCACGGGCTGGTACAACCCGCTCTCCGACTCGGCCACGTCTCCCTTTGGCTCCGTTCCGCTCCAGCGACGTCTCCCTGCCGCGAGCCCGACGAAGTAGCTCTCCACCGCTTGGCACTTTTGCCTCGCCCGTGTCCCCGAGGGGGGCGGGAACGGCAGACAAGGTGAATTCGATGTCCAGGAAGTCTTTCGATGGCTCCGCGCCCGCCGGGCGCCCGAGCCTCACGCAGCTCCTCTGCTCCATCGTCGCGGTGGCGACCGTCGTCGCCGCCGGCGCCGCGCACGCGCAGACCTCGGTCGGCACCCGTAGCGAGAACGGCCTGCGGGTCGGCTCGGGCCGCCTCCACCCGCTCTTCGGCTTCGAGACGCGCTACGACTCCTACGTCGGCCGCAGCGAGAAGGCGGTCGACGCCCTCGACTCCAAGAACGGCACCGGAGATCTGATCCTCCACCTCCGGCCGGGCCTCGAGCTCACGATCCCCTCGGAGTCGGTGGAGCTCGGCGCGCGCCTGATGATCGACTACAACGCCTACACGGGTGCCCAGGAGAGCTGGACGCGCGATCAGAGCAAGACCGGCGTCAACTTCGAGTTGAACTCGCTCTTCAACCCGAAGGGCAACACGAAGGTGGGCCTCGACGAGCGCTTCAACCGCAGCGACCGCACCACGAACATGGAGCTCGGGACGCTGACGATCAGCGATCGGAACGACCTGGGCGTTAACGTCGAGGTCGCTCCGGGCGGCGGCGCGCTGGTTATCAAGCCGGCCTACGTCAACACCTACGAGCATTTCGAGCCGAAGAACGGTGGCGCCGACGAGTCCGTCAGCAACCACGACTACATGCAGCACACCGTCGGCCTCAACCTGGGCTACAAGCTGAGCCCGATCTCCGCCCTCGTGCTCGACACGGGCCTCTCCATCCGCAACTTCGAGCGTGAGGTCGCCCAGAACTACGACAGCACGAACATCCGGGTCGCCGCCGGCTTCGTGGGCATGGTGATGCCGAAGATCGCCCTCGTCCTCAAGGCCGGCTACGGCAAGCAGTCCTCCGATCTCGAGGACGGCAAGCCCTACGGCGGGATGATCGGACAGGCGGAGGTCGGCTACCTCTACTCCGAGCAGAGCCAGATCCGCTTCGGCTACGCCCGGACCTTCGAGCCCTCCGCCTCGGCGTCGCTCTACTACTCCGACGACCGCGTCTACCTCAACGGCCAGACCCGGATGGCGGGCCAGCTCCTCCTCAAGGGCGGCCTCTCCTACGACGTGCTCAAGTTCCCCGCCGACGCGCGCGGCAACGACGAGCAGCTCGGCTTCCAGATCGGGCCGGATTGGGAGTTCAGCCAGCTCGTCACCGCTGGTGTGTCCTACGGGTACACCAGCCGCACCACCTCCGCGAAGCTTGCGGGCCTCGAGTACGATCGCCACGAGATCGGCGCTCACGTGGTGGTCTACTACTAAGTCGAGGCGGTACACCGACTCGAGTTCACGCGAGGGCGCCTGGAGGTTCGGGCGCCCTTCGTGCGATCGGAGCGGTTCTCGCCCGTTCGTCGATCTCCTTGCCGTGGGGCATGGCCTCGGGCAAAAGGCAGGAGGTTCGACGCGTGGCTTGGAGACGTTCGGTGAAGTTTCGAGCTTGGGCGACCTTCGTCGCCGTCGTTGGAATCGCATCCATCCTGTCGGCCTGCGCGAGCGGCGGGCGTGGTTCGTCGCGCGCCGTCCACGCGGGTGAGGCACGGGGAGAGCCTCCCGTGTTGGTTCCCGCCCAGACCTTCGGATCCGGCGACGTCTTCGTCGTGCGCGTGGTCGGGGAGGCGGACCTCTCGGGTTCCTACCGGGTGGCCAGCGACGGGGCGATCTCGTTCCCGTTCTGCGGGCGCGTGGACGTCGCGAACAAGGGCGCCACCGAGGTCGCCAACGATCTCACCGTCTGCCTCGCCGACGGCTACCTCAAGAACCCGCAGGTGACGGTCTTCCTCAAGGAGCACAACTCCAAGAAGGTCTTCGTCTTCGGCGAGGTCCAGAAGCCCGGCACCTTCCCGTTCGAGGATCGGATGAACGTGGTCCAGGCGATCACGCTCGCCGGCGGCTTCACCAAGCTGGCCGCGAGGAACTCCGTCCTCGTCACCCGCTCGATCGACGGGCGGGAGGAGCGGATCAAGGTCGCAGTCGACGACATCGGAACGGGACGGCAGCCGAACCTCTATCTCAGCCCCGGCGACATCGTCTTCGTGGGCGAGAGCTTCTTCTAATCGGGTTCCGCTTCGGCTCGGCGGGATCCGCCTCCCGGAAGGGCGGGGCGGATCGCCCATCGCGTTGCGCCCTATCGCGCGTGTCCTGGCGGTCGACCTTGCTGGCGGCGCCTAGAGCGGCTCGAGGCCGAAGCCGGCGTTCTGGCGCGCCGCTTCGTAGCCCACGACCGCGAGCGACATCGCGACGTTGAGCGAGTTGGCCATCCCCCACACCGGGATCTCGAGGACGAGGTCGGCCTCGCGGAGGATCTCCGGCGCGACGCCCTGGCGCTCGTGGCCGAGCACGAGGCAGAGCGGCGCCGTCAGGTCCGCCTTCGCCGGTGGGAGGGCGCCTTCCGCCTGCTCCAGCACCACGATGCGATCTCCCGCGGCCTTCCGGGCGGCGACGACTTCGAGTGCCGACGGCGCGTAGGTCCACGGGACGAAGGGGACCGCCATCACCGCCGTCCTCCGGATCTCCCGATCGCAGCGCTCCGCGATCACGGCCGCTCGGGGATCGCCCGGATACGGCGGATGACCGGTGATCCCGCAGAGCCAGAGGTGGGCCACCCGAAGGTTGTCGCAGAGGCGGAAGGCCAGCCCGACGTTCGCGAGGCCGCGTACGTCCGCGAGCACCACGTGGAGAGGCGCGCGGGGTAGCTCCTCGAAGTCCTCCGGCCGCGGCTTTCGCCCGACCAGCTCCTCGGTGGTTCGCGAGCGGGGCTCTCCCCGCTCCTCCGGCTCCTCGCCGACGGCATCCCCTGGTCGCTCCCCCAGGAGCTCGCCTTCCGGCGACGGTTCGGGCGACGAAGGTCGGTTCGAGGATCCGTTCACGCGCATCGGCTCGATATAGGCAAAGCGCGGAACGCACACAATCGACACGAGGCCGGACCGGCTTCCGGGCCCGCCGGTACGCCCGCGCGGCCTCGGTCCCCGAGCGCCTGATCTCCAATCCCCAGGGATTCCGTGGATCTCACGCCCCACCGGGACGCGGCACCGCTCTTGCGAAAGGCGACCCGTCGGATCGGAGGCGCTGATGATCGCGCGTGTTCTGAGCGGTGCGCTGAGCGGGATCGAAGCATCCAGGGTGCAGGTCGAGGCTGAGGCGAGCACTGGAATGCCCGTTTTCCAGGTCGTCGGGATGGGCGATCGAGCGGTCGCCGAGTCCCGGCATCGCGTCCGGTCCGCCATCCAGCAATCGGGTTTCCAGTTTCCCCAGCAGCGGATGACGGTGAACCTCGCGCCCGCCGATCTCCGAAAGGACGGCACGGGCTTCGATCTCCCGATTGCCGTCGCGGTGCTGATCGCGGCCGGCTTCGCCAAGCCGGAACGCCTGGAGGGCTTCCTCCTCGCTGGCGAGCTCGCCCTGGACGGAAGCCTTCGGCCAATCCCCGGCGGCCTCTCCCTCGCGGCCCATGCCCGGGACCAGGGTTGCGCTGGCGTCATCCTCCCCGTGGAGAGCGCCCGCGAGGCAGCCGTCGTAGACGGGATCGAGATTCTCGGCTGCTCCAGCTTGGCGCAGCTCGCTTCCTATCTGGCGGGCGACGAGCGCCTCCCGAGCCCCGAACCGTTCCGCTTCGATCCCGCCAGGTCGCCGCAGGAGCTCGATCTCTGTGACGTTCGCGGCCAGAGCGAGGCGCGCTTCGCGTTGGAGGTCGCCGCAGCAGGCGGCCACAACCTGATCCTCATCGGGCCCCCCGGGACCGGCAAGACCATGCTGGCGCGCCGGCTTTCCTCGCTCCTGCCGGATCTCTCCTTCCCCGAGGCGCTGGAGGCCACGCGGGTCTGGAGCGCCGCCGGCCGCCTGGGAGGCAGGCCGATCCTCACCCGGCCGCCTTTCTGCGCGCCCCATCACTCGGTCAGCGATGCAGGCCTCATCGGCGCCTCGAATCCCCCTGCGCCGGGGGAGGCGAGCCTCGCCCACCGCGGGGTCCTCTTCCTGGACGAGCTGCCGGAGTTCCGGCGCAACGCCCTCGAGTCGCTTCGGGAGCCGTTGGAGGACGGAGAGATCCGCATCCGCCGGGCCCATCTCTCCGTCTCGTACCCGGCGACCTTCCAGCTGGTGGCGACGATGAACCCCTGCCCCTGCGGGAGGTACTCGGCGGCGAACCCCGCGCTCTGCTCCTGCGCCATCGAGGCCGTGAGGCGCTATCGCTCCCGCCTCTCCGGACCGCTGCTCGATCGCATCGACATGCACGTGGAGGTGGGCCCGGTCGCGACCGAGGCTCTCACCGGTCCCCCTGGCGAGAGCTCGCGGAGCGTCCGCGAGAGGGTCTTCGCCGCCCGGGAGCGGGCGGCTGATCGTCTCGGGTGCCTGGACGGCATCGGCCCCGCGCTCACCAACGCCGCAGTGCCGACGGGGCTGCTCCGCAAGGCCTGCAGGGCCAGGCCCGACGCAGAGGCCTACCTCGCCACCCTCATCCGCGGCTGGGAGCTCTCGGCGCGGGCCTTCGATCGGCTCCTGCGCGTGGCGCGGACCATCGCCGATCTCGCCGATCGAGACGCGCTCGAGGTCGAGGACGTCGTGCGGGCGACCTGTTTTCGAATGCTGGACCAAGGGCTGTAGCGAGGGCGCGAGGGCGCCGAAAAGGAGAGAGCGATGGGCAAGCTGGAGAAGGTGGCGGAGCGGATGTCCGAGAAGGCGAAGGCGCTCGCAGCGGCGCTGAGTGGGATTCGAAAGCAGTACGGCGAGGGGTCGATCATGGCGATGGGAGAGGGCAGCCAGCAGGCGATCGAGGTGATTCCGACGGGCTCCATCGGCCTCGACCTCGCGCTCGGCTGCGGCGGTCTGCCGCGCGGGAGGGTCGTGGAGATCTACGGCGCCGAGTCGTCGGGAAAGACCACCCTATGCCTGTCGGCGATCGCCCAGTGCCAGGCGAAGAAGGGGATCGCGGCGTTCATCGACGCCGAGCACGCGCTCGATCCGTCGTACGCGCGCCGTCTGGGTGTGAACCTGGAGAACCTGCTCGTCTCACAGCCGGACTCCGGCGAGCAGGCCCTCGAGATCGCCGACGCCCTCGTCCGCTCGGGCTCCGTGGATCTCATCGTCGTGGACTCCGTGGCCGCTCTCGTCCCTCGCGCCGAGATCGAGGGCGAGATGGGCGACAGCCACGTGGGGCTCCATGCGCGGCTGATGAGCCAGGCGCTCCGCAAGCTCACTGCCGCGGTCGCGAAGAGCAAGACGACGGTCGTCTTCGTGAACCAGATCCGGATGAAGATCGGCGTGATGTTCGGCAACCCCGAGACCACGACCGGCGGACACGCGCTGAAGTTCTACAGCTCGGTGCGCTTGGAGGTCCGCCGGGCCGGTCAGGTGAAGGACGGCGACAAGGTCGTGGCGAGCAAGGCGCGGGTGAAGGTGGTGAAGAACAAGGTCGCGCCTCCCTTCGGAGAGGCCGAGCTCGAGATCCGCTATTCCTTCGGGATCAATCGCTCGGCGGAGGTGCTCGACCTCGCCAGCCGCGACGGCGTCAACCTCGTCGACCGCAACGGCGCCTGGTACGTCTACAACGGCGAGCGCCTGGGGCAGGGGAGGGATCGCGCCGCCGAGACCCTCGATCGCCAGCCCGAGCTCCGCGAGAAGATCGCGGCGGAGCTCGTCGCCCGGCTGAGCGGTGACGCTGCCGGCGGTCTCGAAGCTCCGCTCGCCGCCATCGCCTGAGTCGTCCGTCGGTTCGTGGCTGGGCGCTGGACGCCGTTCGCCGCAATCCCGTGAGGACGCGGCGAACGGCGTTTGTCGCTTTCCTCAGTCGCGCGGGTGGGTCACCCGGCCGATGAAGAGGATCGCCTGGGTCTTCTGGTCGCGGATGAGGAAGAGAAACGGCTGATCGGCATGAAACGACGGCATGGGGGTCGCGCCCCGGCTGCCAAAGAGGAGGGCCGTCGCCGCGCCCGCTTCGACGCCTCGTTCGTCGACGTGGACGAAGGACCGGTGGACGGCGTGCTCGATGTACAGCCGTTTCGCCGAGAGCTTGCTGAAATCCGCTTCTCCCTCTTTGAAGGCCCGCCGAATGCCCATCGACATCAGCGGCGGCTTCAGGTCCAGGGGCGCGTCGACGGTGAATCGTGGAATCGCGATCGAAACGTTGCTCCGGGAGAGCCGCGAGGTCCACCTTTCGAGGGTCTCGACCGTCAGCGCATCCTCGACCTGCCGCAGGGTCTTTGCCGGCTTTGCGCTGGCCGCCGGGCGCGAGGGTGCGACGCGATTCGCCGGGGTGGAAGGGGTGGGTGCTGACGATCTCGGGCCCAGCTGACCCAGTCCCAAACCAGTTGATCCGGTCGAATCGTCCTCTCCTTCGTCCGGCAGCACGAAAAGCATCGATAGATCGCCGCGGAAGGGAAGCTCGAGGAGCTTCACGCCATCCACCCGGGCGTACGACGCACGGCGTTGGGCGTGCATCATCGGCACCTCGATCGTCTGGCCCGTCAGCAGATGGAAGGGGCCGGGACGTGTGTCGTCGAGCTTGAACGGATGCATCCAACTTCCGGAGAGGCTCAGCGCGGAGACGAGGGCGAGCTGGGTCCTTGTGGTCACGAGCCCTGGCGGGAGGAGCGACGGAATCTTCCCCTTCGTCGTCTGGTCGACCCACCGGTTGATCCGCACCCGCGCGCCTTCCGGATCGCTGGAGATCGGCAGACGCTCGAACGACATCCCGGCCGCGGATGCGATCGTGCGCTCGTACTCGGCCTTCAGTGAAAGGTCATCGTCGACGAAGGCGCGGCTCGCAGCCTCTAGCTCCGCTCGGTCGGAGATCGACTGGAGCAGCTCGTGGCCCAGGCGCATGTACGCCACGTCGTCGCTCCCGACGCGGAGGGCCCGGCGAAGCTCGGCGAGGGTCGTCCCATTCGCGCCGGGAACTGCCAGCGAGAACGCCGCGGCGATCGACGGAGGCGAGATCGCTCCGTTCTCGTCGGTCCTCGCGGCACGAAAGAGCTCGAGGCCGAACTCGTTCATCGCTCTCGCATGATCCCGAAGCGACTCCGGACTCGGTGCAAAGAGGGCCGCAATGTCGACCTGCCCAGGAGGTCGTTTCGCGTCTGCCCCGCTCGTTCGCGTGGCGGCATGGGCAGAGGCCGCGATGGAGCCGGCCAGGAGCGCGAAAAACGCGAAGGAGCGAAGGCCGTTCGAGTCAGGCAAACCAGTGTCTCCGGATGTCGGTGCATCGCTGGGAAACCGCTACACCTGGAAGTGTTGCCGACGGAGACCCCATGCACAAGGGGCTCGACTACCACCGCTCGCCGCCTCCTACCCGGGGTCTCGCTCAGGCTTTCCGAGGCTCACGCCGGGCCGGCACGAATTCTCCGGTGACGGCCCGCGCAATGCGCTCGGCCTCGTCCATCGGGATGCCGATGGAGTCGAACACGCCGCTCACGAAGAGGCTCGCCACGCCGTGGGCCAGCGCTCGTCCCCGCAGCTGCTCGATCAGCGGGTGCCCGGCGGGGATGGCCCGCCCCGAGCGCACGAGCTCGGCGAGCTGGCTCCAGAAGGTGTCGAGTGAGCCCTGCAGCGCCTCGGGCGCCTTGGCATCCGGCGGAGGGGCGCCGCCGTAGTCGAGGAGTGCGGGGTCGGTCGCGAGGCGGTAGAGAGCCGGGTTCTGCGCAGCCCATCGGATGTACGCCACGCCGGAGAGGCGGAAGGCCTCGACGGGATCGGCCGCGCTCCCGACAGTCTCGAGGATGGCCGCGTTGAGGAGCCGGTTGCCCTCGGCTGCGACGGCGCGCAGGAGCGCGTGTCGGTCGGCGAAGTGCTTGTAGGGCGCGGCGGAGGAGACGCCGACGCGGCGGCCGACCTCCGCGACGGTCAGCGTGTCCAGGCCCTGCTCCCGCAGCAGCTCGAGGCTGGCCTCGACGAGCGCACGTTTGAGGTCTCCGTGGTGGTACGGGCGTGTCCTGTCCTGCTTTGCCATGGCGCTTCCTCTCCGTCCCCCCTTGCAAAGTAAGTATCACTTACTTACAAGGATGTCACCGCTGCTTACGAAGAGGTCCCCATGCGCGCCGCGAGCCCCCGAAATCCCCTCCTCCGCTCCCTCTCCCGGCCCCACGGCTTCGAGCCCCTCCGGGTCGAAGGCAGGCTCCCAGAAGGGCTCCGCGGCACGCTCTTTCGCGCGGGGCCGGGCCTCTTCGAGCGCTTCGGCAAGCCGGTCGCCCACGCCTTCGAGACCGACGGCGCGATCACGGCGGTGCGCTTCGGCGACGGCATGGCGCTGGGAGCAACGCGCATCGTGGAGAGCGCGGGCTACCGGGACGAGGAAGCCGCCGGACGATTCCTCTACAACTCGTCGGCGTCGTGGCTCGATCGCATGCGCATCGCCCGGCGCGGCTCGTCGAAGAGCACCGGGAACACGTCGGCGTTCCTTTGGCAGGACCGCCTCTTCGGCTTGATGGAGGGCGGGCTGCCGCAGGAGATGGACCAGGACACGCTCGAGACGCTGGACGCCACCGATCTCGGCGTGATCCCCGGCGCCTTCTCGGCGCACCCGCACCGCGTGGCCTCCCTCCGGACCACGTTCAACTTCGGGCTCCGCTACGGCAGGAAGATGCAGATCGATCTCTTCGCGCTGCCCGACGAGGGCCCGGCGCGGAAGCTCGGCACCCTCGAGGCTCCGTGGCAGAGCATGGTGCACGACTTCATCGCCACCGAGCGCCACATCCTCCTCCTGCTCGGTCCCGTGGAGCTCAACCTCCTCCGCGCGATGGCCGGCCTCGCCGACATCACCAAGCTCTTCCGCTGGCGGCCCGAGCTCGGCTCGCGGCTCTTCGTCGTCCCCCTGGACGACGTGAACGCCGCCCGGACCTATGAGCTGGATCCCTTCTGGGCCTGGCACATCGCCAACGCCTTCGAAGAGGGAGGCGGTCCGAGCCTCGACATCTGCCGCCTACCGACCTTCGGCCTCGACGAGACCGACCTCGTCCGATCGGACGGGACGGCGCCCCTGCTGACGCGCCTCCACCTCGACTTCGCGACGGGAAAGGCCTCGGAGACGCGGCTCTTCGACGTGGCCTGCGAGCTGCCGCAGATCGCTCCGCAGGTCGCCGGCGGACGGTACGGGACTGTCTTCGCCCAGACCGAGCGCCTTGACGGGAACGAGCGCCTGCGCGGCGTCACCCGCATCGACCTCGCAGGCGAGCGGAGCGCGGAGTGGCTGGTTCCAAACGGGCACATCCCGAGCGAGCCGATGCTGGTCGCTCGGGGCGAGGCGGAGGACGACGCCTGGGTGCTCGATCTGGTCTACGACGGGGGGCGCGACACGAGCTACCTGGCGGTCCTCGATGGCCAGCGCCTCGAGGAAGGACCGGTCGCCACCGTGCACTTCGATCAGCCGATCCCGATCACCTTCCACGGCGCGTTCGCGGCTGCCCGTTGGTAGCCTGGCTCGAACGATGACTCGTCGGGCCGTGGAGGCCCGGCGAGATCAATCCTCTTCCGTCGTGGTGCCGTAGCGGGCGGCGCTCCAGCCCGCCCAGACGGTCGCTGAAGGAGGCTGGGCTCCCGGGCGACGTTCGTTCTCCATGGGGGTGCTCCGCCGCTTGCGGCCGTTCGCCCGGGGATCAAGGGCCCGCCCGCGGGAATCTCCGTTCCGGCCGTCCTGGCCGGGACCCGCAGCGCGGCGGTCGCCTCCGCGTCGGGGGTCGGCGTTCCCTGGCCGGTTCCCGTTCCTCGACGGATCGGCGGCGCCGTTTCTCCCGTCCGCCTTCCCGGGCCGCCCGTTCTGATCCTGTCCGTTCCGCCTCGCATCGGCGCCGCCGGGCTTGGCGGACCGGGTATACGGGCCGCCATTTCGCCTGCCGTCGCCATTCGCCTGGGCGGGAGCGTCGGATCGCCGTCCGTCGTCCCGTCGCGCCGGGGGCGCATCCTTGGGGCTCGGGGGCGCACGCCGTCCAGCAGCCTGCGGGGCCTCGACGACGGCGCTCGTAGAGTCGGCCTCGCTCGGGACCGACGTGGCGGCCTTGGACGGAGCGTGAGCTTTGGTCTCCGGGGCGTCGGCGGACGCGTCGTCGTCGGAATCGTGGACGTCGGACTCGTGGTCGTCCTGGTGGGCGGCGAGCGTGTCTTCCGTCGCCCCGTCCTTGCGACGGCCTCTTCCTCCGCGCCGTCCCCTTCGCCGGCGTCGGCGGCCACCGCCCGCGTCGGACGAGGCGCCGGCTTCGTCAGCGCCGATCGCGTGCGTGTGCGGAGCGGTGGGCTCCCCGGAGGACGGGGCGTGGTCGGAGGGGGTGGGGGAGTCGGTGAAAAATCCGCGACGTCGCTGGCGGTTTCGAATCGGTGCAAGCAGAAAACCTCGGACGAATTTCGTCCTGCGAGCTTCGGCGCAGGCGCGCTCATGGCGCGGGCCCGCGATCGCTCGCTGTAGGGGCGGCAGGCCCAGGGCGCGAGGGGCGAAGTGGTTCGCCGCGTGCGTCCGCCTGGTCGAGGCCGCCAAGGGATTCATGAAAGGAACACGCGAAGGATGCAGGGGAAATCCTGGGTTCGTCCCCGCCGGAGCGGGAATCCTCATGTTCGAAGGACCGGCGGGCCGTTGTCGGCAGGCGCCGGACCCTCCTCGGGTCTGGGAGGAGGCGAGCCGGGATCGTCGGAGATCGCCCATGAGCGATCGCCGAACGAAACGAAGAAGCTGCCTCCGTCCTCGCGGAGATAGGGAATGAGATCGGCTTGGGCCTGCCTGGAAAAACGGGCCCGATGATCGCCCTTCACGCGGCAGTAGATCACCTGCTCGCGAGAGCGGGCGAGCGTAGCGGGATCGAGGGGCTCCCGGCTCTCGTCGGAGAGCCGAAGATCGAGGTGGTCGTCTTCGGGCACCACTCTCGTCACCTGGTACGGCGCGTCCTCGATTGTGACGTAGGCCCAATCGCGGCCAAAGCGGAGCAGGTATCGACCATCCGGGGCACGCTCGAGCCCCTGATGCCACGCTCGGACGATCGCGGGATGCCGGACCGGCTCGTCGTCGTGCCAGAACCGGCCGTGCGCATCCAGGCGAATGCCGCTGTCGACCCGCGTGTGGAGACGCTTCGTCACGGACGCCATCGTACCCCGACCGGCTGCGCTTGGCTCGTCTCCCTTGGGGGCGGCGGACGAATTATCCAGGATCAGCCGGGCAGGCGCAGGCCGAGGGCCCGTCGGCGGAGGAGGTCGAGGGCGAGGTGGGCCGCTATCCGGCGGACGTCGTTCCGGCCGAAGAGGAAGCGCTGGCGCACGACCGAGGTCGGCCCACCGCCCCCTGCGATCGCGGCGAAGACCGTGCCCCTTGGGTGGGCGTCGTCTCCCGCGTCCGGGCCGGCGAAGCCGGTGAGGGAGACCGCCACGTCGGCGCCGCTCCGGGCGAGGGCGCCCTCGGCCATGGCGACGGCGCATGCCTCGCTCACGGCACCGTGGCGCTCGAGGAGGTCCTGCGGAACGTCGAGCCAGCGCTCCTTCAGCGACTCGGCGTAGGTGACCGAGGAGCCGAGGAGGACGTCGCTCGCGCCCGGCACCGCCGCGAGGGCGGCGGAGGCGAGCCCTCCGGTGAGCGATTCGGCGAAGCACACAGTCCAGCCGCGCTGCCGGAGTGCGGCGAGGGTCGCGCCCGCGAGGGTCTCGCCCTCGCCACCGAAGACGACGTCGCCGAGGGCCGCGCGAACGTCACGCTCGATGGCGTCGCACCTCTGCTGGGCCTCGTCGGCGGTGCTCCCTTCGGCGAGGAGCCGGACGTGGGCATCCGGGAACGGGACGCGCGTGCCGTAGCGGACATGGGGATGGGCGGCGAGGAGCGGGACCACCGCCTGATCCATGTGCGACTCGGGGATCCCGAAGCAGCGCACCTCGCGGGCACAGCGGTGGACGCCCTCGGCCTCGATCCGTCGCCGGAGGCGGGGAAGGAGCCGGTCGCCGACGATCCCCTGGAGCTCGGTCGGAACGCCGGGCAGGAACCAGAGCTCGCAGGTCCCCGGGCGGGTCCGGTGAGGCTCGCCCACTTCGAGGGCGAAGGCCGTGGCGGTCCCGTACTCGTTTCCGAGGACCTCCGCGCCGTCCGGCACCCGCGCCTGCCTCTCGTTGTTCGGCGTCAGGGTCCGACCGAGGGCGTGGAAGCGGGCCCGGATGCGCTCGAGCTGCTCGGAGTCGACCACGGGCTGCAGGTCGAAGGCCTCGCAGACGCCGTCGACGGTGAGGTCGTCCAGGGTGGGGCCGAGCCCGCCGGAGACCACGACCAGGTCCGCCCGAGCCGCGAGCTCCCGGAGGGCGGAGACGAGGTCGTCGAGGCGGTCGCCGATCACGGTGGTGCGGGCGAGCCTCTCGCCGAGCGAGAAGAGGGCGCCTCCGAACCAGGTGGTGTTGGTGTCCGCGAGGACGCCGGAGACGAGCTCGTCGCCGGTGGCCAGCATCTCGATCCGCATCGCATCCCCCTCGGAGGTGCCTATGCCGCTCCGAGCCAGCCGAGGCGCCATAGGACCTCGAGGACGATGCGCGCGTAGACGCCTGCTACGACGTCGTCGAAGGTGACGCCAAAGCCGTTGTGCACCTTGCGATCGAAGTAGGAGGCGGGCCAGGGCTTGACGATGTCGAAGACCCGGAAGACGAAGAAGCCGGCAACGGCGACCTGCCACGTGAACGGGAGCAGGCCCACCGTGATGAAGAGGCCGGCGAACTCGTCGGAGACGATGCGCTTGGAGTCCACCACGCCGTGGAGCTGGCCTGCGCGGTGGGCGGTCACGACGGAGACGGCCGTGAACAGCGCGACGCAGGCGGCCCAGCCCCACCAGGGCTCGATCCGCGACAGCATCCAGGCGAAGGGCAGGGCGGCGAGGGTCCCGAAGGTGCCGGACGCCACGGGGAAGTAGCCCGAGCCCAGGCCCGAGCTCCAGACGATGGCGAAGCGATCCCAGAGGGTGTGCTTCGGCAGGCCTTCTCCTCGAGCCACGGAGGAGGGCTGGTGCGGCTCGGATTTCGGAAGGGGAGAGGGTGCCATGGTCGGTGCAGCCCGGGCGGAGGCTGAGAGCCCGTGAAGATGGTCACGAGCTCTCGCGGAGCCGAAGGCGGAGCAGACGAAGAGTAGAGCGCGCTCGCTCGCGACGCGAGCGCCCTTCGTTATTCGTCCTCCGGGCTCTCCTCGTCCTCATCGACGATGGTGGAGCGCCCGTCGGCGGCGGCGCGAGCCAGGAGGCGCTCGTCGCGGCGGCGGCGGAAGAAGATCACCTCTTCGGCGATGCCGGCGCAGACGTAGAGCGTGCCGAAGACGAGGAGGGTGAAGCTCGCCCGGTACTGGAGGGTGAGGGCCACGGCGCTGGTGGCGAAGAAGGCGGAGATCCCCGCGGTCTTCCGCGAGAGGTTCATCTTCTTGAAGGTCCGGTACCGGACGGTGGAGACCATCAGGTACGAGAGCAGGGCGACCAGCACCGCGACGGGCAAGACGGGCACTTCGTCGCCGCCGAAGCCCTTGTAGTGCGCGATCACGAGGGAGACGAGGACGCCCGCGGCGAGGGGGATGGGGAGGCCGACGAAGAAGGTCGAGCTCCCCTTGCTGCCCCTCATCTCGAGGACGTTGAAGCGGGCGAGGCGCAGCGCGCCGCACGCGGCGAAGGCGAACGCGAGGAAGAGCCCCACGAAGCCCAGGGGCGCCAGGGCCCACTTCCACACCAGCAGCGCGGGCGCAGCGCCGAAGGTGACCACGTCGGCGAGCGAGTCGAGCTGCATGCCGAAGTCGGACTGGGTCTTCGTGAGCCGCGCCACCCGGCCGTCTAGCCCGTCGAAGAGCATGCCGAAGAGGATCGCGAGCGCCGCCGCGTAGAGCTTCTCCGCGGAGGGCTCACCCGCGACGAGGCTCATGGCGTAGAGGCCGCAGAAGACCGAGCTCAGCGTGAAGAGGTTCGGCAGGATGTAGAGCCACTTGCGTGGACGCATCATCTGGGAGCACCCCATGCGAAGGCCGGACTGTGAACCGCCGCGGCACCGGCCAGCTGGCCATACCACCACCTTTTCCCCGAAGAAAGCAAGCCGCATGCCGCGACGCGGCATGGCCTGGTCGCCTCTGGATGTCGTCTAAAGTGGGCTCTGCGTGACCGGAATCCGGCGAATCCGGCCCAAGCGGGCGGCGAAGGTCTCTCCACGCTGCCACCCGGCGGTGGCTCCCGAACGGAGGCTGGTGCGCGAAGCTTTGCCAGGTGGAGACGGTTCTTCCACCGATTCGCTCGACGCGGGCGTGTCGGCTGGGCAGCATCTGGCGGTGGCGCCGCGCGTTCTCCACTTCGCCCCTTGAGAGCGGAGCGGTGGGCAAATGGGCGCGGGAGCGCCTCGGGCGCTCGTGGACGCACGGGCGACCGGACCGCCGTGCGGATGGCCGACTGCACGGCGAAAGAGGGTCCGGCCTGGAAGGAGCACGCCCTGATCCTCGCATTGATCCTCGTCGCGGCATCCCTGGCCCTGGTGCTCCTGGGATGGGCGCACCACTGGTTCTGGCGCGGGTACCTGAGCCCCAAGGACGTGCCGGACGAGGTCCACACGGTGCGCACCGCCGACGGCTGGCGGATCGGGATCCGGCGCTATCTCCCGAAGGGGGACAAGCGCTACGCGGAGCCCGTGGTCCTCTGCCATGGCCTTGGCGCGAACCACTACAACCTCGATTGGGATCCGCCCTACGGCCTCGCGCAGGCCCTCGCCGCGGAGGGGCGCGACTGCTGGGTGGTGAGCCTCCGTGGACACGACGGGAGCGACCGGCCGACGGCCTTCAACCCCCTGCGCTGGGGCTTCTCCTTCGACGACTACCTGCGCTTCGACGTCCCCGCGGTGCTCGACCACGTGACGGCGTCCACCAGCGTCCCGAAGGTGCAGTGGGTCGGGCACTCGATGGGAGGGATGCTGGCGTACGCCTTGGGAGGCGGTCCGTACGAGAGGATCCTCGCGGGAGGCGTGGTGGCCGTCGCGTCACCCTCCTCGTTCAGCAACCAGCCCTATCTCCGGAGCGTCGCCAGGCTCGGGAAGTGGCTCGCCCGCTCGTCGCGGGTGCCGCAGCGCTTCGTCACCCACATGATCGCGCCCTTCATGGGGCACTTCAATCTGCCGTTCTCCGAGATCGCGATCGCCCCGCAGAGCATGGACGGGAGGCTGGTGCGTCGGCTGCAAGCGTGGGCCTTCGAAGACATCAGCGCTGGTGTCGCCCGGCAGTTCGACGACTGGGTCTCGAACGACGCGTTTCGCTCCTTGGACAAGAGCCAGGATTATCGAAGCGCGATGGGTGCCTTCACGGCGCCGGTCCTCGTGATGGGCGGATCCAGCGACAAGATGGCGCCGCCGCGATGCATGGAGGACGCCCACCGCCGCCTCGGCAGCGCAGACAAGACCCTGGTCATCCTCGGCAAGGAGCTCGGCGCCTCGTTCGACTACGGCCACGGCGATCTGATGCTCGGCCGCGCGGCGCCGGGCGAGGTCTATCCGCAGATCGCCCGATGGCTCGAGGCGCGAGCGACGCGGGTCGGGTAGGGCGGGTCCAGCCCCGCGCCTCAGAGCGTTTGAAGAAATCGGTCCCGCACGAGCGGGCCCGACTTCTTCAGCCGCGCTCCGCGCGGAAACGCTCTTCTTTTCGTCTGCTCCGCCTTCGGCTCCGCGAGAGCTTGTGAATTCTTCACAAGCTCTCAGAGGCAGGCCGCGAGGGCGGCCGCAGCGGCCATGCATCGGTCGCGATCGACGTCGAGGTGGGTGACCAGGCGCAGGCGGCTCGCGCCGTCGCTCCCGGCGAGCACACCCTTCTCACGTAGCCGCGAGAGGACGCCGGCGCCGTCGGTCCCTGCCGGCAGATCGACGAAGACGAGGTTCGTCTCCACCGGATCGACGCGGAGGCCGGGCACCTTCTCGAGGGCATCGGCGAGGAGTCGGGCGTTCTCGTGATCGAGGTGGAGGCGCACGAGGTGGTGGTCGAGGGCGTAGAGGCCCGCGGCGGCGAGGACGCCGGCCTGCCGCATGCCGCCGCCCAGCCGCTTCCGCAGGCGGCGCACCTTGCTGCAGAGGGCCGCGCTCGCTGCGACGAGGGAGCCCGCAGGCGCGCCGAGACCCTTGGAGAGGCAGACGCTCACGGTGTCCGCTTCGGACGCGTACCGTGACAGAGGCACGCCGGAGGCCACCGAGGCGTTCCAGAGCCGAGCGCCGTCGAGATGTACAGCGAGACCGGCCTTCCTCGCTGCGCCCGCGACGGCCTGGAACCGTTCGATGGGCCAGACGGTCCCGCCGCCGCGGTTGTGCGTGTTCTCGAGGCTGAGGAGGCGGGAGAGCGGGAGGTGGTCGTTCCCCGTCGGCCGGATCGCGGCCTCCACCTGCTCGGGGCGAAGGAGACCGCGCTCTCCCTCGAGGGTGCGGGCCTGCGCGCCCCAGAGGGCGGAGAGGGCGCCGCCCTCGAAGGCGAAGACGTGGGATCCGGCCTCGCCGATCACCTCGTCGCCAGGGCCGGCCTGGGCGCCGATCGCGAGCTGGTTCGCCATGGTGCCGGAGGGGACGAAGACCGCCGCCTCCTTGCCCAGCAGCTCGGCGACGCGGGCCTCGAGGGTGCGGACGGTGGGATCCTCTCCGTAGACGTCGTCGCCCACCTCGGCGAGGGCCATCGCCTCGCGCATCTCGGCGGAGGGGCGGGTGACGGTGTCGGATCGGAGATCGATGAGCGGTTCGGTCATCCTTGAAGTAGTACCCGACGGCACGCCGCGGACGAAACCGCTATCCTCCGGACGAGAATGAGCACGAGCACAGGGACGAAGTCGAAGGGTGGCGCAAAGCGGCCGCGAGCGATCTCCAGGGCCGAGAAGGAGAGGGCGATCGAGGTGATCGCGCGGCTCGACCGCGAGATGCCGGACGCGAAGATCGAGCTCGATTTCGCGAACGATCTCGAGCTGCTGGTGGCGGTGATGCTCTCGGCGCAGTGCACCGACGCGATGGTGAACCGGTGCACGCCCTCGCTCTTCGCGGCCTTCCGGACGGCGGCCGACTACGCGGCGGCCCAGCCGGAGGACCTCCATCCCCACATCTCGCGCTGCGGCCTCTACCGGAACAAGGCCAAGAACATCGTCGCCGCGATGCAGCGGATCGAGGCGGACTTCGGCGGAGAGCTCCCCCGGACGCGCGAGGCCCTCGAGGAGCTGCCTGGCGTCGGAAGGAAGACCGCCGGCGTGGTGGCCGTCTACGCCTTTGGCGGCCAGGCCTTCCCGGTGGATACCCACGTCGGCAGGCTCGCCCGCAGGCTGGGGTTCACCAAGCAGTCGGATCCGGACAAGGTGGAGGAGGAGATGCAGCGGACGCTGCCGCCCGAGCTTTGGGGAAAGGGGCACCAGCTCCTGGTGTGGCACGGCCGGCGCTGCTGTGACGCGCGCAAGCCAGCCTGCTCCCGCTGCGTCGTGGCCGACCTCTGCCCGAAGCGCGGCGTCGACGCGGAAACGTAGTCTCTGCAGTCGGTTCCGCTGCCCCGTGGCGGGTTCCAGCCCCGGGGCATGTAGTCGAAATGCTTAGGCCCGAACGTCCGCGACGTCGTCGGCGGTGCGATCCCGCTTGAGGCGCTTCATCCGCTTGCGGATGAGCTCGCGCTTCAGCGTCGACAGATGGTCGACGAAGACCACGCCGTCGAGGTGATCGCACTCGTGCTGGAGGCAAACAGCCGTCATCCCGGTGGCTTCGATCTCCTGCTCGACGCCATCGCGATCGAGGAAGCGGACCCGGACGTGGGCGGCACGGATGACGTCTTCCGACTCGTCGGGCACCGAGAGGCAGCCTTCGCGCCACTTGAGCGTCCCGTCGCGGGAGAGGATCTCCGGGTTGATGAGGGCGAGGGGCTTCGCGCCCTCGTGACCCGGCGAAGTGTCGGTGACGATCACGCGCTGGAGCACGCCGATCTGGGGAGCGGCCAGGCCCACGCCGTCGGCGGCGTACATCGTCTCGAACATGTCGTCGATGAGAGCTCGAATCGAGTCGTCGACCGTCGAAACGGGGAGCGCCTTTTCCTTCAGGCGGGGATCGGGCCAGATGAGGATTTCGCGAACCATGGCGCTCTAATAACATGCCGCAGCCAAGAATCTTCGCGGCCCGAGAAAAGATAATCGGGGACGTGGACCGCCGCAACCGTCGGACGGAACACGTGGGCCGCCCGCTTTCGCGTTCGGTTCCGGCCGAGACGTCAGAGCATCGAGAGCGGATCCATGTCGAACGCGACCTTGACGCCGTTCGGCGCGGTCTGGGCCACGTCGACCAGCCGCCGGCCCAGGGCCTGGAGGGGGCCGGGACCCTGGGCGAGCAGGAGGAGTTGGAACCGGCTGCGGCCGCGGAGCCTGGCGATCGGGGCGGGCGCCGGTCCCAGGAGCTTCATGCCGGGGAACGCCCAGCGCTTGGCGGCCTCGGCGAGGCGGCGCCCGGTCCTCTCCGCCTCGGCGGAATCCTCGCCCTCGATCCGGACGGCGAGGGCTCGAGAGAAGGGCGGGTAGCCGAGCTCACGGCGGCGCTCGAGCTCGCCAGCGGCGAAGCGCGGGAAATCGTGCCCCTCCACACAGGCGATCGCGCTGGCGGACGGGTGGAAGCTCTGGATGAGCACGCGGCCGGGGTCGCGGCCCCGGCCGGCCCGCCCCGCCACCTGGGCGAGGAGCTGGAAGGTCCGCTCGGAGGCGCGGAAGTCGGGCATGCCCAGGCCGATGTCCGCGAGGATCACGCCGACGAGCGTGACGCCCGGGAAGTCGTGGCCCTTCGCCACCATCTGCGTCCCCACCAGCACGTCGGCCTCACCTTTCGCGAAGGCGGCGAGGATCCGGGTGAGCTCGGCGGTGCTGCCCACCGCGTCGCGGTCGAGGCGCAGGGTGCGGGCGTCGGGGAATCGCTTGGCGAGCTCGCGCTCGACGCGCTCGGTGCCTGCGCCGATCACCAGGAGCTCGCCCTTGCACGAAGGGCAGCCCGCGGGCTTCGGCGTGCGGAAGTCGCAGTAGTGGCAGCGGAGCTCGCCGCCACGAGAAAGATGATGGGTGAGCGCCACGTCGCAGTCGGGACAGCGCGCGCTCTCGCCGCAGGCGCCGCAGAGCACGAGGGAGGCGTGCCCGCGGCGGTTGAGGAAGAGGATGGCCTGCTTCCCGGAGGCGAGGGTCTCCTCGAGGGCGAGGGAGAGGCGCGGGCCCAGGAGCTCGAGCTCGTCTCGCGGCTCCGTGGGGGCCTCGTTGCGCGTGCGCCGGGCGGCGGAGAGGTCCACGAGCTCCACCGTCGGCAGCGGCCGCGAGTCGATCCGCTCGGGCAGCTCGACGAGCCGGTATCGCCCCTCGCGGGCATTGGCGAGGCTCTCGAGCGAAGGCGTCGCGGAGCCAAGCACGCAGGGTGTCTGGTTCAGGCGCGCCCGGTAGACCGCGAGATCCCGCGCGTTGTAGCGCAGCTTCTCCTCCTGTTTGAAGGAGGGCTCGTGCTCCTCGTCGACGATGACCACCCCGAGCGAAGGGACCGGCGCGAAGACGGCGGAGCGGACCCCCACCGCGATCGTCGCCTCGCCGTTCCGAAGGCGGCTATGCTCGCGGGTGCGCTCGCGATCCGAGAGGCCGCTGTGCAGGACCGCGACCTGGGAGCCGAAGCGGGCGCGGAACCGGCCCGCGAGCTGGGGCGTGAGCGCGATCTCCGGCACCAGGACGAGCGCGCCGCCGCCGCGCTCCCGCACCTCGGAGATGATCCGGAGGTAGACCTCCGTCTTTCCGGAGCCCGTGACGCCGTGGAGGAGGAAGGTCTCGAAGCGGCCCAGCGACGCCGTGATGGTCTCGATGGCGCGGGCCTGGTCGTCGGAGGGCCGCGGCGCCTGGCCTCCTGAGAAGGGCGAGTCCGGCGCGCCGCCGTCCGCGGCGTGCAAGGCCAGGATCCCCTTGGCGGCCAGCTTGCGCACGAGGGCGGGGGCGTCCTTGACCGCGACCTTGAGCTCCTCGAGGCGGGCGCTGCCTCCACGGGCCTCCAGGTGGGCGGCCAGCGCGGCCTGGCTCCTCGATCGGCCAAGCGCCGCCTTCCACACCTCTGCCGGCTGGATGAGCGAGACCGTCTCGATGGCGGGCGCCCGCTCGGTCGCGGGCTGCCGGTCCACGCGGCCGAGATCCGGCGGGAGCGCCGAGCGGAGGGCCTCGCCGAGCGGGTAGAGGTAGTAGTCCGCCGCGAAGCGGATCAGCGAGAGGAGGTCCGGCGAGAAGAGGGTCTCGCCGTCCAGGGCCTGCTCGATCCGGCGCACCTTGCCTTCGGGCGCGGCCTGGGCGGGGCCCAGGTAGAAGCCGATGGCGCGCCGCCTGCCGAAGGGCACGACGAGGCGCTGACCCGGCTCGAGGCGGGCGTCGTCGTCCGCTTCGTACGTAAACGTTCCGCGCACCGGCGCGCCGACGGCAACCTCGAGGAGCACGGGCGCACCATAGCAGCCGACTCGGACGTCCGACCCGAAAGAGGCGCGGGCCGCTCCGGTGACGGCCCGCGGGCGCGACTGCGACCCCAACGGGACGCCCCGGTGAAGGTTCGTCGGAACGCCTCGCGGACGACGCCGGAGGGCATGCGAGCGCTTGCCTGGCCTACGTTTCGGCGACTAGGGTGCGCCTTCCGGCACGGTGGCGGGATCGTTCCGATTCCGCGAAAAGCCACCTTGGGAGGGGATCGATGGAGCGGGGCGGTAGGAAGGTACGCAAGTGCGTGGTCCCGGCGGCGGGGCTCGGGACGAGGTTTCTTCCGGCGACCAAGGCGGTGCCCAAGGAGCTCCTCCCCATCGTCGACACGCCGACCCTGCAGTACATCGTGGGAGAGGCTGCGGATGCCGGGATCGAGAGCGTGATCCTGATCACCGCGAGGGGGAAGGGGTCGATGCTGGACCACTTCGACCTCACGCCCGAGCTCGAGGAGACGCTGGTCGCGAGGGGGAAGCACAAGGAGCGGGACGCCATCCGCGCGATCAGCGCGATGGCCTCGATCGTCTCGGTGCGCCAGCAGGAGCCCCTCGGCCTGGGCCACGCGGTCCTCCAGGCCAAGTCCGTGATCAACGACGAGCCTTTCGCCGTGATCCTCGGCGACGACATCATCGACGCCGAGGTCCCGGGGATCCGGCAGCTCATCGAGTGCCATGAGCGCACGGGCAAGGGCGTCGTGGCCTTGATGGAGGTCCCGCCGGAAGAGACCCACCTCTATGGGATCGCCGCCGGCCAGATGCTCGACAGCCGCACGATGGCGATCGACCACATGGTCGAGAAGCCGAAGGCGAGCCCTCCCTCGAACCTCGCGGTGATCGGGCGTTACGTGCTCCCGGGCCGGATCTTCGAGCTCCTCGAGAACACCAAGCCAGGGGTCGGCGGGGAGATCCAGCTCACCGACGCCCTCGCCATGCTCGCCGCCGAGGGCGGCCTCGTGGGCTACTGCTTCGAGGGCAAGCGCTACGACGCCGGCGATCGCCTCGGCTATATCAAGGCGAACGTGGCCTACGCGATGAAGCGGCCGGAGCTCCGGGAGGGGCTGGTGCCCTGGCTGGAGCAGCTCATCGCGAACGCGAAGGGCCGTTGATCTCTCGCGTCCCCGGGAGCGAACGGGAGCGCGCTGGCGTACCGTCCCCACCCGCGGGGCGCACGCCCGCTCGCTCGAATGGCCCCATCTCCGGGAAAAAACGCTAGGATTCGCCCGATGATCCGCAACCTCCTCCAGGCGATGGCCTGCTCAACGGTCGTTTTCTTCGCTCCGCAGGCCCCGGCGGAGGAGCCCTCCTCCCCGGCCGCGCAGCAGGCGGTACTCCCGAACCCGGCGCTCGCGCCCACTTCCGCGGTGGACGAGACGCAGCCGCGCGCGATCCCGCCCGCCTCGTTCGAGCAGCGCAGCGAGCCGGCATCGCCGACGCTCGCGCGCCAGCTCGCGAACGTTCGCAAGCCTCCCGACCCGCCGAGCCTCTTCGACTACACCGAGGGCAAGGCGAACGTCCTCAAGCTCACCTTCGCCGCGCTGCTGGTCGCCCTTCTGGTCTGGAGCTGGAACCTGGCGGACGCGGGCAAGGGCAAGAAGTGGCGTAAGGAGCGCCGCTTCGCGATCGGCCTCCTCGGGATCCTCGGCGTCTTCGGCTGGTTCAACTACGGCAAGTTCCACGGCGGGAACTTCGTCCACGTGTGGGAGCACTACCACTACTACATCGGCGCCAAGTACTTCCCCGAGCTCCGGTTCGCGCGCCTCTACGAGTGCAGCGCCATCGCCGAGGTGGAGATGGGGCGCCGGTCGTTGGTCGAGAAGCGCAACATGCGCGACATCGCCCACACCAACCTCATCGGCTCCACCGAGGACATCCTCGCCCACCCCGAGCGCTGCAAGGAGCACTTCACCGAGGCGCGTTGGACGGCGTTCAAGAAGGACATCTCCTTCTTCATCGGCCGCCTGGGATCCCGCTGGGCCGACTCCCAGAAGGATCACGGCTACAACGGCACGCCCTGGTGGAACATCGGCGGATCGCTCCTCGCCAACCTGGTGGGACCGGCCAGCGACACGAGCATGGTCGTCCTGGCGCTGCTGGATCCGCTGCTGCTGGTGGCGATGTTCGCGGGGATCTGGTGGGCCTTCGGCCTGGAGGTCTTCGCGGTCTCCGCGACCTTCTTCGCCCTGAACTTCCCTTCGCGCTTCTATTGGAACGGCGGCGCCTTCCTCCGCTACGACTACCTCGCCTGGTCGGTGCTCGGGATCTGCTTCCTCAAGAAGAAGAAACCGGCCACGGGCGGCGCGCTCCTGGCCGCCGGCGCGGCCTTCCGGCTCTTCCCGATCTTCTTCGCGCTGGGGCCGGCGATCCAGGGCGGCTGGCGGTGGTTCAAGGACAAGGCCTTCCCGGCGGAGCACAAGCGGATCGTGGTCGGCGCCCTGGTGGCGACCTCGCTGCTGGTCCCCGCCTCCCTCGTGGTGGCCAGGGGGGGCCTCGAGGTCTACTCGGAGTTCGCCGCGAACACCGAGAAGCACGCCGAGACGCCGCTCACCAACCACATGGGCCTGCGCACGGTCCTCTCGTGGCGGCCCTGGTCGAACGCCAAGAATCTGAAGGACGCGAGCCAGGAGGATCCGTTCAAGACCTGGAAGGAGACGCGGCTGGACAACTACCACCAGCTCAAGTGGCTCTTCCTGGCGCTGAACCTGATCTTCCTCTGGGGCGTGTGGCGCACCAGCCGCGACGAGCCCGCCTGGGTCGCGGCCGCCCTCTGCGGCGTGGTGATGATCCCGGCCGCCACCGAGCTCACCTGCTACTACTACGCGTTCATGATCCCGGGCGCCTTCCTCATGGAGAAGCGGCGGGAGATGGGGCTCTGGCTGATCCTCCTGGCGATCGGCACCCACGCGATCACGCGAATGCCGATCTGGGACGACGACAAGTACGTGTGGATGGGCCTCGCCAGCGTCGCGTACGGCCTGCTGCTGATCTGGACGTTCCTCCAGCCCCTGCCGGCAGGGGAGCAGGCGCCCGGCAAGCTGCAGCCCGCCCTGCAGCCCGCACGGCGCAAGGCCTAGCGCGAGAGCGCTCCTTTTCGTTTGCTCGGCTCCGCCTCGCGAGAGTTCGTGAATTTCTTCACGAACTCTCGGCCCCAGGGTCCGCCGGGCGCCGTCCTGGGCGTGCGCCCGACGCTCGTTTCGCGTCGGGGAACTTCCGGGAGGGTTGGCGTGTCCTCCCGATCGAACGGCCGGCTCCGACCCCGGTGCCGGCCTCGTCGACGATCGTTCGGACCTGGGAAAACGTGAAGCCAAGCGACTTCGCTCGCCTGATCGAGCCGCACCTTCCGGTGCTCCATCGGCTGGCCCGGCGGTTATGCCGCACTCGGTCGGACGCCGAGGATCTGGCCCAGGAGGCCCTGATCCGCGCGTTCGAGCGCCGGGGCTCGCTCCGGGAGCCGGAGCGGATCCGCGGCTGGATCCTGGCGACGGTCCGCAACCTCCACCTGAACCGCGTGAGGGACGCGCGGCCCCACCTGCTGGTGCTCTCCGACACCCGGGGAACCGACGAGGAGCCCCGCGGGGACCTCGAGCGGGAGCTCCAGGACGGCGCCCTGAGCGACGAGCTGCTCCTGGCCCTGCGCCAGCTCCCCGAGGAGCAGGCGACGGTGCTCTGGCTCCGCTCGGTGGAAGACCTCTCGTACGAGGAGATCGCCGAGGCGATGGAGACCCCGGTGGGGACGGTCCGCTCCCGGCTGTCGCGGGCGCGGGTAGCGATGATCGAAGCGCTGGAAACGAAGGCTGTTGCCGCAGGAGGTGAGAGATGAGCTGCGTCTCCGACGAGGTGCTGAGCGCAATGGTGGATGGCGAGGCTGGCCGCGAGCACGCGGCGCACCTCCGCCGCTGTGACCGTTGCCGCGGCCGGCTGGAGAAGCTGGAGGCCCTCGACGCGGCCCTACGATCTCTGCCCTTGGCCCGCGAGGCCCCATCGTCCACGCTGGCGGCGACCTTGCGCGGTCTCAAGGCCGGCGGCGAAACCAGCGCGCCGGCGCCGGGCGGGACTCGCCGGCTCGCGCGCCGCGCGCGATCGCTCGCACCTCCGTCGTTGGCGCCCGCAAAGCGGCACCTCTCGCGGGCCGTGGCCGGCCTCGCGGCCATGGCCGCCGCGCTCGCCGTGATGGTGATTGCGCCGGAGACCGGCTCGCCTTCTCGCGCCCTGGCGGAGGACGCCGTCGCGAACCACATCCGTGCCTTCACCGTGGGTGATGGGACCGGATGCCAGGTCGAGAGTCAGGACCCTTCCGAGCTCTCCGCCTGGCTGAGCACGGCCCTGGGCCACGAGGTGGAGGTCCCCATGCTGGCGGGCGCCACACTCATCGGCGCGAGGCGCTGCTCGCTGCTGGGCGAAGAGACGGCGGCGGTGGTCTACCGGGCCGGCGATCGCGCGGTCTCCGTCTACCTGCCGCCCAAGGGGAGCGGGGTGGCGGCGGCGTGCGAGAAGAGCCGCAGCGGCTGCGTGCAGGCGCGCGACGGACAGACGGTTTGCGTGATCCCCGGCGGGGACGACTCGCCGTGGCTCATGGTCGGCGCGATGCCGGGCGACGCGATGTGCTCGATCGCGGCGAGCGGGTGATCGTGCGGAACCTTCCGGGAGGCGGGTCGTGTCCTTCCTGATGCAACCAGGAGCCGACCGCCGATGACCTCGATCTCGCTACCCGCCGCCGTTTTCGCAGGGGCACTCTCGTTTCTCTCCCCCTGCGTCTTTCCCCTCGTCCCAGGCTACCTCTCCTTCCTCACCGGCTCGTCCGCCGGCGACGCGGAAGGCGCGAGGGGGAAGGCGATCGGGCGCGCTGCGGCCTTCTCGCTCGGCTTCGGCCTCGTCTTCGTGGCTCTCGGCGCGACGGCCTCCACCTTCGGCCAGCTCCTCGGCGAGCACCGCCGCTGGCTCGACCTCGCCGGAGGCGCGCTGGTGATCCTCTTCGGCCTGCACCTCCTCGGGATCCTGCGCGTCTCGCTCTTCTTCCGGGAGGCGCGGTTCCAGAAGCTGCCGAGCCCGAAGGGCTTCTTCGGCGCGCTCCTGGTCGGCCTCGCCTTCGGCTTCGGCTGGTCGCCCTGCGTGGGGCCGCTCCTCGGCGGCGTGCTCACCCTGGCCGCAGCCGACGGCACCATCGGGCACGGCGTCCTGCTCCTCTCGGGCTACGCCGTGGGCCTCGCGATCCCCTTCATCGTCTCCGCGGCGGCGCTCCAGCGCTTCCTCGCGGCCTCGAGCCGGATCCGGCCCTGGCTGCCCTGGGTCGAGAGGACGGGCGGCGCGCTCCTCACCGCGTTCGGCGTCCTGCTGGTCACGGGCAAGATGGGAGTCGTGATGCAGTTCCTCCCGGGCTTCGAGTCCCTCGCGCTCTGAGCGTTTGAAGAAATCGGTCCCGCTGAAGCGGGCCCCATTTCTTCAGCCGCGCTTCGCGCGGAACCGCTCCTTTTTCGTTTGCTCCGCCTTCGGCTTCGCGCGCGCTGGAGCATCGAGCGGCCATCTGTCTGGTAGACTACAGACGATGCGCAAGCTGGTCCGCTCCCTGCCCGCCGCAGCCCTGCTGCTCCTCGCCGCCTCCCCCTCCCGGGCGTCCACGATCCCGACGCCGAACGCCCAGGACCTCTCCGGGACCCGCGCGCTGGGGATGGGCGACGCCTTCATCGCCGTCGCCTCGTCCAACGAGGCGATCTACTTCAACCTCGCGGGGTTGGCGCAGGCCCACAAATACGAGATCGACCTCGTCTACGCCTTCGATCCCGGCAACGACCTCTCCCGCATCAACGGCTCGATCGTCGATTCGAAGAGCACCCGCCTCGCCACCGGCCTCGCCTATACCCACCTGAAGGGCGACGCCGCCCAGGGCGAGGTGTCGGGCTCGATCGCGCACCTCGGCTTCGGCGTGCCCCTGGCATCCCGCGTGGCCTTCGGCTTCGGCATCAAGTACCTCGGCTTCTCTGACCCCCGGCACGCCAACGCGGTCACCGGGGATCTCGGGCTGCTGATCCGGCCGGTGGACTTCATCTCGATCGGCGGCGCGGCCTACAACGTGATCGACATCGACAGCCCCGAGGCCCCGCGCAAGCTGGGCGCCGGCATCGCGGTGGGGACCGACACCTCCTTCCGCCTGGCCTTCGACACGGTCTGGGACGTCTCCCAGGCGGACACCGGGATCGCCTGGCACGCCGGCGGCGAGTACCTCTTCGACGACTTCATGCCGATCCGCGCCGGCTTCAAGCGCCTGGAGCGCGAGGA
This sequence comes from Vulgatibacter incomptus, assembly GCF_001263175.1. Classification (GTDB taxonomy): domain Bacteria; phylum Myxococcota; class Myxococcia; order Myxococcales; family Vulgatibacteraceae; genus Vulgatibacter; species Vulgatibacter incomptus. The sequence goes on along the minus strand of NZ_CP012332.1, from coordinate 2,564,476 downwards.
TCGGAACTATGTCTCGGGGGGCTTCGGCTTCATCTCCGACCGGGCCGGAATCGAGTTCGCCTACGTCCAGAGCCTCCGCAAGGGGGAGTCGAGCGACCGGATCTTCAGCTTCACCCTCTCGTTCTTCCTCTGAGGGGTTGCGAGCCGAGGCTTTCGCCCCGGATGGGCGGCCATGGTAGGGTCGACGCCATGTCCTTGCTGGCAGCGATCCAGGGCGACGGGCCGGTGGAGGGAGCGGGCGTCGAGGCCTCCGTCGCGAAGCTCTGCGCCGCGCTCCTCGCCGAGAACCGCCTTCCGCCCGCAGCGGTGGTGGCGGCGCGGGTCCGGATCCCCGACGGATGCGAGCCTCCCCTCCGGGCCCTGGCCGAGCTCGGCTTGACCGGGATCCCGATCTTCTGGGAGGCGGGCGTCGACGGCGGCTTGCGGGTGATCGCCCACGTCCGCGTCAAGCGGCGGCGGCGGCTGCGCCCGGTCGTCCTCGCGTCGAACGACGACGTGCAGGCGCCCGACCCCGAGCCGGAAGCGGGCACCCCGACGACGGAGCCATCTCCATGAACGCCACCCCTCCGAAGCCGCCGTTCGCGGTCGTCGGCCTCGGCCAGCTCGGCACGGCCCTGGTGAAGGCCATCGGCCGGGCGTTTCCGGAGTCCCCGATCGTCGCGATCGAGCCGGATCCGAAGGCCCGCGCCCAGGCCCTCCAGGATCGGCTCGTGGGAGTGGCCGACGAGACGCCCGGGCCGTCGCTCACTCCCTGCGGCCTCGTCTTCCTCTGCGTCCCGCTGGGCACCTTGCCGGAGGTTCTTCCCCTCCTCGGGCCCCACCTCGGGCCGGAGGCGATCGTCACGGACCTCTCGCCGGTGAAGGGGGCCGTCGCCTCCCTGGTGGAGCAGCACCTGCCCGGCGTCCGCCACGTGGGCGGGCATCCGCTGGTCGCAGGCGAGCCCGGGTCGAACGGGAAGGCGGATCTCTTCGTCGGGCGGCCGGTGGCGCTCTGCCCGCGGCCGGGGCAGGAGAGCCTCGCAGCCGGTGTGGGAACGGTCTGGGCGGCGATCGGGGCGAGGCCGGTGGTGATCCCGGCGGACGAGCACGACCGCCTCATCGCGGCGACGGCGCACGCGCCCTATCTGGCCTCGCTGGCGTTGATCCGGATCGCCGGCGCCCTCGACGGCGCCGAGCGCCTGATGGCCAAGACCTTCGCGGAGGCGCTTCGTCCCGCCGGTCTCTCGGCGGAGGCGATGGCCGCGGCGGTCGGCGCCAACCCCTTCGCGCCGGCAGCGGTCCGCGTGGTCGCCGACGAGCTCCGCCGGCTGGCCGATCTGGCCGAGAGCGATCCCGAGGGGCTCCTCGCCGCGGCGATCGACGGCAGGGCGGCCCGGGCGCGGCTGCTCTCCGAGCCCTGAACCCGGAATCGAGCCTTTGGCTCGCGACCGGGCTTCGGGGCTGACGCTCCGGGAGAAACGAGTCGAGCCGCCGAGCCGTGCACCTGGCACGACGCGGCGGCTCGAATCAGCGATCCCGCTAGGGGATCGCGAAGCCATCCTAGAGGTCGTAGTCGCGGAGCGTCGCGCGGCCGTTCTTCTTGGCCCGCTCGATCGCCTTGTCGATCGCGGCATGGACGACGTCGTTCAGGCCGGTGAGGAAGTCCTCGCTGGTCCGAACTCCCTGCTCGCCACCCTTCGCCTTGATTACTTCCCGAACCTTGGACTGGACGAGCAGCATCTCGCGCTCTTCGGCCATGATGTCTCTCCTCTCAACCGGAGCAACCGGACGCGGGCAGAAGTGCCCGCTGAGTGTCGCAAGGCATATCCATCACTTCGAAGGCGATTCAAGCGAAAAAGGCGCGGAGCGTGTGAAGGCATCGGCCCCGCTGGAGCGGGTCCAATGCCTTCAGCTCGCGCTTCGCGCGAGGGCGCTCCCTTTACGTCTGCTCGCCTTCGGCTCGGGAGATGAGCGAGAGCGCTTCCGAGAGGTCGGCCGGCGCGGGCGCCTCGATCCGCAGGAGCGCTCCCGTCTTCGGATGGGGGAGGGCGAGGGCCCTGGCGTGGAGGAGCATCCGCGGCGGCTGGATGGGGCCCGCACGGGCGGGTCCACCGTAGCGGGCGTCGCCCACGATCGGATGGCCCAGGTGCGAGAGGTGGACGCGGAGCTGGTGCGTCCGTCCCGTCTCGGGGAAGAGCCGAATGGCGGTCGCGACATCGTCCAGATGGCCGATTGCCTCCCACCGCGTCGCCGCGGGCAGGCCACCTTCGCGAACCTCGAAGGAGCCCCGCCGCGTAGGGGAGGGCGCGAGCGCGCCGTCGATCCGGCCCGAGCCCTCTAGTCTCCCCGAGACGACCGCGACGTATTCCTTGTGGGCCGTCCCTTCGCGGAAGGCCGCGGAGAGCGCGCGCACGGCGCCCCGGGTCTTTCCGAAGATCACGACGCCGGAGGTGTCACGGTCGAGGCGGTGGATCGTGGGCACCTCGGAGGGCTTGAGCCGGAGGTGTCGCGCCACGAGCCAGGGGAGGGTGCCGACGTCGCCGGACGCGGCGGCCTGGGACGGGACACCAGCGGGCTTGTTCACTGCGAGGACGGCGTCATCCTCGAAGAGGACGGCGAGTGGTGCCGCAGGCGCCTGCTGAACCCGCCCGGCTTCTTCCAGGACGACCTCGACGCTCTGGCCGGCGCGCAGCGTCTTCGACGCGATCCGGCAGCGGGTGTTGTCCAGGTAGACGCCGCCCCGCTCGAGGGCGCGGCGTGCCTCGCCACGCGAGACACCGCCTCGGTTCGCGAGGAAGCGGTCCAGCCTCTCGCCCTCGTCCTCGGGGCGGCAACGAGCTTGATGCGGCGAATCGTCGGACCTCGGCTACTTCTTCTCGCGCAGCGCGCGGATCAGGCTGTCCTTCGCGGCGGAGGCCTGCGGCTGCGGCCGGGCGAGGTGGGCCTGGTAGCGGCGGCGGATCTCGAGCTCCATGACGTGGAGCTCGTCCAGCATCGTGCCGGAGGCCTTGGCCTCTAGGCGGGTTCCGCGGGCGGCGGGGATGCCGCGAAGCCCGCGGATGACCCGCTCCTCCTCGGAGGAAAGGTGGTCGGAGCGCGTGGTGAGGGCCTCCGACACGGTGATCGCGCCCTGGCGCTCCTCGGTCGAAATTCGGCTTCCACCTTTACGCTGAGTCCCGCTCACAGTTCACCTCGAGAAGAAAGAATGATGGTAGGCTACCCGCGATTCCTCGGTGGTCAATTTTTCCGACATTGTGGTTGGCTGAATGCCAACGTAGGCACAGGTGCGCCCTCGCGACGGATGCGCGTTCCCGTTCCCGTTGACCAGTCAACCCCGGCGAATCGACGCGTGTCCAGAAATCGCCCCCGCGTGCGGACTTCTGGACAGCTCTGAGCCTGTGAAAAAAATCGGTCGCGCTCGAAGCGGGCGCGATTCCTTCATCCGCGCTTCGCGCGACGCGCCTTTGCGTGGCTCCGCGACCTTTCAGTCCTCGTCCGCGGGTTCCGCAGCCTCGGGCTTCTCGGGCGCCTTCTCGAGGCCGTAGGCCCGGAGGGTTGCGACCACGCCGGGCGGCCGCGGCGCGTCGTCGAGGTGCTCCGGGACCGCGATCTTCGGGTCCTTCCCGACTCCCCGGACCTCCAGGTGGATCGAGAGCTCCAGGTGGGCCTCGGGCCTGCCCTCGGCGGCGGGGACGACCAGCGTGGCCTCGAGATCCGCACCCAGGGGAACCCCGGTCTCGGCGTCGATCCGCAGCGTGCCGGAGGCCGCCGAGGGGCGTCCCTCCTTCGCTGCCGCGAGGCGGAGGGTGGTGTCCGAATCAGGGCCGTTCTTGGGGAAGACCACCGGCGGCAGGGCGGCCTCGCCCTCGTCCTTGCGGGGCTCGCCGAGGCTCACCGTGTACTGGACGACCTTTCGGCCCTCCACCGTCCCCTCGCCCTTCGGCGAGAGCTTCATCGCCCCGTGGACCAGGTCGTGGAAGGTGGCGAGGGAGTCGTAGGCCGAGGCGACCACGTGCTCCGACGACCCTCGGTCGCGCCGCCGCTCGCGGAAGCGCCCGTAGCGCGAGCGGGTGTACGAGACGCCGTCCAGCTTGATCCACTCCATGCCCTGGCGTTCGTCGTTCTCGATTCGAACGTGGAAGTCGCCGTCGGGGCCGAGCGCGACGTGGCGCTCCTCGGAGAGCTTCACGTCCTTGTCCGACCGGCTCCACCGGAAGCTCACCTTCGCGTCCTGGACGTGGGGTCCGATGCGCGCGACGGCCTCGGCTGCAGGGATGGAGAGGATCCGGTCGAGGCCGGCGGGATCGCGGTCGAGCTTGCGGGCGTCCAGGGTCTGCGCCGCCGCCTGAAGGACCTTGGGCGGGTCCTCGGGGGAGAAGATCCGGGCCTTGGCCGCGCGATCCTCCGCGCTGGAGCAGCCGGAGGCTGCAAGGAGGACGGCGAAGACGACGGCGACGATCACGTAGGAGGGGCGATGCATGCGCGACGACCCTACCCGCGCAGGCGCGATCCTCGCAAGCCGGGATCAGGGCACGAAGGCCAGGCGATCGAGCTGGGCGAGGCCGGGCAGATCGGCGATCTCCCCTTCGAGGCGGGGGATCCCGACGACCTTCGCGCTGCCCTGGGCCTGCAGGCGGTCGAGCATGGCCCTCTCGAGAAGCGCCCTCGCCCGCTCCTGCCCATATGAGGCCTCAAGGCGCTGGAGGAGGGCGCGCGCCTTCTCCTCGCCCAGCTCGTGCACGAGCGCGGCCTCGGTGGCCTGGCGCTCCGACTCGGTGGGCGGTGGGCGCTCGGGGAGGAGGCGGTTCACGACGTAGCCGCCGAAGGGGAGGCCGAGCTCGGCGAGCTTGTGCCGGAAGAAGAGCGCGTCGTCCAAGGCCGCCGCTTCCGGCGCCGTGACCAGCAGGAAGACCGCGCCGGGAGAGGCGAGCATGCGCCGGACCTCCTCCGCGTGGCTACGGAAGGTCGCGGTCATCCCGCCAAGGGCACCGAGGAAGCCGCCGAGCTCCTCGGTGAAGGACTCGCCGAAGACCTTCCCCAGGACGCCGCCCACCACCTTCCCCGTCCGCTGCAGGAAGCCGAAGCGCTTGGGCTCCTGGGGCGCGAACCACTTGAGCACCCGCTCGTCCAGGAAGCGCGAGAGCTTGTTCGGCGCCTCGAGGAAGTCGAGGGCGTTCCGGGTGGGAGGCGTGTCCACGACGACCACGTCGAAGCGCGGATCGGAGCCGAGCTGGTGGAGCTTCTCCTCCGCCGCGTACTCCTGGAGGCCGGCCAGGAGCTCCGAGACGTTCTGGTACATCCGATTCGAGAGGATCCGCTGGGCCTCCGCGGGGGCGTTGAGCCGGCGCACGAGCTCGTCGAAGGTCGCCTTCGGATCGAGCATCAGCGCGTGGAGGGAGCCCTCCGGGGGAACGCCCGCCGCGTCGAGGAGCTCGCGGGGTACGGGCTCGGGCTCGCTCGGGAGCGAGGGGAGCCCGAGGGCGTCGGCCAGGCGCTTCGCGGGATCGATGGTGAGCACCACTGCGCGCCGCCCCGATCGTGCAGCGGCGAGGGCGATCGCCGCCGACGTGGTGGTCTTGCCGACGCCGCCGGCGCCGCTGCAGATCACCAGCCGTCTGTCGCCTACGAGGTCGAGGAGCATCGGGAGGAGAGTATCCCTAGGAGCCGAAGACGAGGCGGACGATCGCGATGGAGGCGGCGATCCCGGCTGCCTCGGCGAGGACCGCCGCTGGGATGGCGTGCCGGAAGCGGGTGATCCCGACGGCGCCGAAGTAGACGGCCAGGACGTAGAAGGTGGTCTCGGTGGCGCCGCTGGCCACCGCGCCGATCAGGGAGGCGAGGCTGTCCGGGCCCTCGCTCCGGATGAGGTCGGCGAGGAGGCCGTTGGCGCCGCTCCCCGAGAGGGGCCGCACGAGGAAGAGGGGGAGCACCGAGGCCGGGATCCCCAGGGGCGCGAGCACGGGCTCCAGCCAGGACGAGAGCCGATCCATGGCGCCGGCGCCGCGGAAGGCGCCCACCGCGGCGAGGATCGCCACGAGGAAGGGCACGATCCGGAAGGCGATCTCGAGGCCCTCCTTCGCGCCGGCGACGAAGGCGGGGTAGACCTTCACCCGCTTGGCGAGGGCGTAGCCGGGGACGCCCACGAGGATCACGGGGATGGTCCAGCGGGAGATCGCCTCGAGGACCTGCGCGAGGAGCGACATCAGCCCTCCAGCCCGGCCTGGGCGGGGGCCCGGAAGAGGCGCGCGCGGGCGAGGAGCTTCGCGGCGACCACGCCCACGGTGGTGGAGACCGCAGTGGCGAGGAGGGTGGGGCCGACGACGGAGGTGGGATCCGCCGCGCCGCCTGCCGTTCGGAGGGCCACCACCGTGGCGGGCACGAGCTGGACGCTGCTGGCGTTGATCACCAGGAAGAGGATCATCGAGTCGGTGGCCGTGTCCCGCCGGGGATTGAGGGTCTGGAGCTCCTCCATCGCCTTGAGGCCGAAGGGCGTGGCGGCGTTGCCGAGGCCCAGCATGTTGGCCGCCACGTTGAGCACCATCGCCGACATGGCCGGGTGATCGCGGGGCACGTCGGGGAAGAGCCGGCACATCACGGGTCGGACGAGGGCGGCGAGGTGCCTGGTGAGGCCGGCCTCTTCGGCGACGCGGAGGACGCCCATCCACAGGGCCAGCATCCCGGCGAGGCCGATCGCGAGCGTGATCGCCGAGGCGGCGCCGTCGATGGCGCCGGAGGTGAAGCCGCCGATGTCGCCGCCCATGGCGGCCGCGACGAGCCCGAGCGCGAGGAGCAGAAACCAGATCAATCCCACGGCTGGCACGCTACCGCGCGTCGCCGACGTGAGCAAACCAACTGGTTTCGTTGATTGACACCGCAGCGCGGGGGTTGATACGACCCGCGTTCCTCGGCCCTTTCCGGCCTGGAGGGCCTTCATGACCCGTCTCCCTGCGATCTCGACGCTCGCGCTCATCCTGACCGCCTCCGCCGCACCCGCGCTCGCCCAGACGCAGGTTTCGCCGCCGCCGGCGCCGCCTCCGGCGAACACGGCGCCCGGAACGAGCGGATCGACGCTCTCGGCGGCCGAGCGCGAGGCGATCCGCGAGGAGATCCGCCGGCAGCTCCAGGGCGAGATGCAGGAGAAGCTCGACGCGGCCAAGGAGGAGATGCGGGACGAGGTCCGCGCCGCCGTGACGTCGGCGGGCGCCGCCCAGGAGTGGAGCGACGAGTGGCAGGAGGTGCGCCCCAAGCTCGATCTCTTCGAGGTGAACGGCTACTTCCGCACCCGCGGCGACCTCTTCTATCGCTTCGACATGGACACCGGCCTGGACCCGTCGGGCAACGGCATCTTCCCGATCGATCCGCAGAACACGGACCGCCACACCCAGGCGACCACGAACATGCGGCTGCGGATCAACCCCACGCTGAACGTGAGCGAGGACGTCCGCCTCAAGGCGCAGGTCGACGTCTTCGACAACCTGGTCTGGGGCTCGACGCCGAACGCCGGGTTCTCCGCCGGCACGGGGAACCAGCGCAATCCGTGGAACATCGGCTCGGACGGCCAGGGGCCGCCGCGGTTCGGCTTCAACTCGATCACCGACTCGATCACGGCGAAGCGCGTGTGGGCCGAGGTCCGTACCCCCGTGGGCGAGCTGCGCTTCGGCCGCATGGCCGACGACTTCGGTCTCGGGATGAACATCAACGACGGCAACTGCCTCGACTGCGACCACGGCAACACCGTCGACCGCGTCCTCTTCGCGACCAAGATCTTCAACCACGTGATCGCGCCGTCCCTCGATTTCGTCTCCGAGGGGCCCACCAGCGCCAACCCGTTCACGCAGTTCCCGACCGCGCAGCCCTTCGATCGGACCCAGGCGGACGACGCCCGGGATTGGATCCTCACGATTCTGCGCCGCGACTCGGACGACGAGATCCGTAAGCTCCAGGCCGCGGGCCGGGAGACCTTCGTCAACTACGGCCTCCGCCTCGCCTACCGCATCCAGACCTGGGACGCTCCGCTCCTCGCGGTGGGCGGCAGCGGGAACGGGAACGCCGGAGGCGGTGCGCCGCAGGAAGGGGTCGGGACCGTCGACCCTGCGTCGTTCGTCGCTCGGCGCGCCTGGACCCTCACTCCGGACGTTTGGTTCCGCCTGATCCACAAGAAATATCGTCTGGAGTTCGAGTTCGTCACGGTCCATGGCAAGTTCAACGTCGAGCCGTCGGAGCTGGAGGCGGGCCCGATTGCCGGCGAACAGGTACGGGAGCTGACCCTCGCGCAGTACGGCGCGGTGCTCCAGAACGAGCTCAAGCTCGCGGACGACAAGCTCGCGCTCGGTCTCGAGCTGGGCTACGCCTCGGGCGGCAACGCGCCGGGGTTTGGCAACTTCCCGGGCCGCCTCGATCCGACCGTTCCCGGCGGCTTCACGCAGCGCGGCGATTGGGACGGGCCCCAGTTCAATTGCGGGCCCACCGCCTGCCCGAACCGCACGATCAACAACTTCCGCTTCAACCGCGACTACCGGGTCGACCTCATCCTCTTCCGCGAGATCCTGGGCGGTGTCACCGACGCGATCTATGTGCGACCCAGCATTCGATACGACATCACCACGGGCCTTGACGTGAACTTCGCCGGCGTCTACTCGCAGGCCGCGGAATCGGTCACGACGCCCACCCAGTCGCGGCCCCTCGGCGTCGAGCTGGACACTGCGATCAACTACCTCTCGGACGACGGCTTCGTCATGTCGCTGGCCTACGGCGTGCTCTTCCCGCTCTCCGGCCTCGACCAGCTCGTGGACTTCACGAATCCCGCGGCCGGCGTGATCTCCGCCAAGTCGGCCCAGACCGTCCGCCTCTTCCTGGGCGTGGTCTACTAGCGATGGGGAGGGTCCTTCCCGCCTGCGTGGTCCTGCTCTTCGGCGCCGGGCTCGCGGCTTGCGGCGTGAAGGCCCCGCCTCGTCCTCCCGGGATTCCGGCCGCCAAGCGCGGAGAGCTCGTGGCGCCCTGTTCGGGATGCGAGATCCCGGGCCCCGACGCCTTCCCGGCGCCTTCCTCCCCGAGCCCGAACCCCATCGGCTCGTCGGCGCCGGCGAACCCGCCTGGCAGGACCGGTAAGGAAGGCGAGATCCCCCCAGGTCTCCCGGGCCCCGTGGAGGTCCCCGCAGCGCCCGACGAGGGCGCGCCCTCCGTCGAGCAGGCGCCTCCCAAAGAGGAGCCGATCCGCGAATGAGGTCCCCGGCGCTCTCGGAGCGCGTTGGGATATCGGCGGACGACATGGACACACGAGCGAGGGCGGCCGAGCCCTCGCGTGGAGATGCGCGATCATGATCAAGCCCGAGCTCGTTGGATCGTTCGTCGCGCTCGCGACGCCGTTTCGCGGAGGCGCCCTCGACGAGGCGGCCTATCGAGCCCTCTGTGAGTCGCTGCTCGCCCAGGGCACGGACGGCCTGGTGCCCTGCGGCACCACGGGCGAGACGCCCACCCTCGACGAGGCCGAGCAGCGACGCTGCGTCGCCATCGCGGTGGAGGTGGGCCACAAGGCCGGCAAGCCCGTGATCGCCGGGGCGGGATCGAACTCCACCGCCCAGACCGCCCGCAACGTCGCCGCGGTCCGCGACGCCGGCGCCGACGGCGCCCTGGTGGTGACGCCCTACTACAACAAGCCCACCCAGGCCGGGATCGTGGAGCACTACCGGGCCGTGGCGAAGGCGGTGCCCGGCTTCCCGATCGTCGCCTACGTCGTGCCGGGACGCACGGGCGTGGATCTCCTCCCCGACACCTACGTTGCCCTCGCGGAGGTCGAGGAGGTGGTCGCGGTGAAGGAAGCCACCGCCAGCCTCCAGCGCGTGATCGACATCCGGGAGAAGGTGGGCGACCGCTTCACGCTGCTCTCGGGCGACGACTTCACGGTGCTCCCCTTCATCGCCGCCGGCGGGAAGGGCGTGATCAGCGTGAGCGCCAACGTGGCGCCGCGGCACATGGCCGACCTCGTGCACAAGGCGCTGGCCGGCGACCTCGCCGAGGCGGGGCGGATCCAGGTGGCGATGAACGCGCTCCACCGGGCTCTCTTCGTCGAGTCCAACCCGATCCCGGTGAAGGCAGCGCTGCACATGCAGGGGCTCTTCGCCGACGAGGTCCGGCTCCCGCTGCTCCCCGCCGCAGCCGGCACCCGCAAGCTCCTGGAGGACTCGCTCCGCTCCCTCGGGGTCCTCGCGAGCTAATCCCGCCGGGCCCATTTCGCGCCACCCAACGGAGTCGTCGTGAACGTCGTCATCACAGGCATCGGCGGACGGATGGGAGACGCGCTGCTCCGCGCCGTCCGCTCGACCTCGGCGACCCGCGCCCTCGCCGGGACCACGCGCCCCGGCGGGCCCGCGCAGCGGCTCACCGCGGAGCTCGGCCTGCCGGTCGAGGAGTCGCTGGACGCGGCCCTCGCGCGGGGCGCCGACGCCGTCATCGACTTCACGAGCCCCTCGGCCACCGCCGAGCACGTGGACGCCTGCGTTCGGGCGAAGCTCCCCATCGTCATCGGCACGACCGGCCTGGATCCCGAGACCCAGGCCGCGGTCGCCCGTGGCGCCAAGGAGATCCCGGTCGTGCTCGCGCCGAACATGTCGGTCGGCATGAACCTCCTGTTCAGGCTGGTCTCACAGGCGACCGAAGTCCTCGGCGAAGGCTACGACGTGGAGATCGTCGAGGCTCACCACCGGCACAAGAAGGACGCGCCCTCCGGCTCGGCCCTCCGCCTCGCCGAGGCGGTCGCCCGGGCCCGCGGAGAGGACCTCGGCGACGTCGCCAACTTCGGGCGGGAGGGGCAGGTAGGCGCGCGGCCCCGACGGGAAATCGGGATCCACGCCGTTCGCGGCGGCGACGTCGTCGGCGACCACTCCGTCCTCTTCCTCGCCGATGGCGAGCGGGTCGAGCTGGCCCACCGCGCGTCCAGCCGCGAGGCCTTCGCCGGCGGCGCCGTGCGCGCGGCTCTCTGGCTCGCCGGGCACGCTCCGGGCCTCTACACCATGCAGCACGTCCTGGGTTTCGAGCCCATTCCCGGAGAGGAGACGAAGCCGTGAACCGCATCGTTCGCTTTGACGAGGGCGGCGCCCTCCACTACGGCAGGGTCCGGGACGGCAATGAAGTCGAGGTTCTCACCGCCGCGCCGTGGTCGGGCGGAGTTTCCGCGGGAAGGCGGACGCAGCTGGGAGGCCTCGAGCTCGTCGCCCCCTGCGAGCCGACCAAGGTGGTCTGCGTCGGGCGCAACTACGCGGCCCACGCAAAGGAGCTCGGCAACGCGCTGCCGCAGGAGCCGCTGATCTTCCTGAAGCCGGCCTCGAGCGTGATCGGCCCCGAGGCATGCATCATCCTGCCCGCCGTCTCCTCCGACGTGCAGCACGAGGCCGAGCTCGCGCTGGTGATCGGCAAGAGGTGCCGCGCAGTCTCGGCGGAGGACGCGCCGTCCTACGTCGCGGGCTTCACCTGCCTGAACGACGTGACCGCTCGCGACATCCAGCGCTCGGAGACCCAGTTCACCCGCGCCAAGGGCTTCGACACCTTCTGCCCCATCGGTCCGTGGATCGTCGAGGGCTGGAGCGATCCGTCGAACCTCGGCGTCCGCTGCCTCGTCGACGGCGAAGTGCGCCAGGACGGCAACACCGGCGACATGGTCTTCGGCCCGGCGGAGCTGCTTTCGTTCATCTCCCACGTGATGACCTTGGAGCCCGGCGACGTGATCGCCACCGGTACGCCTGCCGGCGTCGCGAGGCTCACTGCCGGGCAGCGGGTCGAGGTCGTCATCGACGGGATCGGCGCCCTCGCCAATCCGGTGGTCTGAGAGCTCGTGACGCACGCTCGGATGCGCGGCGTCCTCGCCTACGTGGCGCTGGGCTCCAACCTCGGCGACAGGCGGGCAATGCTCCGCGCCGCGTGTGAGCGGATCGACGCCACCCGCGGCCTGAGGCTCCTTCGGACTTCGCAGGTCTGGGAGACGGCGGCTGTGGGGCCTCCGCAGCCCGACTACCTCAACGCGGTCGCAGAGGTTGAAGCCTGTCTCACGCCGCGTGCACACCTCGCGGCGCTGCACCGCATCGAGGCGGCGCTCGGCCGCGTTCGCGATCCGGCCACCCGCTGGACCGCGCGCACCCTGGATCTCGATCTGCTCTGGCAGGGCGGCCTCGCGCTCCAGCGCGGCGATCTCGTCCTTCCGCACCCGCGCATCACCGAGCGGAGCTTCGTCCTCGCGCCGCTCGCCGAGCTCGCCCCAGACCTGACCCTCGAGGGGCGCACGGTTCGGGAGTGGCTCGAGGCGCGGCCCGAGGAGGAGCGGGCTGGCGTGAGGCGCGTCGGTCCGCTCTGAGCCGGTAGGCGACAGTCTCGCCGCTCGCGTCGTTTGCGGCTCCCCAGGTCGCATGGAACCGTCGCTCCAGCGGGCGCCGATCGCGCCGAATGGAGGAGCGATGGCCAAGGTCGAATTCACGCTCGAGAACATCAAGCGGTGCCAGTGTGGAAGCTGCCCGGTCTACCTCTCGAGCGCCTGCGCCAAGGGGAAGAACGCCTCCATCGATTGGTCGTCGGGGAAGCTGCCGCCAGCGAAGGTGATCGAAGGGATCTACTGCGCGGAGGCAGTGGGCAAGTCCAGGTGCGACGACCTGGACTCCACGCTGAGCTGCAACTGTCCGACGTGTCCCGTCTGGGAGGAGTGCGGCCTCAACGAGACCCATTACTGCATCCGCGGGGCTGCGAAATAGGCGGCTGATCTCTGCTGTGACGAGCGGTTCGACGCGCTAGGTGCGCCGGCTCCGGACCTCGATCCGCCCCTCCTCGACGCGGACGTCGAGGCCGGGCTGCGCGAACGGCGCCGGGCCGTGGAGCACCGCGCCGTCCCGGAGGCGGTAGGTCGAGCCGTGGCAGGGGCAGACGATCGCGCCCTCCTTCACCTGACCGCCGGAGAGCGGACAGCCCGCGTGGCCGCAGGTGTCCTGGAGGGCGAAGATCTCGTCTTCGTGCCGCACGAGCATCACGGGGAGGCCGTCGACCACCGCGCGGGTCGGCTTGTCTGCTGCCAGCTCGGAGTCGTCCATCGCGTGGGTGAACGTGCGCGGCCCTCGGGTCCACGCGGTGCGCTGGACCTGGGTCCCCTGGGAGAAGACCAGGTTGCCGCCGAGCCAAGCGGCAGCAGCTGTGGTCGCGAGGCCCGCGGCCGTGAGCGCGCGCCCACCGCCATTTCTCGAGCTCCGCTTGACCACCGAGCCGATCTGCAGGCCGAGGCCGATCGTGTTGAGCAGGGCGTGGACGACACCGACGCGGCGCTGCTCGTCGCGGGTATCGGCCCAGTCCGCGAGGCCCGTGAGCGCCGAGCCGACCGCGCCCACGATCCCAACGAGGAGCGCGGCCCGCGCCGCCCGGCCCAGGTCCTTCCGTCCCGCGAGCGTAGCGAGGTCGAGGGCGACGGCTGTGGTCCACGCGCCGATCGGAACGTCTGTGATGGCGGGGTGGAGGGGATGGCCTAGCCAGGTGCCGTTCAGGAAGTCCTTGATCCGCTGTGCAGCCGGAGGACGTGACCAGCGCTTGAGCTGCATCTGGACCGGCCGGCCGACCTGGTCGACGGTCTTGCTCTGCGTGATGGTCCGCAGCTCCGACCGTCCGAGGGCGGCAAGGAGCGAAGCTACGGGCCTGCGCGTCTCGATTCCGTCGTGGTGCACCACTCGCATGTGCGGTCGCTCCTTCCCCGGGCGCCCGTCGATGCGCCGCGCGGAATCGGCGCGGGGATCGCCAAGGCAAGGTGGAGCACGCAGCGGCCGTCCCGCAAGGAGCGGCCGGGCGGTGGCCGAGTGGACCAGGAGTCGGTCGCAGGGACAACGCCCGCGACCTCCCGCTCAGAGCGAGTTGAGCGCGAGCAGATCCTGGACGTCGAGGAGGCCCACCGGGCGGTGCTTCTCGTCCACGACCGGCACCTGGTCGATCCGCGAGTCGCGGAGCACCTGCGCCGCCTCGAGCACCAGCATCTCCGGGTGCACGGTGCGGGGCTCGTGACACATCACCTCACCCACGGTGCACTCCAGCGCCGACGGCCCGCGCTCGAAGAGCCGCCGCAGATCGCCGTCGGTGAAAATCCCCACCAGGCGGCCGCGCTTGTCGACGACGTTGGTCGCGCCAGGCTTCCCGGGCGTCTGGGTCATCACCGCCACCGCCTTCGCCAGGGGCTCGTCCGCCCGGACGACGGGGTTCGAGTCGCCCTGGCGCATGGCCTCCGCCACCCGCATCACCTTCTTACCGAGCGAGCCGCTCGGGTGGATCAGCGCGTAGTCGTCGTTGCCGAACGGGCGGTTCTCGAGGACCGTCATCGCGAGGGCGTCGCCGAGGACCAGGAGGACAGTGGACGACGCGGTGGGCGCGAGGCCGAGCGGGCAGGCCTCCTCGACGTTGCCGATGTCGAGGACGATGTCCGCCTTCTCCGCCAGCGGCGACGAGGTGTCGCCGGTCATCACGATCACCTTGGCGCCGATCCGTTCCACCGGCCCCATCAGCCGCACGATCTCCTCGGTGCGGCCGCTGTTCGAGAGGGCGAGCACCACGTCGTCGCGGGTCACCCGGCCGAGGTCGCCGTGGAGGGCCTCGGCGGGGTGGAGGTAGAGCGAGGGCGTGCCGGTCGACGCGAAGGTCGCCGAGATCTTCTGGGCCACGAAGCCGGGCTTGCCCAGGCCGGTCACCACGAGGCGCCCCGTGCAGCCCAGGATCAGCTCCACCGCCTTGGCGAAGGAGTGGCCGATCCGCGGCCGCAGCGACTGGATCGCCGCGAGCTCGGCCTCGACCACCCGACGTCCGGCGACGACGAGGTCGTGGGGCGAGGGGGAGTTCTCCGGCTTGCGACGGGTCCGGCGGGGCGCCGGCGCCGAAGGACGGACGGTCTTGGGCTTGGGAGCGGTCTTCGAGGGGTTCTTTCGAGTGGCCATCGTGGCCGCTTCCTACCACCCGCCGGCGCCCGTTGTCGAATCCCGGACGCCCGTACGAGGAGCGAGCGGGCAGGAGACCGGGGGCAGCGCGAGCAGGGCCTTTTGACCCGTCCCGGGCCCCTTTCGTTCACTCGGAGGCTTTGTGGTATAGGCAGCGCGACTTTTCGACCTCGGCCCGTCTGCGGGGCCGATCAAGGAGATCTCCATGCAGTTCTTCATCGACACCGCCGACATCGCCGAGATCAAGAAGGCCAACGCCATGGGCGTGCTCGACGGCGTGACCACCAACCCCTCGCTCGTCGCCAAGACCGGCCGCGCCTTCCTCGATGTGCTCAAGGAGATCTGCGAGATCGTCGACGGTCCCATCTCCGCCGAGGTGGTCTCCACCGACTACGAGGGCATCGTCGCCGAGGGCCGCGAGCTCGCGAAGATCCACCCGAACATCGTCGTGAAGGTGCCGCTGATCGTCGAGGGCCTGAAGGCCGTGAAGACCTTCTCCTCCGAGGGCATCAAGACCAACGTCACCCTCTGCTTCAGCGCCACGCAGGCCCTCCTCGCCGCCAAGGCCGGCGCCACCTACATCTCGCCCTTCGTCGGCCGCCTCGACGACATCTCCTTCGACGGGATGGAGCTCATCCAGCAGATCCGCGAGATCTACGACAACTACGGCTTCGCCACCGAGATCCTCGTGGCCAGCGTCCGCAACCCGATCCACGTGCTCCAGGCCGCCCGCCTGGGCGCCGACGTCGCGACCTGTCCGCTCTCCGTGATCGAGCAGCTCGCCAAGCATCCCCTCACCGACATCGGCCTCGCCAAGTTCCTCGCCGACTGGGAGAAGGTGCCCAAGACGAAGTAACGAGGTAGCGAGGGCTGGACGGAGCCTCGGTTTCGCCTACCCGTCGAAGATCGCGGCCGCCGACGGCGAGTGGAGCACGAATTCGTGCTCACCGTCGTCGACGGCCGTTTGCGTTCCTGCGTCGCCTCGCGCCACGTGCCTATGCTTGCCCCGACCATTCGCGGAGAGGAGAGCAGGCATGGGCCGTGACGCCTATCCGAACGTCGAGCCGACGACGCGCAGCTTCCTGGAAACGCTCCGCGCTGCTGGCGGAAAACCCCTGTACGAGCTGACGCCGGAGAAGGCCCGGAAGGTGCTCTCCGAGCTCCAGACCGATCACGAGAAGCTCCCCGTCGAGTTCGAGGATCGGACCCTGCCCTGCGGTCCAGGCGTCGGGGACGTCCCGGTTCGGATCGTGAGACCAAAGGGCACCACGGGGGCCTTGCCCGCGATCATGTACTTCCATGGAGGCGGCTGGGTGCTGGGCGGCAAGGACACCCACGACCGGCTGATTCGAGATCTCGCGAATCGAACCGGCGCCGCCGTCGTCTTCGTCGAATACACCCTCGCCCCCGAGGCGAAGTATCCCGTCCAGAACGAGCAGGCCTACGCGGCCACGAAGTGGATCGCGGAGAACGGAGGCTCCCTCGGCCTCGATTCGTCACACCTGGTCGTCGCCGGGGACAGCGTGGGCGGAAACATGGCCACCGTCGTCACGATGATGGCGAAGGAGCGGAAGGGGCCGAAGATCGACCTGCAAGTCCTCTTCTACCCGGTGACCGACGATCGCTTCGACACGGGCTCTTACAAGGAGTACGCGTCCGGTTACTTCCTCGAGCGGGAAGGGATGAAGTGGTTCTGGGGCAACTACCTCGCTCGCGAATCCGACGGCGCCGACCCGACCGCCTCTCCGCTGCGAGCCTCCCCCGATCAGCTCGAGGGCCTGCCGCCAGCGCTAATCCTCTTCGGCGAGAACGACGTGCTCCGCGACGAGGTAGAGGCCTACGCACACAAGCTCGCCGCAGCAGGCGTTCCCGTGACGGCATCTCGCTGTCTCGGGACCATCCACGACTTCGTGATGCTCGATCCGCTCGCCGAGACACCGGCGACCCGCGGCGCGATTCGGCAGGCGTCCGACACGATCCGCCGCACAATCGCACGGGGAGCGCCCGCCGCCTCGGCCTAGCCGCAGCGCCGCTGCTCGAGCTAAAAGCCGTTGAGCTAATCCTTGTCCCGCTACAGGAAGCCGACCGTGGTCGCTCCCGTCGTCTCCGGCTGATCTAGACGTGGGCGAGCACAGTCGCGTCGCCGTCCTGGGTCGACGAGCGGTCATTGCGCGGCGCGATCGTGAGCTCCCGGCCCCTCTTTCCACTGGAGAATCTTCCTTGCAAGGGTGCGCGGCGAGCTCGATGGGCTCCTGTTGCAGCGGGAGGCGATTACGAACCGCCGGCAGGGCGCGTGGCCTGCCAGCGATCTGGCCCCGCTACTGGCGTCAATCTCGTGCCTCCAGACGACGAGGCTGCCTTCGCCAACGCGGTCCTCGATTCCTGTAGTTAAAGATATTTTCACTGCGAGCAAATTCCATCGCGTCCATGTCTCTGGATTTGCTCATGATTTCTAGTCGGCTCAGAAGAGTTGATGTTATGCTGGCGATGGCGGTAGAAAGTTTTCGGGCAATTCGCAGCATCCACACGCACCATGATGGAGGGAGTCATGAGTCGTTGCACTGCGTCACTGCGTCACTGCGTCACTGCTGATCATGCTGGCAGCGTGTCAGGCGGGCGAGGTCACTCCTGTCGATGAAGTCGTAGACCAGAGCGCCCAGCCTATCTACGGCACCTTCCAACCGGACTACCCCACCATCTCCAAGGCCGAAGAGCTCTCAACCTGGAAAGGCGTTGCGGGAGCGGTAGCTTTCGTTCGCCGCCCGGATACGAACAGGGAGTGCTCGGGCACTCTCGTTTCCCGACGCCATGTCGTCACAGCAGGTCACTGCGTCGTCGGCGACAGTGTGGGAAGCATCCGGGTCAGCTTCGCTCAGGACCGAAACTATCCAGAGTTCAAAGAAATCGATCGGGAGACGTTCGGTAGAACGCCTAGAAACAGAGTGAGTGGCCGCGACATCGTCCTGCTGACGCTCGATCGAGATGTCCCAATGTCTCTCGTCAAGAAAATCCCCGCCTACAACGCCGGAAGCGTCAAGGAGTTCATGTCCAGGAATCGCCGCGGCGGTTTCATCCAAGTAGGCTACGGACTAAGCCGCGACTACCAGGGCAACGTCGTCTGGGACCAAAAGCGCCGCTATGGACCGGTCAACTGGGTCACCGCGGAGAGGCGGAAATGCAATCGGTTTAAGGTCGCTGGATCCACATGTCTCGACTTCCCGGAGATATGGGCGCCATACGGAACGGGGCAGGCGATGATGGATTCCGGCGATTCGGGCGGCGCACTCTTCGGAATGGACATTCAGACGGGAGAGTACGTGCTCCTTGGCGTGACCTCCGGCGACCGCGGCTGGTGGGATGGATCCTCGCACCAGGCCTGGGCTCACCTCGGGACAATCGACGGAATTGGAACGGACCTGACTCCGTTCATCCCCGATGCCGACGGTGACGGTGTCCCCGATCAGTTTGATAACTGCCCCCCGTCGCTCTGCGTCGCCCGCGGCTGGCCGCTCTCTCGATGCTTCAACCCCGATCAGCTCGACGAGGACAACGACGGCGTGGGCGACGCCTGTGATAACTGTCCGCCCTCGCGATGTGCGGCTTTGGGGGACGGCCGGAGTTGTGCCAACTCCCGGCAGATCGACAGCGACGGAGATGGCGTGGGCGATGTCTGCGACTCATGCCCGATGAAAGACGCGCCCCAGACAATCTCGAATGGGGGTACCGTCGGTGACGCCTGTAACGGCTGCCCGGGCATGGCGCTCCACTTCCTCCCTTGCCTCTCCGGCTCCACGACCTGCGAGAGCGCTCGAGCAGGCATCTGCCTCTTCGACTACGACAAAGACGGCCGACCCCTTCCGGGCCGTTGCAGCCAACTCGCAGACTGGGATGGCGATGGCGTTCCTGACGCCTGCGATTACTGTCCGTACGACTGGGACCCCGAAAACCGGAACGCCAATCTCCATATCGAGAATGACGTGAACGTGTCGAGGCTCGGAGACGTGTGCGACCCCGTGCCGGTTTACGACTTCGCGCAGGGCGAGCCGCCGGTTTATCGGGAGTTTGCTCCCCCATTCGGCCTGGGTGCCGAAGGCGTCGATTATCAGACAATCGAGGGCCACTCTTGGCTCGGGTTCGACGGGACTCGATTCGTGACTTCGATTTCACAGCCGACGGTATTTCAGCACTGCTCCTGCATTTCAGGCGGGCGGTATCAAACGGAAGCGAGCTGCGCGGACCGGATCGAATGCCGGCCTCGTTGGGCCGATCGCGTCCTCAATGGCTGGAAGCCTCTCACTGTGGCGGTCGAGCCGAACGCCGCTCCATTCCCTCCGACAGGCCGGTCGCTCCGGTTCGACACCAACGTCTCTCATCCCTACTCGTTTGTCTGGAACTCCTTTGACGACATCATGAGGTCCAACAATCCGGTCGATAGGGATCCGGCGAACCCCTTGAGGACACATGGGCTCGTCGCTTCCATTGTGACTCGCGTGAACGGCGTTTTCGCGAGCACTCGCGACGCCGGTTCGTGGAACCTTCGGACGGTAGTCCGGATGTTTGATACGCCAAATTACGAGATCTACAAGCGCGATTGGCGGTTTGGCCCCTGTTCGTTCCCGAACTGTCTCGGATGGGAGCATCCGCTGGCCCGAGTCTGGAACCCGCCGGAGGATCGAATCCTCGACAGAATCCGTCCCTTCGTCTTCGATGCAGGCTGGGTTGGTCTGGTTCGTCGTGACGGGGCGGCAGTCGATGCCTTCGACGGCGTTTCACCTCGTTTGACCGAGCTCATGTCCTCCGGAAAATGGCGCTGGGTCCCTGCTGCTGAGGAGCCTGCTGTATTGGCCAGGTTCGATGCATACGTTGGCGTTCTCGTCCCACGTGAGGGCACTGGAGCAGGTCTGCCCCTTCCACTCACGCTGAAGGACGGACAGATCGACATCGACGGCGATCCTGAGTACGACTCGGGCATGGGCTTCATCGGCGCGGTGCAGATCTCCGACGAGGAACGGGGCGCCTTCTCCGGGCTCCAGGGAATCCTCTACCTCGTGGGTAGGGACTCCGACCCCGGCCTTCGTCGTTACGATCTCTCCACCGGTGTTGCTGGCTTCGCCACCTTCGAGTACGAGCCGGACGACGAGAATCTCGGCATCGCCCTTGATACCGTTCGAAACCGTCTCTATCTCTTGCAGGTCGAGGATGCGGGCAAGACCGTCAGTCTCGTTTCGTATGACCTCGCAAACGGGCGGCGCGACAACCTGCTGACTGTTCCGCGTCAGCCCGGTCTCTACGAGAAGACCGCCCTGGCTGTCGATTCGACCGGGGCGCTGACCATCTTCGCGTCGGCCCGCGGTCGTGGCCTCGAGGCCTGGCGCTATATGCCATCGGGGGCGGACGCCAAGTTCGGCGGCAAGTTCACGGATGAAGGCGTCCTATACGACGAGCCTCGCCGGAGCGACCTGGTTCCGGTATGGATGGAACGCGAGGAGCGTAACCAGATGCGTTTGCTCTCGCTTTCGGCGCAGTCGTTCTCCCAGTATACGCCCTGTACTGGCCTGTAACCTGTGAGTCAGATCGGGGGCGGCTTGCGAACACGATGCCGCCCCCGATCGTCCTCGATAATCCGAACGACAAGAAGGAACGGAAGTATGCGGCGAGCAAGGCGATATTCGACATTGGTGGGAACGTTCGTCCTCCTCGCGGCATCCTGTTCACGAGCGCCGGAACCTCCGCATGGACCGGGCGACGTTGCGACAGGGGGGGCCGCAGGCCTAAGCACCTCTGGAACTGGAGGAACTGGCGGACTCGGCGGCGAGGCGGGTCACAATGGGACTGGAGGCGCAGCAGGCCAGAGAGGTTCTGACGATACTGCGTGGATCGACGACCCGAGGATTTGGCCGGAGGTGAAACTCCAGATTCCTGCAGGTGATTTCATTCTTCAACAAGGTGTACCCTCGAAGCTTCGGTTTCCCACTCTTCAGTGGGAAAGCTGTGGTGTGGGCTGCGAGGCCACAGCTTTGGACGCGTTCGACACGACGGGCGAAGTCGCGATGAGCGCGATTGGAGTTGGAAGCGAGACTCGTGCCTTCGTCGCAGTGGGTCATGGCCTCAAGAAGAAGGACGGGAAATGGCATAATTTTCGGAGGGTCATTCGCTTGTCGGATGGCGCCACGATGGCTTCGCTTCGAATAACGCCCTCGTCGTTGGACTCGGAGGGAGCGTTTACGTACAGGTTTGAATCCGCTGCTATGGCCATGGTACTTGGAGGTCCCCAAAATGGCACCCTTTACGCACAGTTTGACCCTGATATGGGTTGGACCTTCCGGGAGCCGTGGGACTCCGATCGTCAGCGCGGAGCATGGTGTGAACCATTTGATCTGGAATCATCACCACCGTCGCTCTATTTTCCTTGTGGACTTCAGGGACTGCAGATGATGGTCGATTCTGGAAGCAGCACGATTGTCACTCTGCCGGAATCGCAAGGCGCGATGGTCGGTGCCGGCAACTTCGGGTTGGCCGTATGGTCCGAGTTTTCCGTTGAGGGACCCAGGAAATCTCGCATCAGGGCGCGGTCAGTCGAAGGAGAAGTCCGATCTCTCGGGGAGCTTCCCGGAGATGTATGCGGGCTCGGCGTTGGCGCCAAACGTGTAGTCGGATTCCGGGGCGACGGGCCCGTCAGCTCGGACCTCTGCGGAAGCGCGCTCGTGAACCCCCGCTTCTTCTCCCTTTCCAGGAGCGACGCTGATCTGCGCGAGGGCCCGGTTCTCGACGGGCCATATGGCGTCGGCGCAGTCTCGACTTGGGGAGACTTCGCAGCTGTCGTAATGGATCGTCCTCCCTCGGCGACGGGGCCGGATCGCGTGAGCGTGACGCTCGTGCGTCTCTCGGACTGGAAGATGCGTAGATTCCCCACCCCGCCGGGGCGAACTCTGGCGCTGTCGGGAGTCGTTGTTGACGACCACTACCTCTACTTCAGCGTGGGATATGACGAGTGGCCCAGGTTCAGGGAGCTCGATAGAATCTACCGATACCGTCTCGACCAGTTCGACAATATCGGCGATCCTGTGAACTGAGGTTGATTCTCCACAAGTGTGAAGGGAAGGAAGTCATGCGTGTTTCGACCTGGGCGGTGCTGGCAGCGGCGCTCAGCCTTCTGGCAAGTTCCTGTTCGAATGCGCCCCCGCCGGACGGCGGAACTGGGGGGAGTGGCGGAGGGAGCGAAGAAGCCGATTGGATCGAAGACCCCTCGGTCTGGCCAGAAGTGGCGCTACGGGAGCCCCCCGAGGGGTTCAGGCTCCAGCAGGGCCTTTCATCCGGGCTGCGGTTCAAGCCGCTGAAGTGGGAGGGCTGCGGCGGCGGGTGCGAATCAACGTCCGTGAGCGAGTTCGACCTGACGACCGAGGTCGGGATGAGCGCGTTGGGAATTGGGCTCGCAACTCATCCCTACGTGACGGTTGTTCACACTCTTCAGAGGGAGGATGGTTCATCGAACCTGGTGCGACGCCTCGTGCGTCTCAAAGACGGTGAAACCGTTGCCGCGCTTCGGTTGGTGCCAGTGGCTTCGAATCAGGCGCCGGACGGGCTCCTTACTCTCCGCCCTGAGACTGCTACGACCCTTATGGTTCGAGATAACCCGAGGAAGGGGACGATTTTCGCGTCGTTCGATCCGACAAAGGGCTGGGAGTTCAAGCAGCCGTGGGATACTGACGATTTGCGATTTTCCACGTGGTGTAAGGTCTTCGACCTGGAATCGTCTCCCTCGATGGTGTTCTTCGCCTGTGACCAGGCTCTGCAGGTAATGGACGGTGCCGGAAGCAGCTCGACCTTCAGTCTCGCGACTTCGAACCTCGCGATTGCGGGTGCAGGAAATCACGGACTCGCAGTTTGGTCCGAGACGCCAATCGTAGGTCCCCTGGTTTCAATGATCCAGGCGTGGGTGTCGAAGGACGATGTCCGCTTGCTTGGGCAAATCAACGGTGAGGTCTGTGGCCTCGGAGTTGGAGCCGATCGAGTGGTTGGATTCCGCGGAGCACCCGCGACTGGGAGTCTCTCCTGCGGGAAGCCGCTCCTAAGCCCCCAGTTCTTCACTCTCTCGCGAACTGGCGGGGACCTGAGGCAGAGTCCGGCTCTCGATCGCGCCTACCAGGCTGAGGTCCTCTCGACCTGGGAGGATTTCGCGGCAACTCGGCTCAAAGCCGATGACGGTAGCGTCGGTATCGCCCTCGTCCGCCTCTCGGATTGGAAGATCCGCATGTTTCCAACACCGGCGGGTCGTAGCCTCAAAACGTCGAGCGTCGTGGTCGACGAGACCTACATCTACTTCAACGTGGATTTCGACGAGCCCGGCAAAGTAGGCATTGTCGATAGGGTCTATCGCTATCGCTTGGACCAGTTCGACAACCTCGGCGATCCTATGAATTGAGTTGGGGACGCTGCCCGCTGGCGAACCCGGTGTGGGAGTTGCCCCAGCTCACGAGGGCGGATCAAGCCCAGCGCGAGGTGGAGCGTCGCAAGCGCTCCACCTCAGATCTCCACCACGCTCCGAGTTGCTGGTCAGCGCACTGGACTGCGGACCAGGATCGTGCCGTCGCCGAGCCCGAGGGCGACAAGAGGCCGCTCACCGTCCATCGCGAGGGAAAGCCCTTGCCAGAGTTCCCCGTAGGTGTAGCCCTCGGTCCCCACGTCTGTCCAGGTGCTCCCGTCCCATCGCGCGAGATAGAGGTATCCGGTGTGCCCGCGATTCTCGCCCCACGCGAGGATGGGCTTGCCCGCGGGATCGAGCGCCAGGGACAGTGTGCCAATCCAACTTCTGCCTGCGACATTCACCGGCCCGTCGCCGAGCAGATTCCACTCCGAGCCGTTCCATCGTCTCGCCTGGATGAGAGAGGTCCAGCCGGTGCCTGACTCGATCCACGCGAGCACGAGGCCGCCCGCTGGATCCGTTACGAGCTTGGGCAAGGACGCGTTCGGCGCCGACGGTCCGCTCCCCACCGGGACCCACGCCTCCCCATCCCACCGCCGAACCTGCAGGCCGCCCTGGGACCAGGCCACCACGGGCGAGCCCTCCGCGTCGACCGCGACAGAGACACTGATGCTCGATCCATCGGTCGCCAGCGCGCTCGTCCCTAGCTGCTCCCACTCCGATCCGGTCCAGCGCTTCACGAATACATGGGTATCGCCGAACCCCGAAGGGCTGCCGTTCACCTGCTGCCGCCACGCTACGACTGGCCTGTCCGAGTCGTCGAGGGCCAGCGCCGGCTCCTTGGCGTCGAAGCCGGGATCGATGTTCAGGCTCGAGTCGCCGAGGGGCTGCCAGCTCGAACCATCCCACGTGCTGACGTAGAGCTGGGAGCCCAGTCCGATCTGATCCGAGCGCTCGGTCCATGCGACGACCGGCCGATGGTCGGAGGTCGACGCCAGCACCGGCTCGAAGGAGCGCGCGCCGGTGGGCTCGGGCATCGGGGTCCACGAGCTGCCACTCCACTGCCTCATGCGCACGACGCCGGTTGAGCTCGCCCTGCCCACCCGTTCTGTCCAGGCCACGATAGGCCGACCGCCCGAGCGGGCGGTGATGGTGGACCCAAAGCCCCGCTTGTCCTGGGCGACGAGCCTCCCCCCCACCGTGTTCCAAGCGGAGGCGACGAACTGGAAGGTGGCGGGCACGAGGGGGTTTCCGGCCTTATCCGTGATGGAGTCCGTGAGGTGAAGGGTAAGCCGGTCTGCGACCTCGACGCCCTCGATCGAGACGGTCATCGTGGTTCTGTTCCATTCGAGCGATGCGGTCGCTCGAATCGACGACCCGCGCTCGGACTCGGTCCGCACCGACGCCTCCGTGATCGAAGCCGGGAGGATGTCCTTGGAAAAGTCGATCCGCAGGGTCGAGGGGCCTGTCGGCCACACCTCGAGTGGGCTCGTCGGGGTTGCCGTCGGCCGCTGGTGATCGACGCGGACCGTGATGGGATCGCTGAGGACCTGGCGACCGCCATAGGTCGCCATCCCGGAGATTTTGAACTCACCGTCCGGCACATCCGTCACGTCCCACGTGAAGGAATCGCCCGAAAGCTCCTGCCAGAGGCTTCCACTTCGTACCAGCGCGAGCTCGTCGGGGCTCCCGGTGTAGGAGAGCTGGAATTCGACGAGGCGATTGGCATAGACGAAGGAGCTCGTGGCGCCGAGGACCTTCAGCTCCACGCGATCGGGCGGCGAGATCCACGTCCAGCGCACGGGGGAGAGCGCGTTCCCGGCGAGGTCGGAGATCCGGTCGGAGAGCTCCAGCGCAATCTCGACGGTCCCCTCCAGCCTCGCCGAAGAACCGATGCTGAGGAGCTTGCCGTCGAACGAGAGCATGCGCGAGGCCGGGACCTCGGTTCCCCCGGCGGTCAGGCGGACCGACGCTCCATCGATGGTCGGCGGAAGGACGGGCTCCGAAAACACCACTTCGACGGTGAAGCCCTCCGCGACCACGGCTCCCGGAGCGGGAGAGCGAAGCAGGGCAGTAGGCGGGGTTCGATCGACGACGACCTTAAGCCGCTCGCTCGCGGCCCAGAGGCCATCACGCCGCGCCACGGCCTGGACCGTATAGACCCCCTCCGCGTCCGCCGTCGTGTCCCAATCGAACGGACGGGAAGGGTCGGCTGAGAGCAAGGGCTTGCCGTTGCCGAGGAGCTCGACGGAGTCGGGTGATCCTTCGACTTCGACGGAGAAGCCCACCTTCCCGTTGGCATGGAAGGCGCCGTCTCCATCGGGCGCCAGATCGACGGTGAGCCGCACGGCGAGCTCGCCTGGATCGGTCGTTCCAGGCCCATCGGAGGCGCAGGACGAAAGTAGGGCAAGGCACGTCGAGAAAGCGAAGATCCAACGAACCGACGTCATGGAAGATCCCTTTGTCGCGATGAACCGAGAACGGAAATGGTCGAGCATCGGAAGCGCTCTTGCCAAAGAAGCGCCAGCGCGAGCGGCCCCGGTATGCTCGGCGATCGTCACATACTAGGTCGTCCGGTTCGATTCGTCGCTCCATTTGTGATGGGACCGTCTCCTCGGTGTGCGCTGATTGCTCCTCGAGCCGGGGATCGTTTCACTGCAATCCGGGAAACAGCAAAGGGGCCGCTTGCTTCCACGGTCCGCCGCGGCGCTTGACGACGCGGGGCCGCACCGGTATCTGAATGAGCCTTCATTCAGAGGATTCGAGGCCGGTGGCAGACGGGACGATCAGCGCACGTGAGCAGGCGAAGGGCGACAAGCGCGCCCGCATCGTCGACGCCGCGATCCGCGTCTTCGCCGAGAAGGGCTTCCACCTCGCGACGGTGGCGGAGGTCGCTCGGGAGGCCGGCGTCGCCGACGGTACCATCTACCTCTACTTCAAGAACAAGGACGATCTGCTCGCCTGCCTCTTCGAGGAGCGGATGGTCGAGCTGAACGCCCTGATGTCCGCCGAGCTGGCCAAGACCGACGGCGCCCTCGAGCAGCTCCGCACCTTCGTTCGCACCCACCTGCGGATGGTGCAGGAGCGGCCCGCCCTGGCGCAGGTCCTGATCGTCGAGCTTCGCCAGTCTGCGCGGCTGGTGAAGGCCCACAAGGCCGCCGGCTTCGCCTCCTACCTCGACATCCTCGGCCGGATCATCGAGGCCGGGGCCGCCGACGGGAGCGTGCGGGCTGGCGTGGACACCCGCTCGCTCCGCCGCGCCATCTTCGGCGCCCTGGACGAGGTGGCGCTCTCGTGGCTGTTGGGCGGTCGGCGCTTCGATCTGGAAAAGAACGCGGAGCAGCTCGCCGAGCTCTTCGCCCGTGGCCTCGCAGCAGGGACCTGAAAACCAAAGGAGAACGGAACATGGACTTCCAGCTCACCCCCGACCAGATCGCCCTGCGCGACACCGCCCGCAAGTTCGCCCGCGAGGAGATGGTGCCCGTCGCCAAGGGCTACGACCAGACCGGCGAGTTCCCGCTGCCGGTGATCGCCAAGGGCTTCGAGCTCGGGCTGATGAACATGACCCTGCCGGTGGAGCTCGGCGGCCTGGGCCTCTCGCACTTCGAGCAGGCCCTGGTGGTGGAGGAGCTCGCCGCGGGATGCGCTGGCATCTCGACCTCGATGATCGCGAACGACCTCGCGCTGCTGCCGATCCTCATCGGCGGCACGGCCGAGCAGAAGGAGCGCCTGGTCAAGCCATTCAGCGAGACCCTGCGCTTCGCGTCGTTCGGCCTCACGGAGCCGGGCGCGGGTTCGGACGTCTCGGGCCTCGCCACCACCGCGGTTCGCGACGGCGACCACTACGTGTTGAACGGCTCGAAGATGTGGATCACGAACGGCGGCCACGCCGACCAGTTCACGATCTTCGCCACCGTCGATAAGAAGGCGGGCCGCAAGGGGATCACCTGCTTCGTGGTCGAGGGGCGCCCGGAGGGGCTCAGCTCCGGCCACCACGAGGACAAGCTCGGGCAGCGGGCCTCGAACACCGTGGCCCTCACCCTCGAGAACGTCCGGGTGCCCGTCGCGAACCGGATCGGGGCGGAGGGGCAGGGCTGGGAGATCGCGATGGGCACCCTGGACAACTCCCGGCCCCTCACCGCGATGCTGGCGGTCGGGATCGGGCGGGCCGCCATGGACCACGCCATCGCCTACGCCAAGGAGCGCAAGCAGTTCGGCCAGCCCATCGCGAGCTTCCAGGCGATCCAGTTCATGATCGCCGATATGGCGACCGAGCTCCACGCGGCCCGGCTGCTCTCCTACGAGGCGGCCGCCCAGCTTGACGCAGGCCAGCGCAACACCCTGGTGTCGTCGCACGCGAAGCGTTTCGCGGCGGACACCGCCATGAAGGTCTGCACCGACGCCGTGCAGATCTTCGGCGGTTACGGCTATTCGAAGGAGTATCCCGTGGAGAAGCTCTTCCGCGACGCGAAGCTCATCCAGATCTACGAGGGCACCTCGCAGATCCAGCGGATGGTGATCGCCCGCGAGCTTCTCAAGGGTTGATTCAGCAAACCCGCGGCCTTATCTCCCGGTGCCGCGATACCAGCTCGGAACGAGCGTTTGGGTCTTAGAGGAGGCCAGCAGTGAAGATTCTATGCGCAGTGAAGCGGGTCGAGGATCCGGAGCAGAAGATCAAGGTGAAGCCGGACGGCTCCGGGATCGTGCTCGACGGCATGAACTACAAGCCGAACCCCTACGACGAGATCGCCGTGGAGGAGGCCCTGCGCATCAAGGAGAAGCAGGGAGGCGGTGAGGTGGTGGTGGTCTCGGTGGGCGACGAGAAGTTCGTCACCGAGATGCGTCACGCGCTGGCCATGGGCGCCGACCGCGCCATCCTGGTGAAGCTCTCCGGCCCGACCGACTCCGACGGCGCCGCCCGGCTCCTGGCCAAGGTGGTGGAGAAGGAGAAGCCGGACCTCGTGATCTGCGGCCGCCAGGCGGTTGACGACGATCAGGCCCAGACGGGCCAGCTCCTCGCCGAGTACCTCGGCTGGGGCCAGGCGACCTTCGCCGCCAAGGTGGAGAGCCTCGAGTCCGCCGAGGAGAAGAGCAAGGTCCCCGGCCTCCAGATCGAGGGCAACCACGTGAAGGTGATCCGCGAGGTGGACGGCGGTCTCGAGATTGTGGACGTCGACCTCCCCGCTGTGGTGACCACCGAGCTGCGGCTGAACATGCCGCGCTACGCCTCGCTCCCCGGGATCATGAAGGCGAAGAAGAAGGCCATCGAGGAGCTCACGCCCGAGGCCCTCGGCGTGGACGTCTCGCCCAAGGTGAAGGTGCGCACGCTCGCGAGCCCGCCGGCGCGCAAGGGCGGCGTGAAGGTCCCCGACGTGGCCACCCTCATGGACAAGCTCAAGAACGAAGCCAAGGTCATC
Source organism: Vulgatibacter incomptus (assembly GCF_001263175.1). Taxonomy (GTDB): domain Bacteria; phylum Myxococcota; class Myxococcia; order Myxococcales; family Vulgatibacteraceae; genus Vulgatibacter; species Vulgatibacter incomptus. The sequence continues at coordinate 2,535,719 of NZ_CP012332.1, read as the reverse complement.
TAGCCAGCTCGGCTTAGTGAAAGTAGGAGGTACAAGATGTCGAACGTACTGGTCATCGCCGAGCAGCTCGAAGGCAAGCTGAAGAAGGCATCGCTCCACGCCCTCGCGGCAGGGCAGCAGCTCGCCGGCCGCTCCGGCGGCAAGGTGATCGCGCTCCTCCTCGGCAAGGGGATCGGCGCTGCGGCGGCGGAGCTCGCCGCTCACGGTCCTGCCGAGGTCTGGGCCGCCGACGACGCGAAGGTGGAGCACGCCCTCGCCGAGACGTGGTCGAAGGCCATCGAGAAGGCCGCCAAGGACTCGGGCGCCGCTTTCGTGGTCTCCGCTTCCACTTCGATTGGAAAGGACGTCCTGCCCCGCGTGGCCGCCCGGCTCTCCGCCGGCATGGCCTCCGACGTGCTCGGCTTCGGCGGCAACGGCGCCGAGGTGCTCTTCAAGCGTCCGATGTGGGCCGGCTCGGTGATCGCCGAAGTGGAGATCTCCACTCCGGTGAAGCTCCTCACCATCCGCACCACCGAGTTCCCTGCGGCGCAGAAGGCGGCGGCCGCCGCCCCGGTGCAGGCCTTCGCGCTCCCCGACCTGGGCGCGCCGAAGACCCGCTTCGTGGAGTTCCGCCAGGTGAAGAGCGCCCGCCCCGAGCTCACCGAGGCCCGGGTGGTCGTCTCCGGCGGCCGTGGCACCAAGGGCGATTTCAAGCCCGTGGACGGCCTCGCCGACGAGCTGGGCGCCGCCGTGGGTGCGTCTCGCGCCGTGGTGGACGCGGGCTGGGTGCCCAACGACTACCAGGTCGGCCAGACCGGCAAGACCGTGGCCCCCGAGCTCTACATCGCCCTCGGCATCTCCGGCGCGATCCAGCACATCGCCGGCATGAAGGGCTCGAAGGTCATCGTCGCGGTGAACAAGGATCCGGACGCGCCGATCTTCCAGATCGCCGACTACGGTCTGGTCGGCGACCTCTTCCAGATCGCGCCCCAGCTCCAGGAGGCCATCAAGGCCGCGAAGTAACTGGATGGCGGAGAGGTTGGCGGCCGCTCGCGGTCGCCGGCTCGAAGCGTCTCGAACGGCGTGCTCGCGCTCGATCGCCCGAAGTTTGGGCGAGGAGGGCGGGCGCGCCGTTCGCGTTTCGAGGCAGAGCGAGCGCTCCTACCGGAGCCGTCCGGCGCGGAGCCGGGACCGGAGCTGCGCCGCGAAGCTCCGATTGTTGTCGAGCTCCGCCTCGAGCGCCTCGAGCCGGCGTTTGCGGCTCAGCCGCGCCGCCGAGAAGGTCCCGAGCCCGCCGCCGATGATCAGGTTGAGCCCTCCGACGATCAGGAAGGCCCACGCTCCGTGGACCCAGCTCGAGAGCCCGATCGCGAGGGCGACGTCGAGCATGATCAGCGCCGCGAGCCCGAATGGGATGGCCGCAAGGCCCAGCCCCACGTCGATCGAGGCCTTCTTGGCCTCTTCGCGGATCTCGAGCTTCGCCAGGTCGATGTGATCGCGGACGAGGCGACCGACGGCGTCGATCGCGGAGCGGAGCTCGCCCCCCAGGGTGGTCTCCGGCGACGACCTCGGGCGGGCGGCTCGTTCGGCGGAGGTCTCCATGGCGTGCTCCCTTCGAACGCGATCGAGGCCGGAAGATGGGGCCGAATCCGACCCGAAGGAAGGGCGCGGCGTTTCGATCTGCACACGCCAGGACGTTTCGGAGCGACACCAAGCGACCTGGCGCGTGTGCACCTTCGGTCCAGGGTGCCCAGCGGTTCCCGCGTGGCCATTGCTTTCGATGGTGGAGCGCGGTCGACCGATGCGGAGCGGCATGGCCTCGGGTCGCCGTGTGCCCTGCCGGGGGGCGTCCCGGTGGACCGAGGGCGGGGCGCTTCCGCGTCTCGTCGCGCTCGCGGCGCTGATGTTCGTCGCGGTCCCTTCGGGCGCCCGGGCCGCGCGGCCCGATCGCCGCATCCTCGTCCAGCTCGCCGGTGGCGTGATCGCGTTCCCGAGCTCGAAGGAGCTGAACGCTGGCGCGTCCTTCGGCCTGAGCGTCAGTTGGGGGCCAATCCCGACCATTGGCCTCGAGGCGGGCTACTCAGGCTCCGTCTTCACCGTGGAGCTCCCGACCGGTGCGAACCTGGCGGCGGTGGAGAACGGAGGATATTCCGCGGCACTGGTCTATCCCTTCGACTGGCCGGCGGCGCCCTACGTCCTCGCGGGCCTTGGGCTCACCCATCGGCGGCTGGTCGGCACGGAGGCAGCCGACGAAATCCAGCCGGGCACCTTCTTCAGGGTGCCTCTGGGCATCGGCTCCGATCTGACGCTCCGGTACTTCACGGTCGGTCTCCGCGCGACCTACGACTTCGTCTTCCGCGACGGCACGCCCGGCCGCACGGGCGACGAACTCGCGGTCACCCTGAGGCTGGGGGCGCTTTTCTAGAGTCGCCGCGAGGCCTCATGCTTCGATCAGGCGCTTGCGGAGGCCTTCGGTCACGGCCTCGACCCGGTTCGTGACCTCGAGCTTCATGTAGATGTGCTCGAGGTGCGTACGGATGGTGGAACGGGAGAGCGAGAGGATCTCGGCGACCTCGGGGTTGGTCAGCCCCTTCGCGATGAGCTGGAGGATCTCGGTCTCCCGCGGCGAGAGGTTCGGGCCCTCTTCGTTCGCCGGCGGCGGCGCGGGCTCATCGACCGGCGCGCGGAAGTGCCCGAGGAGCTTGCGGGCCAGGGAAGGCTGGATCACCGTGCCCCCGGCGTGCACCTCCTCGATTGCCTCGACGACCTTGGCAGCCGGTGCGCCTTTGAGGAGGTAGCCCGACGCGCCGGCCTGGATCGCGGCGAGGACCTTCTCCTCCTCCTCGAAGACCGTGAACACGAGGACCTCCGTGGGCTCCGGGCGCGATTTGAGCACGCGGGTCACGTCGATCCCGCTGATCCCGGGCAGGCCGAGGTCGCAGAGGACCACCTGGGGGCGCAGCCGTGCGGCCTCCTCGAGTGCCTCCTCGCCGCTCCGGGCCGCGCCGACGATCGACACGGTGGGAAATCCGCCGAGGAGCTTGAGCAGCGGCTCCAGGATCTTGGGCTGGTCCTCGACGACCAGCACGCGGATGGGATCGCTCATCGCTTTCGTCTCCTCTCACGCCGCCGCCGGCGGCCTCTCTCGATTGGGAAATTCGACTCGGACGCACGCACCCGCGCCCAGACTGCTCTCGATCCACACCTCGCCACCGCAGCGCTTTGCCCGCTCCCTCATGCCGCGGAGCCCGTAGTGTCCCGCCTTGGGCGCGTCGGGATCGAAGCCGGCGCCGTCGTCGCGCACGGTCAGCGAGCTCGACCCCGGCGCGAAGGCGAGTCGGACCTCGATCCGGGTCGGCCCCGCGTGCTTCACCGCGTTCGAGACCGCCTCCTGCAGCAGGCGGAAGAGGGTGAGGTGTAGCTCGCCCGCCTCTCCGGCCGCGGGAGCCTCGCCCTCCTGCTCGAAGCGGATCGGCAGGCGGCAACGGCGCTCGATGGCGGCGCAGTGCTCGCGGGACGCGCGGGCCAGATCGAAGTCGCCGCGCATCACGTGGAGGGCGTGGCGCAGCTCCTCGAGGGCGTCGCCGGACGCCAGTCGGAGCTCCTCGATCTCGGCGCGGAGGGCGCCGTCGGGACAGAGCTGCAGCAGGTACTGGGTCTGGAGCGAGAGGCTCGAGAGCGACGCGCCGAGGCCGTCGTGGATCTCCCGGGAGAGGCGGGCGCGCTCGTTGGCCACGGCGAGCTCGCCCAAGGCGCGCTCGAGGCGTACGAGCTGCTCGAGGCGCTCCTCCTCGCGGCGGTTCGCCTCCACGATCAGGAGGACGATCGCGAGGTCGAGGGCGCCGTAGCCCACCACGGTGAGGATCTCGAAGAGCGAGCCGCCCGTGGTGCCCAGCGCCCGGTCGATCCGCGCGAGGGCCGGAAGCACGAGGAACGCCGGCGCGGCCAGGAGCGGCCTCGGGAAGAGGAGGGCGAAGCTCGCGGCGAGCCCCACCTGGACCGCGAGCAGCGGCGAGCGGAGGCCGCCCGTGGCCGCGATCACGTAGGCGGCGACGGCGGCGTCGAGGCAGAGGGCAGCGTAGGTGACTGCGGTGGAGAGCCGGCCGGGTTCGCTGCCGCCTCGGGGAATCGCGGCAGCCGCCGCGAGCGTGTAGGCGACCATCGCCCCGAGGACGAGGCGGAAGGAGACGCCGTCGAGGCCGAGCGCCGCCGCCCACCCGGGCACGGCAGCGACACAGACGCCGACAATGATGGCGGCGAGCCGGAGGAAGGAGAGGGTGCGCGAGTGGGCCGCCAGGCGTCGCTCCCGCCAGCTCGAGAGGAGGTCCGCGGGAAGCACCCCGGTGGACGCGCGATCGCCGGCATCGATCGACACCGGCGCACGGGGGCTCGTGAGGGCCCGAGCGGGATGCGCCATCGCGCGCTCGTCGCCCGGCTTTCTCAAGGCGCCGCGAACCGGTAGGATGCGCGCCGATGGGCAGGACGAAGCGGGCGCTGGTGATTGGAGCGGGAGGGCTGGGGAGCGCGACCTTGCCGCTGTTGGCCCGCTCGGGCGTCGAGCTCCGCGTGTTCGACGACGACGTCGTCTCGCTGAGCAACCTGCAGCGTCAGCTCCTCTTCCGCACCCGAGACGTGGGCCGGCCCAAGGTCGACGTCGCACTCGAGCGGCTCGCCGCCCTCGTACCCGGCGCCCGCGTGGAGGGGATCCGCGAGCGCCTCACCGTCGAGAACGCAGAGGCCCTCGCGGGCGATGCCGACGTGGTCCTTGACGGCAGCGACAACTTCGCCACGCGCTTTCTCGTGAACGACGCCTGCGTCCTCGTGGGAACGCCCCTGGTCCATGGCGGGATCCTCCGCTTCACCGGTCAAGTGCTCGCTGTCATGCCCAAGGTTACCTCATGTTACCGCTGTCTGTTCGAGGCGCCTCCTGCGGAGGGGGTGGTCCCCTCCTGCGCCGAGGCCGGCGTCCTCGGCGCGCTATGCGGAATCGTGGGCGCGCGGATGGCGACGGCGGCGGGCGCGATCCTGTCGGGCGCCCCTGTAGGAGACCTCCTCCTGGTTCACGACGCCCTCACCGGCCGTGACCGCGGCGTGAAGCTGGGCCGTGACCCCTCCTGCGCGGTCTGCGGCGACGAGCCCACGATCCGTGCCCTGGACGCCGCCCGGTACGGCGCGGAGGCCTGCGCCGCATGAGCGAACAGCTGACATCGGTGGACATCCGCGCACACGTCTGCCCGATGACCTGGGTGCGCGTGAAGCTCGCCCTCGAGCGGGTCGACTCGGGCGCGCTCCTCGAGGTGCTGCTGCGGGGCGACGAGCCGCTGCGAAACATCCCGCGGAGCGCCGCCGGCGAAGGGCACGAGCTCGTCTCCAGCGGGCCCGGCCACGCCGACGGCGAGCACCGCCTCGTCCTCAGAAAGAAGCGATAGCGTGCTGGACGATCCGCAGATCGAGCGCTACGCCCGCCACATCCTCCTCCAGGAGGTAGGGGGCGTCGGCCAGGAGAAGATCCTCTCGTCGCGGATCCACGTCTCCGGCCTCGGCGAGGTCGGCTGCTGGGCGGTGACCTACCTCGGCCTGGCCGGCGTCGGGCGGCTGATCCTCTCCGACCCCCGTCCCGTGCCGGCGACCGGCCTCCTTCCGCTCCTCGGGGCGGAGGATTCCGGGCGGCCCCGGGACCGGGCGGCCGCCTCGGCCCTCTCGGCTTTCAATCCGGACGTGGCGGCGTCGATCGAGACTTCCAGCGCGCGGATCACGGACGATTCGACCGAGCTTTGGCTTGGCGAAGGACCCGTGCTCGTTGCCGCCGCGGCGGGGGAGGCCGCTGTGGTCGGCTGGCTCGAGCCGGGCGCCCGGCTGCCGTGTTCGGCCTGCCCGCCGCTGCGTCCCGGCCTGCCCGCGTCGCCGGAGGCCGCGTCCCTCGCCGGCTCCCTGGCAGCCAGCCGCGCGCTCGCCGCGATCCTCGGCATCGAAGCGCCCGTCGCCGGATTGTGGGCGTGGGATGGCGGCGCCGCCAGCAGCCTCCCGGCCTGCAACCACGAGCCCGTCGCATCCGGCGCGTGTATCACCGCCGGGGCGTAGGCAGGTATCGGGGGCTCGCCCGGCCGCCTCGGAGCCGGGCCACCGAGTGGCCCCATCTTGCACTCGGCGTGGAGGTCCGGTATAAACGTCGATAAATCAAGGATCTGCCGCACTCTGCCGGGCCGCCAGCAGGCGACCCATCCCGAGGCAATGCCGATCCGCGAATGGGGTTCGACGACGCTTCGGAGGCATCATGGAGACGCAGCAGGGATTCACCCTCTGGTTGACGGGTATGAGCGGCGCGGGGAAGAGCACGCTCGCAAGCTACGTGGCTCGGCGGTTTCCACTGATCGGACGGCGGGTCGAGCTCCTCGACATGAGCGAGCTCGAGGATCTCGCGCCCGAAGGCCCTGACGCCAGCAACGAGATCCGCGACCGCAACGTTCGGCTCCTCGGCTGGGTGGCGCGCCTGCTGACGCGCAGCGGCGCGATCCCGGTGGTGGCGTCGGTCAGCCCCCATCGCGAGGTCCGGGACGAGCAGCGCCGCGCCATCGGGCGCTTCGTCGAGCTCTTCGTCGACAGCCCCTTCGAGACGCTGCTGGAGCGCGACACCCGCGGGATCTACCGGCGCGCCCTCGCCGGCGAGCTGCAGGACGTGGTCGGGGTCCAGTCCCCCTACGAGCCGCCGGTGAGCCCGGAGATCCAGGTCGACATGGGAGTCGGCGGGGTGGAGGCGGTTGCGGCGCAGGTCTTCGATCGCCTCGCGAACCTCGGCTACATCACCCAGCAGGATCGCGACGTGCTCGTGAACGGCAGCGCTCCGCCTGTCGAGATCCAGGCCGTCCCCGAGCCGCCGAAGGCGAAGAAGGCCAAGGCCAAGCCCGTCGCGGCCATCCAGATGCGACTCCCGGTCGAGCCGGCGGACGCGTCGCAGGCCGCTGGCGCGAAGGCTCGTCCGGCCAAGGCGTCCAAGCCCGCGGAGGCCAGGGCGGCGCCTGCGAAGGCGTCGAAGCAGGCTGAATCGGCGAAGCCCGCAGCGGCCGCGAAGGCGTCGAAGCCTGCAGCCGCGAAGGAGGGTTCGGCCAAGGTGGAGAAGCCTGCCGCGGCGAAGGCTGCTCCTGCCAAGGCGGCGAAGCCGGCAGTGGCGAAGACCCCTCCCGCCAAGGCGTCGAAGCCCGCCGAAGCGAAGGCGGCTCCTGCCAAGGCCTCGAAGCCCGCCGACGCGAAGGCGGCTTCCGCCAAGGCGTCGAAGCCGGCCGAGGCGAAGACGGCTCCCGCCAAGGCGCCGAAGCCTGCCGAGGCGAAGGCGGCGCCCGCCAAGGCCTCGAAGCCGGCCGCGGCGAAGGCGGCTCCTGCCAAGGCGTCGAAGCCCGCCGCCGCGAAGTCGGCTCCGGCCAAGGCGGCGAAGCCTGCCGCGGAAAAGGCGGCAGCGAAGACTCCGCCCGAGACCGGCCGGAAGACCGCGCCGAAGTCCGCGGCAGCCAAGGTCGCGAAGCCGTCGCGACGGTAGGCCCGCCGGCCTGCCCGTGGTAGAAGGCCGGCGATGAACGAGTCCGAAGTCTCTGCGCTCTGCGAAGCCAGCGCCGGCAAGCTCGAGAAGATGCGCGGGATCATCCGCGCGCAGCCGAGCGCCATCGTCGCTTTCTCTGGGGGCGTCGACTCGGCGCTCGTCCTCAAGGTGGCGCTCGAGGAGCTGGGGTCCAAGGCCATCGCCCTCACCGCGATCTCGCCGTCCGTCGCGCCGCGCGAGCGGGCGGCGGCGGAGCGCTTCGCCGCCGAGCTTGGCGCGGAGCACGTGGTCGTCGCCTCCTCCGAGATCGACGACCCCAACTACGCCAAGAATCCGGTCGACCGCTGCTACTTCTGTAAGAGCGAGCTCTACGACCTGTGTCGAAAGGTCGCCGACGAGCGCGGGATCGACGCGATCCTCGACGGATTCAACGCCGACGAGGCCGGCGGCCACCGCCCGGGCCGGGTGGCCGGCGACGAGCATCGCGTAATCTCGCCGTTGCTCCTGGCAGGCCTCGGCAAGGACGAGATCCGCGCCTGGTCCCACCGCCTGGGCCTGTCCACCTGGGACAAGCCGCAGCTCGCCTGCCTCGCGTCGCGGATCCCCTACGGCACGGAGGTCACCGAGGAGCGCCTCGGCCAAGTCGCCCGTGCGGAAGAGGCGATGCAGGATCTGGGCTTCCGGATCTTCCGGGTGCGCTACCACCGCGAGGTCGCGCGGGTCGAGCTGGGAGGGGAGGAGCTCCCCCGCCTCCTCGCCGACGCGGCGCTCCGGGAGGCAATGGACCGCTCGATCAAGGCCGCGGGCTTCCGCTTCGTGGCGCTGGATCTGGCGCCGTTCCGCACCGGAAGCCTCCACGAAGGCATGAGCCGGGCGATCCCCGTTTCCCTCCCGGTCCTCCCGTGAGGCTCGGGCTCGCCATCGCCTTGATCACGGTGGGGTTCGCGCTACCCGCCAGCGGCCAGGCGGTCTCGTACCTCCCCATCCTCGACCACCGCGATCAGCCCTCGCTGACGTTGACGTCCGGCTTCGAGCACCTCGTGCTCTCGGGGCGCAAGTCCTCGGATCGCACCTCCTCCGAGCCTGGCGCCTTCGCCGACCTGGCCTTCGGGCTCCCCGCTTCCGACGAGGGAGGGGAGGGCATCCTGGGCCTGCGGATCGGCACGGGCCCGGACGAGGGGACGAGGCTCGTGGCGCCCTACCTCGCGTACCGTGTCTTTGCCGGTTACGACGAGTGGAAGACCTTCTTCGATATCGGCGCCTTCGCCCGTCTCCTCCCGGTCTGGGGCGCCGGCGCGCGCCTGGGCGTCGGCGTACAGTACGAGCTCTCCGAGAACGCGGGCCTCTTCGTCGCCACCGGCGGCTCTGCGGCCTACGGCGACGGCCTCCAGGTCGGTTTCGACGTGGGATTGGGCCTTCAGCTCCGCTTCGGGGATCCGGGCTGAACCCAACGGGCCCAGCTCCCGGCGGGCCCGCTTTCCTCACACGCTACCGAGGCTCGGGCTCGCTCGATTGAGCGTCCGCGCGCCGGAACGGATCCTCGCCGCGGCGGTACTGGATCTCCCAGAGGCAGAGGCCCCTGCCCGGGGCACGCGGCCCGCGCCACCTATCGCCCTGTCCGGACAGGAGCTGCTCCAGGAGGCCGGGCGGGAGCTTGCCCAGGCCTGCCGACACCGCGACGCCGACGATGTTGCGGAGCTGGTGGCGGATGAACCCTGGCGACCCGAAGGTGATCTCGTAGGTCGTCCCTCCCCGCTCGGAGGTGGAGCGAAGCTCCGCCCGGGTGAGCAGCCGCTTTCGGTCGCCCTCCGCGTTGGGGTGGACCAGGTTCGAGAAGTCGTGACGCCCGGTACAGGTCGTGAGCACCGACCGCATCGCGCCCTCGTCGAGCTCCAGCACCGGGCCCGTGACGTCCGGGAAGCCCCGGAGATCGGGGAGCGCCCAGGCGAAGCGGCGGTCCTCCTCGCTCGGCTCGGCCACCGCCGCGATCCGATAGCGATAGACCTTGCCGACCGCCGAGAACCGGGCGTGGAAGGACCAGGGCGGCTGCACGGCGTCGGGGACCTGCAGGCCTTCGGGGAGGTGCGGCGCGAGCAGGGCAGGGAGCTCGCCGACGGGGAGCTCCATCGCGGTACGGAAGGTCACCACCTGCCGGCGAGCGTGGACGCCGGCGTCGGTCCTGCCGCCGCCCTCGATCCGCACCTTGCAGCCGATGGCGAGGAGCGCGTCCTCCAGGGCGCCCTGGACGGTCGGCAGCGGGGGCTGCCGCTGGAAGCCGGAGAAGGCGCCTCCGTCATAGGCGCAGAGGAGCGCGTAGCATCGTTTGTTTCCCACCGCCGGAACGTACTCCGGGCCGGACCGCCGTGCTATCGTCGAGTACTCGACTTGGGGAGGGGAAAAAGCAGATGGCGGCGCCCGCGCGGAAAATCGCAGCTCCGGAGCCGGAGAGCGAGTGGCTCTTCAAGCAGGGAGATCTCGTCTTCGGCCCGATCCCCGAGGCGATGCTCGTGGACAAGCTCGAGCGCGGGGACCTGCCGAGCGACACCCTGGTGGCGCGCGAGGGCGGCGCGTTCTCGCCCATGACCGAGACCACGGTCTTCATGACCCACGCCGCGAAGGCGTCGGCGCGAACCCGGGTCGAGGCCCAGGCGCGCGAGGAGCAGCGGAAGCGGTCCCGGCGGCGGATGGCGCGGCTGGCGGCGCTCCTCGCCCTCGGGACGGTGGCGTCCGTCGGCGCAGTGGCGGCGGTGCTCTGGGCGGCCCGCGCACACCTCTTCGAGAAGAGCTACGAGGAGCTCGCGGACCTCGAGATCGTCGCGTCGCCTCCGCTGGTGGCCTTGCGGCCCGACGCGCGGTCGCTGGGCGACGAGGATCTGGAGTACGCGGAAGACGAGCCGGCGGCGACCGGTGGAAAGGCTGCGCCTCGCCCGTCGAAGGCGTCTCGTCCCGCGGGCCCCGCGGGATCCCCGATGCCTGCCGAAAAGGACGGCCTGGCCGTCGAGTCGAAATACGATCGCGGGGCGATCCATGCGGTGGTCGCGGCCAACCAGGCGAAGCTCTTCCCCTGCCTGAAGGAGCAAGTAGCCCGAGAGCCCTCCTTCCGCGGCGAGGTTCCTTTCACGTTCACGGTCGGCAACCAGGGCAGGGTCGTGAAGCTCTGGATCGACCGCGCCGGCTACGCGAGCGGCCCGCTCCACGACTGCATGGCGGAGAAGCTGGGCCAGTGGAGCTTCCCGAAGTTCGAGGGCGAGCGTCCCTCGGTCTCGCTCTCCTTCCGGGTGAACGGCTGACGGCGGGCCGAACCTGCGCAGTTTTTCGCCCGGGGTGGGGACGATCGGCCGCCCATCGTCGGACCTTGCTGTTACATTCCGACCCGTTCGAAGGGAGCAGCGGATGCAGGCGGCGAAGGTGGCAAACGATCAGGCGATCGATCGGATCCCGGAAGGTAGCTTCCGAGCCGCCGTGCAGGAGAGCGCCAGGCGGTTCAAGGCCTCCTGGCTCGACCTCGCGCGACACCTGGTGCGCGTGCGCGGCGAGGGGAGCTGGCAGGAGTGGGGCTTCGCGACCTTCGAGGCCTATTGCGCCAAGGAGCTGCGGATCAAGAAGGCCACGGCCCAGAAGCTCGTGACGAGCTACGGCTTCCTGGCCAAGCACGAGCCCGAGGCGCTGGACGACGAGGAGACCGCTCGCAAGGTCCCCCCGGTCGAGGTGATCGAGGTCCTCTCCCGTGCGGAGGAGCGGGGCCAGCTCGACGAGGCCGCCTATCGCGACGTTCGCGAGTCGCTCTGGGAGCGCCCGGTAGAGGCGGCGGACCTCAAGCGCGAGCTCGCGAAGCGCTTCCCGGAGCCGGAGCCCGAGGAGCCGCCGGTGGATCTGGAGCTGCGGCGTTTCGCGGCCCAGGCGCGCAAGCTGGCCAGGGACCTGGGCGGCTCGTCGCGCATCCCCCGCGCGATCGCCGAGAGGGCCGCGGCCCTCGCGGAAGACGTCGAGGGGCTCTGCGGCTAGCGCCGCACCGGTCGAGGGATTACTCGAGACGGGGTGCGGCTCGTTCGGGCCCCCCGGATGGGGCCTTCCGGCCCCGCCCCTCGCCCAAGGTTCCATGGGTTCGGCCGCTGCCGCGGCTTATACTTGGATCGTGACGGGCTCCGCTCGTGGCACGAACGAATATCGGCCGTTGATGGCCTGTAGTAGGGTTTGTAAGGGCGCTTCTCCCAGCGGGGGAGCCCGGAGGCGAACGTGAGTCGGAACCGCGAGCATCACCACGGAAATCTCTCATGCTCGTTCTGCGGCAAGTCGCAGCGCGAGGTCCGGAAGCTGATCGCCGGGCCCACGGTCTACATCTGCGACGAGTGCATCCGCCTCTGCAACGACATCATCGCAGAGGAGAGCGAGAGGGACGAGGGCCGGCCTCAGGTCGCGCTGCCCACCCCCGCCGAGATCAAGGGCTTCCTCGACGAGTACGTGATCGGCCAGGACGTGGCGAAGAAGGTCCTGTCGGTGGCGGTGTACAACCACTACAAGCGGATCCACGCCAAGCGGAGCGGAAAGAGCCGCCCCGGTCGTCCGCCCGACGAGGTCGAGCTCCAGAAGAGCAACATCCTGCTCATCGGACCCACCGGCTCGGGCAAGACGCTTCTCGCGCAGTCGCTGGCACGTTTCCTCAACGTCCCGTTCACCATCGCCGACGCCACCAGCCTCACCGAGGCCGGCTACGTGGGCGAGGACGTCGAGAACATCATCCAGAACCTCCTCCACAACGCCGACTACGACGTGGAGAAGGCCTCGCGCGGCATCGTCTACATCGACGAGATCGACAAGATCGCGCGCAAGGGCGACGGGCCTTCCATGACCCGCGACGTGGGCGGCGAGGGCGTGCAGCAGGCGCTGCTCAAGATCATCGAGGGCACCCGCGCCAACGTCACGCCCCGCGGCGGGAAGAAGTACAACCAGCAGGAGTACATCCAGGTCGACACCTCGGGCATCCTCTTCATCGTCGGCGGTGCGTTCACCGGGCTCGAGCACAACATCCGGCACCGCATCGGCGTGAAGGGCCTGGGCTTCGGCGCAGACGTCGCCAAGCGAGCCGAGGAGCACTCCCTGGGCGAGGTGCTCAGCCACACCACGCCCGAGGACCTGGTGCACTTCGGCCTGATCCCCGAGTTCGTCGGCCGTCTGCCGATCCTGGCCACGCTCTGGGATCTCTCGGAGGACGACCTCGTCACCATCCTCACCCAGCCGAAGAACGCCCTGACGAAGCAGTACCAGAAGCTCTTCGAGCTCGAGAAGGTGAAGCTCTCTTTCACCCGGGAGTCGCTGCGGGCGATCGCGCGGGAGGCCATGCGGCGGCATGCCGGCGCCCGCGGCCTGCGGAGCATCATGGAGAACGCGATGCTCGACATCATGTACGAGGTCCCGTACCGGGACGGCGTCAAGGAGTGCAAGATCACCGACGGCGTGATCCTGCGCGGCGAGGCGCCCATCCTCTCCTTCGAGCGGGAGAAGAAGTCCGCCTGAGCGCTCATGGCGCTCGCGCGGAGCCGTAGGCGGAGCAAACGAAAAGAAGAGCGTTTCCGCGCGGAGCGCGGCTGAAGAAATCGGGCCCGCCCTGGCGGGGCCGGTTTCTTCATACGCTCTGCGCGCCCGTTTCCTGCGTGCCCCGGAGTCACCGGGATGTGGGGAACGTGGCGCGCTTTCGTCACTCCATGGCTCGGATCGGCTGTGGAGAATGCGAGACGACCGGTTGAAAGGTGGCTCGCACCGCGGGTAAAATGTGCGCCGGTTGCCGTTCTCACCCGCGGCCGATCCCCCAGGACGCTTGATCATGCAGCCGGCTCCTCCCCATGCTCCGAGCATCCTGATCGTCGACGACGATCCGGCGGTGCGCGACGTCCTCTCCGCTCTCCTCGTCGAGGAGGGCTACCGCTGCATGACCGTGGCGGACGCCGAGAGCGCTCTCGCCCACGTGGCGATCACCGAGCCGGATCTCGCGATCTGCGATTTGAAAATGCCGGCTCGCGACGGTCTCTGGCTTCTCGATCGGCTGCGGCGGGAGCACCCCGACATCGCGGTGATCATGCTGACGGGCTTCGGCGACACCGAGAGCGCCGTCGAGTGCCTCCGCAGGGGGGCGGCCGACTACCTGCTCAAGCCGCCGAAGCTCACCGAGCTCATCCGCTCGATCGAGCGCGCCCTCGGAAGGCGCCGGATCGACCTCGCCCGCCGGCGGTACCAGCTCAAGCTGGAGCAGCGGGTGGAGGAGAAGACCACCGAGCTCCAGGGCGCCCTCCGCGCCGTGGAAGTGGCGTACACGCACACGCTCTCCGCCCTCGTCGCCGCCCTCGACGCGCGCGAGCACGAGACCTCCGATCATTCGCAGCGGGTGGTCCGCTACACTCGCGCCATCGCCGAGCAGATGGGGGTCCGCGGCCCCGAGCTCGGCGAGATCTGCCGGGGAGCGCTCCTCCACGACATCGGCAAGATCGGCGTCCCCGACGCGATCCTGCTCAAGCCGGGCCCCCTCACGCCCGCGGAGTGGCAGGAGATGCGCCGCCATCCGGAGATCGGCTTCCAGATCCTCCGGGGCATCCGTTTCCTCGAGCATCCGTCGCAGATCGTCCTCTCCCACCAGGAGCGCTTCGACGGCAAGGGCTATCCCCACGGCCTTCGAGGCAACGAGATCCCGCTGGGCGCCCGGATCTTCGCGATCGCCGACACCCTCGACGCGATGCTCTGCGATCGGCCCTATCGAAAGGGCACGAACTGGAACACGGCCCGCGGCGAGATCCTCCGCTGCTCCGGCACCCAGTTCGATCCGGAGGCGGTCCGTGCGTTCGCGGCGATCTCCGACGAGACCTGGGCGGAGCTCCGGCGCCGTCGGCAGGAGGACGACGCGGCCGACAACGCCGACGACCGGTTCCATCTCGCCATCGGCTAGGCGGTGACGGCGCGCTCCGCGCCCGCAGTGTGGCGAGGCGAAGGAGAGGCAATCATCTCCCGGGCGCTCTGCCGCCCGAACGTCAGCGGGCGAAGCGAAGAGGGGAGAAGGGCGCGAGCTCTTCCGGATCCCGTCCAGCGAGGACGGCCGCGGCGAGGAGCCGGGCGGTCTCCGGCACGAGGAGGATCCCGTTCCGGTGGTGGCCGCTGGCCACGTAGAGCCCGGGAACCGCGCCCGCGCCGATGACGGGGAGGCCGTCCTTGGGGCAGGGCCGCAGACCCGACCACGACGAGACCACCTCCGCCGATCCCAGGAGCGGCGCCGCGGCGACCGCGTTGGCGAGGATGCGAGAGAGCCCCGCCGCCGTAACCTTCTTCTCGTACCCCGCCTCTTCCATCGTGGAGCCGGTGACGACCGTCCCTCCGCCGCGGGGAACGAGGTAGCCCCGAGAGGTGAAGACAACTCTCTCGAGCACGAGCTCCGGGTGGTGGAGCTCCGTCATCTGGCCGCGGACAGGGCGGACCACGTCCGCGGCGAGCCCGGTTCCCGCGACCTTCGAGGTCCACGCGCCGGCGGCGACCACCACCGCGCCCGCCGGGAGCCGGCCGTCGTCGAGATCGACACCAGCGATCTTGCCGTCCTCGACCGCCACTCCGCGCACGATGCCCTTGCGGAACGCGGCGCCGGCGCGCTGGGCGGCGAGGGCCAGGGCCTGCGCCAGCTTCCTGGGCTCGAGGCGGGCCTCGTTGGGGAAGTGAAGGGCAGCCGCCACCTCGGGTGAGAGCGCCGGCTCGAGGCTCCGAGCCTGGTCGCCGTCAAGGCGCTCGACCTCCAGGCCGGCGGCGCGCTGCCAGGCGAGGCGGGCGTCGAGGGGGCCCACGTCCTCGCCGGCGTACTTCACGAGGAGGAGGCCGGAGCGCCGATGGCCCACGTCGATCCCGGCGCGTTCGATCAGCTCGAGGGCCAGGGGCCCGTAGGCGTCGCGGGAAGCCAGGCAGAGGCGAAAGAGCGGGTCGTCGTGATCGCCCTCGATCTGAGGGCCGAGGATTCCGCCGGCCGCGCTGGACGCCTCGGCGCCCGGGATGGATTTCTCGAGGACGACCACCTTCTGGCCCGCCTGGGCCAGCCGGAGCGCGATGGCGCTCCCCATCACACCGCCGCCGATCACCGCGCAGTCGAAGACCATGGGGCGTTCCTAGAGCCCCTCGAGGGACCCTGTCAACGACGCGGACCTTGGCTTCATCGGCGCAACAGGCTGGCCAATATCCGGGCACGTCGTTTCCGACGCCGAGAGCGTCGCAATGGCGGGGCGCCGTTCGGCTGTTGCATGATCCGGCCTCCTCGTCTCGGCGAAGGCCCAAGGAGAAACGATGGAACCCCTCATCCGCCCCGCATTCGCCAGGCCTTCGAACCTCGTCGACGGCGCGATCCGCAACACGGAGCCGGCGACGGGTCGCCCCTTTCCGGACCTGCCGATCACCAGCCCGGCCGAGGTGCGGGAGGTCGTCGGGCGGGCGAGGGAGGCGCAGCGCCGTTGGGCCGCGCTCGACTGGGGCGAGCGCAGGAAGAAGCTCCTGGCCTTCCGGGATCGCCTGATCGCGCGCACCGACGAAGTCGTCGACCTCCTCGTCCGCGAGAACGGCAAGGCGCGCTTCGAGGCGCTCACCCACGAGATCTTCCCGATCGTCGATCTCACCAATTTCTTCGCGAAGCGGGCCCGCCGCGTCCTGCGCGACGAGAAGATCCCGCTCCACCTCTTCGGCCCGCTGAAGGCGAGTCGGCTGCGGCACGAGCCGCGCGGCGTGATCGGCGTCATCAGCCCGTGGAACTTCCCGTTCTCCATCCCGATGGGCGACGTGATCATGGCGCTCGCCGCCCGGAACGCCGTGGTGGTGAAGCCCTCCGAGTGGACGCCGCGGATCCTCCTCCTGGCAAAGGAGCTCCTGGTCGAGGCGGGGATCGATCCCGACCTCGTCGGCGTGGTCCCGGGCGGCGGCGAGACCGGCGCGGCGCTGGTGGAGGCCGACGTCGACATGGTGATCTTCACCGGATCGGTGGCCACCGGCCGCAAGGTCGGAGAGGCCTGCGGGCGGCGCTTGATCCCCTACGTCGCCGAGCTCGGCGGCAAGGATCCCGCCATCGTCCTGCCCGACGCTAACCTGGACCACGCCGCCCGGCAGGTGGTCTGGGGCGCCTTCGCGAATTCGGGGCAGATCTGCGCCTCGGTGGAGCGGGTCCTCGTCCACGAGTCGATCCACGACGCCTTCGTGGCGAAGGTGGTCGAGCTCGCCAGCGCCGTGCGCCAGGGCGATCCGGCGGCGGCAGGCGAGGCCCACGTGGACGTGGGCGCGATGGTCGTCCCCAGCCAGGTGGACCTCGTCCAGCGCCAGCTCGACGACGCGAAGTCGAAGGGCGCCCGGATCCTCGTCGGCGGCGGCGTCCACGGCGAGGGCGGGGCGCGCTTCATCGAACCCACGGTGCTCGTCGATGTCACATCCGACATGGAGATCTGGCGCGACGAGACCTTCGGACCCTGCCTGCCGATCCGACCGTATCGCGACGTCGAGGAGGCGATCCGCGAGGCCAACGACAGCGCCTTCGGCCTCTCCGCCTACGTCTTCTCCCGGAGCGTCTCACGTGCGGACGCAGTCGCCCGGCGCCTCGAGGCGGGCACCGTGATGATCAACGACGTTCTCTACACCCACGCTCTCCCGGAGACGCCTTGGGGCGGGGTGAAGCAGTCGGGGATCGGCAGGGTCCACGGCATCCAGGGCCTCAAGGATCTCTGCGAGGTCCGTCACGTCAACCGGCCCCGGTTGCCGATGGTCCCCCTGTGGATGTTCCCGTACCGCGAGCGCACCTTCCGCGCCTTCCGCTACGGGATGCGCAAGCTCTTCCGAGGCCCGCTCGGCTGACGATTCTTTGAAGAAATTCAGAAGGATCACAGGGCCGGAGGACCCCGAGCTTCCCCCAAATGGCGGGATCCTGACCCACGTGAATAAAACTTGAACTCGCTCGTCTCCCGCTACGATCAATCGTAGCGGGAGGGACGATGCGCGTGTCCAAGTGGGTGGCTGGGCTCGTAGTTTCTGGGTTTCTGTCGACGGGAGCGGGCTGCGGCGGCACATCCGAGCCGCCTGCCGAGGTCGCGGTCTCCGATTGCGAGCTCGGGCGGGAGCTCTGTGCCTCTCGGCGAGTCCTGGGCGCTGGCGATGTTCTCGGATTTCCCGTGGACGCGGATCGGCTCCTGGTTCGCACCGCCGACGGGCTGGAGGAGTGGAGGCCGGCGACCGGCGAGAAGACGTTGCTTCGCGCGGGCGCTTGGGACCAGCTCTACGTGGAGACCTCGCGCGGCCTCGAGCGCTGGGAGCCGAATGGTGTGAAGACCGTGGTGGGACGGGGCTCGTCTCCGGGCCG
The DNA here is from genome assembly GCF_001263175.1 of Vulgatibacter incomptus. GTDB lineage: Bacteria > Myxococcota > Myxococcia > Myxococcales > Vulgatibacteraceae > Vulgatibacter > Vulgatibacter incomptus. Next base: position 2,517,858 of record NZ_CP012332.1, on the reverse strand, counting down.
GATCCGGACGGTTCTCCTTGGGCAGGTCGACCCGAGCGACCACAGCTCCAAGCTGTTGTTCTGGGATTCGCTCCTTGGAGAGCGCTACCTCGAGGTCTCGGAGCGCAGGTCCAACCCATTGCTGGGCATCTGCGGGAACGAGGTTTGGCTCGACACCGGCTGCCCCGGCGCGAAGGTAATCGACCTGGCCACGAAACGGGAGACCGCCTTCGAGAAGGACTGTGGCCTGCGGGTTCCCCTCGAAGAGTTCATGCCGTACAGCTCGTTCTCTGGCGATTGCGGGTCGCTCTACTTCCTTTCAGAGGCGCAGACTCTCGTTCGTCTCGACGTTCAGACGGGTCTCCAGACGGATCTCGACGGCCGGCTCTTCCACACCGGGAACGGATCGGGCGGCGTGGCCTTCCTTTCGGCGACCCCCTACATGTCGGGCCGCACCATGGTCGGCGCGTCCTTGCGCGTCGCGCCCTCGGCTCTCGCTTCGGTGCGGGAGATCGCGTCCGACGTCTACCTCTTCTCCTTGTCCCCTGATGGCAGCTCCGTGGCGTGGACCTCCGGGGCTTCGTTCGGTGACCCGGGAGCCCTGCAGCTCACACGGCTCTCTGATGGCGATCGTACCATCCCGCTCGCCCCCTCCGCCCACGCCCCCTACTTCTCGGTCGACGGCTCCATGATCGCCTTCGTCGCGAAGGTTCCGGACGGGCAGGGGCGTCGAAGCGATCTCCGCGTCCATGAGATCGCATCGGGCAAGACCTGGGTCGTCGAACCCGAGGCAGACGTTCGCGACTGGAGCAGCTTTCGAATCTCGACGATGCCGGAGCCGAGATTCTCGGACGACGGTCGTTTCCTGGTCTTCGTCGCTTCGTGGAAAGGCGCGGTCCACGCCTTCGATCGAGATCGGGAGCTCACCTGGGCGCTCACGGACGTCGACGAGGCGTTCGTCGGAAACTTCGAGTTCGGAGATCAGGGGCGGCTGGTGGCCTTCGCTGAGTACGAGTTCAACGGGAAGGACCGGCTTCGCCGCTCCGACTGGGAGGCCCGTCTCCGCCTCGCGGACCTCCGACAGCCCGGGTCTCCGAGACTGGTGGCAAGTGCTTCGCGAATTGAGAAATACGCCGTCGCTGCAGGCGGCTTGGCCTACGCCGACGGCGGAAAGGTCGTCTTCCAGCCGCTGAGCACGCGGTAGCGCGGAGGGCCCGCGCCCGCCTTTCGCGGTTCGCACGCGATGGCGCGGCGCGGCACGCCCCTTCTGCTTGACGGTCTACCGCCCGGAGCGTTAGCTACCGCGTCCAAAACCGATCTTTCGGGAGGCTTCGCCTTGGCTGACGTTTTCGATGTGGCAATCCTGGGCAGCGGTCCCGGCGGCTATGCTGCCGCCATCCACGCGGGACAGGCGGGGCTGAAGACCGTCCTGATCGAGAAGCAGAAGCGGCTCGGCGGCACCTGCACCCTCGTCGGGTGCATCCCCACCAAGGCGCTCCTCCACTCGGCGGACCTCGTCGAGGAGATCCGCGACGCGGCCGAGCACGGGATCCAGATCTCGGGCAGCCCCAGCGTCCACATGGCCGGGGTCCTCGCGCGCAAGAACAAGATCGTCGACCAGAGCACCAACGGCGTCAGCTTCCTGATGAAGAAGAACAAGGTCACGGTCGTGACCGGCTTCGGGAAGATCGCCGGCAAGGGCAAGCTCGAGGTCGCCGGCGAGGGCGGGGCGAAGCAGGAGATCCTCTTCAAGAAGCTCATCGTCGCCACCGGCTCGGTGGTCCGCGAGTTCCCGGGCCTCGAGTCCGACGGCAAGGTCGTGCTGAACTCGGACCAGATCCTCGACCTCGACCGCGTGCCCAAGAGCCTGATCGTGGTGGGCGCCGGCGCGGTGGGCATGGAGTTCGCGTCGGTCTTCGCCGCCTTCGGCAGCAAGGTCACCATCGTCGAGCTGCTGCCGCACCTCCTCCCCCTCGAGGACGAGGAGATCAGCAAGGAGATCGAGCGCGCCTACCGCAAGCGCAAGATCGACTTCCGCGTCGAGACCAAGGTGGAGAAGCTCGAGCGCCTTTCCGGCGGGGTGAAGGCCCACCTGGCCTCGAAGGACGGCAAGACCGAGGTGATCGAGGCCGAGATGCTGCTCTCCGCCATCGGCCGCAAGCCGGTCACCGAGGGGATCGGCCTGGAGTCGGTCGGCGTCAAGACCGAGCGCGGCTTCATCCCGGTGGATTCGATGATGCGGACCTCCGCGGACGGCATCTACGCCATCGGCGACGTGGTGCCGACCCAGATGCTCGCGCACCTGGCGACCCAGGAGGCGCTCCTGGCGGTGGACGACATCGCCGGCAAGAACCCGCAGCCCCTGCGCTACGACCGCTGCCCCGGCGCGACCTACTGCTCGCCGGAGGTCGCCTCGGTGGGTCTCACCGAGAAGGCCGCCCGCGAGAAGGGCTACGACGTGAAGGTGGGCAAGTTCCCCTTCGCGGCCATCGGCAAGGCCCGGATCCTCGGCCAGACGCAGGGCATGGTGAAGATCGTCTCGGAGAACAAGTACGACGAGGTCCTGGGCGTCCACATCGTGGGCCCCCACGCGACGGACCTCATCGCCGAGGCCTGCGCGGCGCTCCGCCTCGAGAGCACCACGGAGGATCTCGCGAAGACGATCCACCCGCACCCGACGCTCTCCGAGATCATCGGCGAGGCCGCCCACGCCACGCTGGGCCACCCGCTGCACATCTAGTCGTATCAACTGGGCCCCGCTCCGGCGGGGTCCGATTCGAGCATCCGGGGAGGGATGAGGCGCAGATGAGCGAGAAGCTGGTCGCGCTCGGCACGCCGCCCGCGCAGAAGGCGGCGAAGCCGAAGCAGAAGAAGCCCGAGTGGCTCAAGGTCCGCCTGCCGAGCGGGGCCACCTACGAGAAGGTGAAGGCCACCCTCCACGACCTCAAGCTCCACACGGTGTGCGAGGAGTCCCGCTGCCCGAACGTGGGCGAGTGCTGGGGCGGGGGCACCGCCACCGTGATGGTGATGGGCGACACCTGCACCCGCGGTTGCCGCTTCTGCAACATCGCCAGCGAGAAGCGCCCGGCGCCCCTGGATCCGGACGAGCCGCGCAACCTCGCCACGGCAGTGGCCCAGCTCGGCCTCCACTACCTCGTGGTCACCTCGGTCGACCGCGACGACATCCCGGATCAGGGCTCGTCGCACTTCGCGGAGTGCATCACGGAGCTCCTCGCCCGAACGCCGAGCACGATCCTCGAGGTGCTGATCCCGGACTTCACCGGGCGGACCGACTTCCTCGACAAGATCGGCCTCGCGAACCCGGCAGTGATCGCCCACAACATCGAGACGGTGGAGCGGCTCACCCCCACCGTGCGCGACCGCCGCGCCGGCTACCGCCAGTCCCTCGAAGTTCTGCGCTACGTGAAGCAGACCTACCCGCACATCCACACCAAGTCGTCGATCATGCTCGGCCTCGGCGAGCAGGAGGACGAGCTCCTCCAGGCCTTCCGCGACCTGCGCGAGGTTGGGGTGTCGGTGCTCACCCTGGGCCAGTATCTGCAGCCCTCGCAGTGGCACCTGGAGGTGAAGGAGTTCATCACCCCCGAGCGCTTCGCCGAGCTGCAGGCGATCGCCGAGGGGATGGGCTTCCTCTACGTGGCCTCGGGGCCGCTGGTCCGCTCCTCCTACAAGGCAGCCGAGCTCTTCGTCGCCGGCCTGGTCAAGCGCGACCGCGAGGCGCGCCAGGTGACCTCCTTCGGCGTGCCCATCGCCGGATAGCGGTTGACTCGGACCCGTCCCTCGACGAGGAATCCCTCCATGCCCGTTCTGAACCTACTCCAGGCTGTCAACGACGCCCTGCGCACCGAGATGCGCAGGGACGATCGCGTCGTCGTCCTCGGCGAGGACGTCGGCAAGTTCGGCGGCGTGTTCCGCGCCACCGCCGGCCTCTACGAGGAGTTCGGCGAGAACCGCGTGATCGACACGCCCCTCGCCGAGGGCGGCATCGTCGGCGCGGCCATCGGCATGTCCCTCTACGGGATGCGCCCGGTGCCGGAGGTCCAGTTCGCGGACTTCATCTACCCCGCCTACGACCAGATCGTGAGCGAGCTGGCCAAGTTCCGCTATCGCTCCGGCGGCCAGTATCCCTGCTCGATGGTGATCCGCACGCCCTACGGCGGCGGCATCAAGGGCGGCCTCTACCACTCCCAGTCGCCGGAGTCGGTCTTCATCCACCACGCCGGTCTGAAGGTGGTGGTCCCGTCGAACCCCTACGACGCCAAGGGCCTGCTCCTCTCCGCCATGCGCCAGGAGGATCCGGTGCTCTTCATGGAGCCGAAGCGGATCTACCGCGCGGCGAAGGGCGAGGTGCCGGAGGAGGACTACACGGTCCCCCTCGAGAAGGCCGCGCTCCTGCGCGAGGGCGACGACGTGACGGTGATCGCCTGGGGCGCGATGCTCCACGAGGCGGTCGCCGCGGTGGACGAGGCCGAGAAGAAGTCCGGCATCCGCTGCGACCTCCTCGATCTCCGCACCCTCTGGCCCCTCGACATCGACGCCGTGGTGGCGTCGGCGAAGAAGACGGGCAGGGTGGTGGTGGTGCACGAGGCGGCGCGCACCTGCGGCCTCGGCGCGGAGATCAGCGCCCTGATCCAGGAGCGCGCCTTCGTCCACCTGGAAGCCCCGGTCAAGCGCGTCACCGGCTGGGACACCCCGTTTCCCTATACGCTCGACGACGCGTATCTTCCGCGGGCTCCGCGGATCCTCCAGGGGATCCACGACGTGGTCGAGTTCGTCGCCTAGCCATTTTTCGTCGGCGCCCGCCGCGGCAGCCGGCTCTAGCAATCGCAGCAGGGAGAGATGCAACCCATGGCAAAGTTCGAGTTCAGGCTCCCGGACATCGGCGAGGGCGTCGTCGAGGGCGAGATCGTCAAGTGGCTGGTGAGCGTCGGTGACACCATCGCCGAGGACCAGGCGCTGGTCGAGGTGATGACCGACAAGGCCACCGTGACCATCCCGTCGCCGAAGGCCGGCAAGGTCGTGGAGCGCCACGGCAACGAGGGCGAGATCGCCAAGGTCCACGGGACCCTCGTGGTCCTCGAGACCGAGGGCGGCGCCGCCGAGGCTCCGGCTCCTGCCGCCGCCCACGCCGCCGCTCCCGCGCCCGCCGCGGCCGCCGCGCCGAAGGCGGCGCCTGCAGCGGAGGAGGGCCGGCGCGTCCTCGCCACGCCCGTGACCCGGCGCATGGCCCGCGAGCACGGCGTCAACCTGGCCGCCGTCGTCGGCACCGGCCCCCAGGGTCGGGTGACCAAGGAAGACCTCCTGGGCTTCGTCTCCGGGGGAGCCGCGAACCAGGCCGTCCCCGCGGCGCAGCCGGGCATGCAGCTCCCGCCCGCGCCGGCCGTCGTCGCCACAGCGGCGGACCAGCGGATCCCGATCCGGGGCCTGCGCCGCAAGATCGCCGAGAACCTCGTGCGGTCGAAGCAGAGCGCGCCGCACTACCACTTCGTGGAGGAGGTCGACGCCACCGACCTCGTGGCCCTCCGCGACCGCCTGAACGCCAAGCTCGCCAAGAGCGGAGAGAAGCTCAGCTTCCTGCCCTTCATCGTGAAGGCCGTGATCGGCGCCCTCAAGAAGAACCCCCGCTGCAACGCGGTGATGGACGAGGCGGCCCAGGAGCTGGTGATCCGCGGCGAGTACAACATCGGCATCGCCGTCGCCACGGACGATGGCCTGGTGGTGCCGGTGATCCACCACGCGGACAAGCTCTCGATGCGCGAGATCGCGAAGGAGATCGTGCGCCTCTCGGACGCCGCGCGGAATCGCAAGCTCTCCCAGGCGGACATCGGTGGCGGCACGTTCACGATCACCTCCCTCGGGCAGACGGGCGGGCTCTTCGCCACGCCGATCCTGAACCACCCCGAGGTGGCGATCATGGGCGTGCACCGGATGCGCAAGCGGCCGGTGGTGAACGACGCGGGCGAGATCGTGGTGCGCGACATCATGAACCTCTCGTGGGCCTTCGATCACCGGAACGTGGACGGCGCCGAGGGCGCGAAGTTCGCGTACGACGTGATCGATCTCGTGACCGATCCCGACAAGCTGATGCTCGAGATGGCCTGACGGTCGATCGCCGCCAGCGCGCCGTGCGCGCGGCGGTGAAGAGGCGGGGTCTTTTGCGGTCCCGCCATCCTTTGGAGGATTCGCCGATGGCAAAGGCGGTTGGAAGGTCGAAGGCGGCGAAGGCGCAGCCGGCAGCAGCCCCGAAGGCGAAGGCAGCCGCCGTCGCGAAGGCGACAAAGGCGCCGGCCGCCGCTGTGGCCGCGAAGGCGAAGGCCGTGAAGGCGCCGCCCGCTCCGAAGGCGAAGACGGCGGGCGCGCAGCCGATGATGGCGAAGACCGCCCGCGGCGCCGATCGCGCGAAGGGCGTGGGTCTCCCGGACGACGTGGCCCTGCGCCTCTACCGCTCGATGCTGCGGATCCGCACGGTGGACGAGCGGATGATGACCCTGCAGCGCCAGGGCCGCATCGGCTTCTACGGCGCCTGCACGGGCCAGGAAGCGGCCTACCTCGCGGCGGCCATCGCCCTCGAGCCCTCCGACTGGATCTTCCCGGCGCTCCGCGAGTCCTCCGCGATGCTGATGCGGGGCTTCCCGCTCGTGCCCTACCTGGCACAGGTCTTCGGCAACGCCCTCGACGAGACCAAGGGACGGCAGATGCCGTCTCATCCGGCTTCACGCAGCGTGAACCAGGTCTCCTGGGGGAGCTGCATCGGCACCCAGCTCCCGCAGGCGGTGGGCGCCGCCTGGGCGGCGAAGCTCCGCGGCGACTCCACGGTGGTCCTCGCCTTCATGGGCGACGGCGCCACCTCTGCGGCGGACTTCCACACGGCGCTGAACTTCGCCGGCGTGTTCAAGGTGCCGGTGGTCTTCATTTGCCAGAACAACCACTGGGCGATCTCGATCAGCACCAAGGGCCAGACCGCCTCCGAGACCTACGCCATGAAGGCGGCGGCCTACGGCTTCCCCGGCGTGAAGGTCGACGGAAACGACGCGAAGGCGGTCTACGCCGCCGCCACCGAGGCGATCGCCCGGGCCCGGCGGGGCGAGGGACCGACCCTCCTCGAGTGCGAGACCTACCGCATGGGCGCGCACTCGTCCTCGGACGATCCCTCGCGCTACCGCGACCAGGCCGAGGTCGACGCCTGGGCGAAGCGCGATCCCATCCAGGCCCTCTTCCGCGAGCTCTGCGAAGGCGGCCTCTGGAGCGAGGAGAAGGACAAGGCGCTTCGCGACGAGCTCCTCGCCGAGGTGAACGAGGCGATCGCGGCGGCGGAGGCCGGGCCGGATCCGGAGCCCGAGACCCTCTTCGACGACGTCTTCGGCGAGCTGCCGTGGCACCTGCGCGAGCAGCGCGACGAGTGCCTGGCCTCCCTCGCCCGGGAGAAGGCAGGGGCCTGAGTCGGCGAATGCCAGGCCGTCCGCGTGCGTTCGAGCGTCGCGGACGGCAGGCGGAGCCCGCTCGTCCGCGGTTTCGGTGAATCGAGATGGATCGCAAGCTCGTGGTGCGGCGCCTCGGCCGCGTGGAATACGAGGACGGCCTCGCCCTCATGCAGGCGCTGGCGAAGGCCCGCGACCAGGGCCGCGCGCCCGACACGCTCCTCCTCCTCGAGCATCCCCCGGTGCTGACGATGGGCCGGGCGGCGAAGGCCGCCAACGTGCTGCTCTCGCCTGACGAGCTCGCGGCGAAGGGAGTGGAGGTCTTCGAGACCGATCGGGGCGGTGACGTCACCTACCACGGCCCTGGGCAGCTCGTCGGATACCCGATCTTCGACCTCAAGCCCGACCGCCAGGACGTGCGGCGCTACGTGCGCGGCGTCGAGGAGGCGATGATCCGCACCCTCGCCGGCTACGGGATCACCGCCGGCCGCGTCCCCAAGTGGACGGGCGTATGGGTCGGCGGCGAGGAAGACCCCGACGCGGTGAAGATCTGTGCGATCGGCATCCACATCAAGAAGTGGATCACGACCCACGGCTTCGCCCTGAACGTGATGCCGGACCTCTCCCACTTCGGCATGATCGTCCCCTGCGGAATCGCGGAGCGCGGGGTGAGCAGCATGTCGCAGCTCCTCGGCAAGCTGATCGATCCCGACGAGGTCGCGGTCCGGGTGGCCCGCGAGTTCGGCGAGGTCTTCGAGTGGCCGCTGGAGGAGCGGGGCTTCGACCTGCGCACGATCTCCGTCGCGGTGCTGCGCGAGGGCCGGAGCGGGCCCGAGGTGCTCCTCCTGCGCCGAACTCCCGAACGGGGCGGTTTCGAGCAGATCGTCACCGGGCGGATCGAGGCCGGCGAGGACGCGGCCCACGCGGCAGCGCGCGAGCTGGGGGAGGAGACGGGTCTCTCGGTCCCCGTCACGGATCTCCGCTACATCCACGCGTTCGGCTTCGGCGACGAGCCCCTCTTCGTCCAGGAGCACGCCTTCGCGGCCTGGGCGCCCCGGGACGCCGCGGTGCGGATCGATCCCGCCGAGCACGTGAGCGCTGCCTGGCTCCCGCTCGAGGAGGCCAAGGCGGCGGTCCCCTTCAGGGGGCTGCGCCGGGCGATCGACCTTGCTCTGCGGCATCGTCCCGTTTGACAGGCCTTGATCGCGCCGCTATCTCTGGATGACGTGGAGACGGATACGTCCATTCCTTCTGAGGCGACACTCAGTACCGGCGATCTCGCCCGGCGCTCGGGTACGACGCTGCGGACCGTCCGCTTCTACGAGGAGGCGGGGCTCCTCGAGCCTTCGGTCGTGGGCAAGGGCGGCCGCCGGCTCTACACCGAGGGGGACCTCGAGCGCCTCACGCTGATCGCCGATCTGCGGGAGCTCGACCTCTCCATCGAGGAGATCCGCGAGCTGCTGCGCATGCGCGAAGGCTGCACGAGCGCGCCGGAGCTATCCGAACGCTTCGGCTCCGCGCTCGCCGAGCAGCTCGATCGGACCCAGCGCAGGCTGGCGGCGCTCCATCGGCTGAGCGCCGAGTTCGACGCCGCGCTCCGTGCCCTCGGGAGCTGCCGATCCTGCAGCACGCCGGTTCCCGCGCACGCCTGCCCGTCGTGCGACGTCCTTTCGCGCTCGGAGACCCCGCGCATCATGAAGGTCGTCGTCGGCGGGCCTTCCGTGCCGCCTGCTTCCAGCGGCGGCGACGACTGAGGACGGCTTCGACGCTCCGGACGTAGGGCGGATCGCCCGCCTGGCGCGCGGCCGCTCTCTTTCACGCCCGTCGAGCCGCCAGCTGCACGCCCGCCCGGATGCGCGCCCCGATCGCGGCGCACGAACCCGGCGGATGCGGCCTCTTCGTCACGTGAACAAAGTCATGGTCAGGGCCGGCTCGGGACGGGGCGGCGGCATCGAGAGTTCCTGGGCGAGCGCTCGGGCCGGCCCACAACCTGGAGGCGTTCATGCAGGTCGCGCAGGGCGGGCTCGCGTTCACGATGATCCATCCAGACGAGCTCCGCAGGAGGCTGTCGTACGGAGAGCGCTTCGCCGTGATCGACGCACGCTCCGAGTCGTCGAGGCGATCGAGCGGCGAGACCATGCCAGGGGCCATCCGCCTCCCCGCCGATGGGATCCTCTCGCACAAGGCGGAGATCCCGCGGGGCCGCTCGCTCCTGCTGCTGGCCGATCTCGCGGCGCAGGAGTCGGTCGCGCTCGAGCTCCTCGGTGACGGCTACGCCGACGTCTTCCTCATCGAGGGGGGCTTCGACGCCTTCCTGAGGGCAGGAGGCCCCACGGAGCCGATTCGCTGAAGGCGAGCCGACGGTGAATCCTCTTCCCGCTTCCTGCGAATCGTGCGCATGTAGGAAGCAATGCCAAGAGACGAAGCGATTCTGGAGGCGGTCGATAGGGGGAGGGGCGAGCTCCTCTCCGCCCGGCAGATCGCCGAAAAAGCCGGGATCCACCCCGGCGAGTACACCGCGCTCAAGCGCCGGCTGCGCGAGCTGACCCGCGCCGGGACCCTGGAGCGCGATGGCCGACGCTTCCGACGCGCGGTCTCGGGCGCGCCCGTGGTGGTCCGCGAGCGGCCGAGGAAGGCGCCGCCCGAGGCGGGCGCCAGGCCAAGCCCCAAAGCGGCCGAGGCGGGCGCGAGGCCCGGACCCAAGGCGATGGAGGCGAGGCGCGAGGGCCCTCCCGCCCGCCCGTGGAAGCAAGAGAAGCCCGCCCGCCGTGAGCGTGCCCCGGCGCCGCGCGGCGAGCCCGGAGCGAGGCCCCGGGGCGTCAGGGAAGAGGGGGGACGCCCGGCTCGAGGCGCCGGCGAGGTCGTCGGCAGGCTCACCCTCCGGCCCGAGGGCTACGGCTTCGTGAAGAGGCTCGAGGGCCCCGAGGGCGACGATGTCTTCCTGCCTCCCCATGAGCTCCGCGAGGCCATGGACGGCGACCTCCTCCGGGTGCGCGTGGTCCGCGGCAAGTTCGGCAGGGACGCCGGCGTGCTCGTGGAGATCGTCTCGCACCGGCGCCGGAACTTCCTCGGCACCCTCGAGCTCCGTGGGAAGGCGGCCTTCGTCACGCCGGTGGATCCCACCCTGCCGCGCTTCGTGTCGGTGAAGCCCATTCCCGAAGCGAAGGCCGGACAGGTGGTGAAGGTCGCCATCACCTCATACGCCGACGAGACCGGCGCCCTCCGCGGCACCATCGAGAAGGTGGTCGGAGAGCCCGGCGACCCGATCGTCGAGGTGCTGGAGGTCGCGTACGCGAACGGCTTCTCCGAGGACTTCCCCGACGAGGTGCGGCGGGAGGCCGAAGCCGTTCCGCCCGAGGTCTCGGAAGCAGACCACGCGGGCCGCCGGGATCTGCGCGAGCTGCGCCTGGTGACCATCGACGGCGAGGACGCCCGGGACTTCGACGACGCGGTCTTCGTCGAGAAGCTGCGCAGCGGCTACCGGCTGGTCGTGGCGATCGCCGATGTGGCGCACTACGTCACCCCGAATACGAGGCTGGACGATGAGGCCGTCTCGCGGGCCACGTCGGTCTACTTCCCGAACCACGTCCTGCCGATGCTCCCGGAGAACCTCTCGAACGGGATCTGCTCGCTGAACCCCGGCGTGGATCGGCTCTGCATGGTCTGCGACCTCGCGCTCGATCGCGAGGGCAAGCCGGTGGAGGCGGAGATCTACGAGGGGGTCATGCGCTCCCACCAGCGCTGGACCTACGAGAAGGTCGCGGAGGTCCTGGCTGCCCCGCCAGCCCGCGGGCGCCCCCTCGAGAAGGACCTGCGCCTGGCCGGCGAGCTCGCGGCGAAGCTCCGCCAGCAGCGCACCAAGCGGGGCGCGCTGGACTTCGACCTCCCGGAGTCCCGCGCCATCCTCGACGAGCACATGCTCCCCACCGCGATCGTCCGGCGCGAGCGCAACGACGCCCACCGGATGATCGAGGAGTTCATGCTCGCCGCGAACGAGGCGGTGGCGCGCTACTTCTCCGAGCGGGAGCTGCCGTCCGTCTATCGCGTCCACGGCGAGCCCGATCCGGAGAAGCTCGAGAACTTCGCCCGCCTCGCCACGGCGGTGGGCTTCTCCTTCGACCTCGAGGAGGGGATGCCCCCCACGAGGCTCGGCGAGCTCCTGCGCGCCATCGAGGGGACCCCGCAGCAGCGCGCGCTGAACACGATGCTCCTGCGGTCGATGATGCAGGCGGTCTACCAGCCCGAGAACATCGGCCACTACGGCCTGGCGGCAGAGCACTACCTCCACTTCACCTCGCCCATCCGCCGCTACCCGGATCTCCTCGTCCACCGCCTCCTCAAGGAGCACTGGGCGCGGGGCGGGAGCGCGCCTCGGGGCCACGAGCTGGCCGCGCTGGAGGAGCGCCTCGACGGGCTCGCCGCCCAGTCGTCCGAGAGGGAGCGGGCCGCCACCGAGGCCGAGCGTGAGATCGATCAGTACTTCAAGTGCCTGTTCGTGCGGGACCGGGTCGGCGAGGCGTTCGACGCCACCGTGATCTCCGTCACCGACTTCGGCTTCTTCGCCGAGCTCGACGAGCTCCCGGTCGAGGGCCTGGTCCGGGCCGAGGAGCTGGGTACGAGCTGGGAGCTGGACGAGGAGCGCTACCGCCTGGTCTTCCCCGCCACGGGGCGCGCCTTCGGCATGGGCGATCGGGTCCGAGTCGAGATCGCCTCGGTGGATCTCGCGAAGAGGCAAATCAGCCTCGCTCTCCTCGTCGGTGAGGAGGAAGGCGAGGCGCCGGTCTTCCCCGAGACTCCCTTCGGCCGCGTCGGGACCTCGCCCCTCTCGATGGCGATCGCGCGGCAGACCCGTCGGGAAGGCGCGCGGAAGGCGGGCCCGCCGAAGCGAGGGGCGAAGCCGGAAGGGCGGGGCAGGACTTCGGCGAGACCGGCTCCCGCCCGAGGCGGGAAGGCTCCTGCCAAGGCCAAGGGCGGCAAAGCCAAGGGCGCCAAGACGAAGACGAGGCCCGGCAAAGGCGAGCGCTCGGCCAAGAAGCGCTGAGCGAGCGCGCGCCCGGCGCGGGAGGCGGCCCTGCGCCAACAGGGTCGCCGCCGTTGTCTCGGCTCGCGCCTTCAGGCGACTCGTTTATCGATCGATCTCGGGCTCGACGGGCTCGGCCGGCGACCGGGCGTTCCACGCCTCCTCGCCCGAGCTCTCGGGGATCCCCTTTTCCGCTGCCGGGATCCCTCGCGTCGGTCGCAGGAGCTCGGTCCAACCGCGGTCGGACAGACCCGTCGAGGTGGTGACGGCGAAGATCTTCTTGGCCTGTTTCGATTCCTGCTCCGACACGGCGCGCCCCTTATTGGGAAACCTGCGCCCCCGACGCGGGGGGCGCAAGACCGGCCGGAATCGGCTCTCTACGAGCGGAGCTCCACGATGGTGACCGCGTCGCCGCCCTCGTGGCGGTCGCCGGGCCGCGAGTCCGCCACGTAGGGCGAGGCGGCGAGGGCCTCGCGTACGGTCTTCTTCAGGGCGCCCGTGCCGTGGCCGTGGAGGATCGACACAACCGCCGGGCCCTCGGAATACGCCCGATCGAGGAAGAGCTCGATCTCGCGCACCGCCTCGTCGGCGCGGAGGCCCCGGATGTCGCAGCGCGCCTCCGGGCCAGCGATGGCGCCCGCGGCGAGGGCCTCGGCCCTGCCCGCCCGGGTCGTCTTGCCGCCGCCGGGCGGCCTGCCCGCGGTGGGGGAGGGCGCCTTGCCTGCCAGCGGCAGGAGGTCGTCGAGCTTCACGCGGGTCTTGAGCGGACCGACCGCCACCAGCGCATGATCCCTGCCGAGCTCCACCACCTCGGCGTCGCGGCCGAGGGAGGCTACCCGCACCCGGGCGCCGGGCCGGATCGCCTGGGCCGGGAGCACCTGCTTCTCCTCCCGCATCGCCTGGACGTGGGCACGCGCCCGCGCGGAGGCCCGCTCCTGCTCGGCGGCCTTGTCCTGCAGGCTCTTCTGCGCCTGGACGGCCTCGGAGACCGCGGGCCGCGCCGTGAGCCGGGCGAGGAGCTCGCCGACCTCGCGCCTCGCCGCCTCGAGCTCCGCGCGCAGCTCGTCGCGCACCCGCGCCTCCGCTTCGCGCCGCGCCGCATCGGCCTCGACTCGCGCGGCCTGCACCTCCGCCCGGAGGGTGGCCACCTCGCGGCGCTCCGCCTCGAGCCGCGTCCGTTCGCCGTGGGCCTCGCGCCTCTCCGCCTCGAGCTGCTCGAGGGCCACGGCGAGAGCGCTCCCGCCGTGGAGCCGCGTTCGGGCCACGTCGAGCACGGCGGCGGGGAGGCCCACCCGGGCCGCGATCTCCAGCGCGCTTGAGAGACCCGCGGCGCCGAGCTCGAGCTTGAAGGTGGGGGTGAGGGTCCGCGGGTCGAGGCCGACCCGGGCGTTGGCGAAGCGCGAATCGGCGAGGCCGAGGGCCTTCAGCTCCTCCAGGTGCGTGGTCACCAGCACCCGGGCGCCCTTTTCCACCAGGTCGCCGAGGACGGCCGAGGCGATCGCGGCGCCCTCGCGAGGATCGGTGTCGGCGGCGATCTCGTCGATGAGCACCAGCGCGCCTTCGCCTGCCCTCGCGAGGATCTCCTTGAGGGTCGTTAGGTGCGCGGAGAACGTGGAGAGGTCTCGGGCGAGATCCTGCTCGTCGCCGATGGCGCTCGACACCGTCGAGAAGAGCGGGACCTCCGAGTCGGCCTCGGCCGGGATGGGCATGCCTGCCCGGACGAGGAGGGCACAGAGGCCGACGGCGGTGATCGTCACCGTCTTGCCGCCGGCGTTCGGTCCGGACACCACCAGCGCCCGCTCCCCCTGCGCGAGGGAGAGGTCGTTGGCCACGACCTTCTTGCCCTGCAGCACGAGGAGGGGATGCCGCACGGCGCGCAGCGAGATCCGCCCGCGGCCCTCGGTGAGCCGGGGAGCGGAGGCGTCGAGGTCGTCTGCGAGGCGCCCGGCCGCTTCCGCCAGGTCCAGCTTCGCCAGCAGCTCCACCGCCTCGATCAGCTCCCCGCTGCGCTCGCCCAGGTCGGAGGAGAGCTCCTGGAGCACCCGGCGCTCCTCCTCCGCCGCCATCGACTCGGCGATGGAGAGGTCGTTGCCCAGGCCCACGATCGTCTGGGGCTCGATGAAGAGGGTCTGGCCGGAGTTGGAGGCGTTGTGGACAATGCCGGGCACCTTCGAGCGGAAGGACGCGTTCACCGGCACCACGTAGCGGTCGTTGCGGATCGAGAGGTACTCGTCCCGGAGGGTGGCGGAGAAGTCCCGATCCGCCATCAGCTCATCGAGGCGCCCCTTGATCTCGTGGTGCAGGCCGCGCGCTCGGTCGCGCAGCGATCCGAGCATCGCGCTCGCGGAGTCCTTGAGGCGGCCGGAGGGCTCGAAGGAGGTCTCGATCCGCGAGGCGAGGGAGGACGCGTCCGCGAGCGCCTGGGACTCCGCCGCGAGCGCCGGAGCCTCGAGGCGCTGGGCGTGGAGGAAGGTGCGCGTCCGGCTCGCCGCCCGGATCAGGCGCGCGCAGGCGACGAGCTGCGCCGCCTCGAGGGTCGCGCCCTTGGCCGCGAAGGAGAGGAGGTCGCGCACGTCCTCGGCGCCGCCCACCGGAAGTGAGAGCTCCTTTCGCAGGAGGAGCCTGGCCTCCGCGATCCGCGAGAGCGAGCGCTCGATCTCGTCCTTGCGGGAGAGGAAGGGGAGCGCCTGGGCGAGGGCGCGCCCGCGCGGGGTGGAGGTACGCTCGGCGAGGGCCGTGGTGAGCTGTCGCCAGCCGAGGTCGCGGAGGGTCCGCTCAGGGATTGCAAACATCTTGGGTTCTCCAGGGCCCGAACTATACCGACCGTTCCGCGGTCCGCTCGCCCGAATCGGACCTCGTGTATGATCCGCGCCCGCATGAGGCAGCTCCGTCCAATCGCCGCTCTGACGTTTCTCTTCCTGATCCCCGCCTCCGCAGCAGCGGAGGACGGCGCGGCCGTCGATTGGGGGAAATACCTCCCGGCAGCGGGCGAAGCCCGGGCCGCCCCCAACGTCGGCTTCGACGAAGCCATCCACCGCGCGCCGACGTGGCCGCTGCCCTACATGGAGAAGGCCGAGCGCGCGATCGCGCGGCGGGAGGGGATCGACGAGGCCCGCGCCGACCTGCTCCGGCTCGAGCCCGCGAACCGCGAAATCCCCCGGCTGCACCGCCTCCTGGGCGAGCTCGCCGAGCTGGCGGGAGACGATCGAGCGAGCGAGGCGCACCTGAAGAGGTGCCTGGAGCTGCTCCCCGAGCAGACCCTGGTCCGGGAGCGGCGCGCCGCGATCCTGTCGCGCCTCTCCCGCCACGGGGAGGCCGCGGACGAGTACGGCATCGCCCTGACGCAGACGCCGTTCGACGACGCGCTCCGCAGCCGCTACGCCGACGCGCTGGAGTCGGCAGGGCGCTACGAAGAGGCGCGGGCGCAGCTCGACTGGCTGGTGCAGAGGCAGCCGGGAAAGGAGGCGCCGCTGCGCCGGCTCGCCCGCTTCTTCGACCGCCGCGGCGATCGGCGCGCTGCGGCCGAGGTCACGGCGAGGGCCGACAAGCTGCGGAGCTCGGGCGACAAGCGCCAGCTCCGGCCGCTCCAGCCTTCGAAGTGGTAGCGCGACCTCAGTCTTTGGGCACGACGAGGAACCAGGTGCTCCCGACCGAGGCGCCGGGGATCACGCCCGCGCGACCGCCATGGGCCTTGGCGACCTCCTTGGCCAGCGCGAGGGAGACGCCTGCCGCGAGCTTGTGGGACGCGACCGCCTGCGTCTCCCAATCGAAGGCCGCCTGGACCTCGTCGCGGTCGGGGCGATCTCCTTCGTCGTCCACGGCGATCTGGATCTCATCCTTTCTCGCGTCCGCCGTGAGCCGGACCGTCGATCCCTGTGGAGCTCGGCGCACCGCCGCGTCCAGGAGCGCCCGCACGGCGCGCCTCAGCTTGTCTCCGTCCACGTTTACTGTGGGAAGATCGCCTGGTGCCGCCCACTCCAGGGAGACCTCGCGCTCCTGTGCCGGCTGACGGGCCTCTTCGAAGGCGACCCGCAGCAGCTCGTCCAGCGGTGCCTCGTCCCGGTCCAGCTCGAGGTGGCCGCTCTCCGCCCGGAGCAGGTCCACGAGGTCGTCGATCTGGCGGAGCCCGCGATCCGCGTTCTTCGCGATGACCTGGGCCGCGCGCTTGACCCTCGGATCCAGCGGCGCGCCGCGGCCCATGAGGATCATCCCCGCGTAGGAGCGGATGTTCGCCAGAGGCGAGCGGAGGTCGTGGCTGGCGATCCCGAGGAGCTCCTCGCGCGTCCGGCTCCTCTCGCCGGCTTCCGCCCGTTCGAGGAGCAGGCGCTCGCTCTCCTCGGAGCCCGCTTCGATGTCTTCCGAGATCTCGTCCAATTCGACCCTCTCGGGTTCAAGCTGCTGCCTCGCCGGCCCGGTGGAAAGCCCCGGTCGGCCAGGCGTGGTAGAAACGCCAGATGCCACGGAGGGGACGATGGCGCAGCCGACCGTGAGAGAGATCCTCGAGGAGACCATCCCGGGCCGCCTGCACGCCGAGCCCTCCCTTTCGAGGGAGATCGGCGCCCGCGTGCTCTTCCGAATCACGGGAAGTGGGGGAGGGGAGTGGACCCTCGACTGCACGGGGCCCGAGGGGCAGGTGGTTCCCGGGGCGGTTGGCAAGCCCGCCATGACCGTCACGTGCGGTGACGCCGACTTCGTGGGCATCGCCACCGGTCGGCTGAACCCCAACATGGCCGCGATGTCCGGAAAGCTGAAGCTCGCCCCTATGGACATGGCCCTGGGCCTCAAGCTGGCGAGGCTCCTCGGCTAATTCCCGCCGGCCGAGAGCCCCTTCCTGCCGGCCTGCCCCATTAGGAGGTGGACAACCGTTCGGTGGTGACGTCTTCGGCGGCTTGGTGCTAGGCTCCCTTCCCCCGGATGAGAGGAGCTTCGTTCATGCATCGTTTTCTGGTGGCCGCAACCGGCTGCCTGGCACTCGTGCTCGGCGCCTGCGGTGGTAGCAAAAATGAGGGTGGTGGTGGTGGTGGGAGCGGGGGGACCGATGACCCGACTTGCGAGATCGATCTCGCCTCCTACACGGTCCGTGAAGGGGAAGGCACCGCCTCGATCCGTCAGATCAAGGGCGGCGCGGACCTGGTCGAGGGCGCGGCGAGCCGCGGCAGGGTCGGCGACTGGCTCCTCGAGAACGGGAAGATCCGGGCTGTCGTCCAGGGCGTGCACAAGGGGTTCGGAGCCGACGCCCTCGGCGGCAAGCTCGTCGACGTCGACATCGCGCGTCCGTCCGGCGAGGGCAAGGACGTGCTCGGCGCGGTCTCGCCCCTCTTCAACTTCGGCCGGACGCTCGCGCCCAAGGACGAGAAGTCCTTCACCGTCGTCGCCGACGGCAAGGACGGCAAGGCGGTGGTCCTCAAGGTGGAGGGCGCCGACGCCCTGCATCCCGGCGTCGATCTCGTCCGCTCGGTGAACGGCTCGTTCACCGGGAGCGCCAAGCTCATGGTCGATCCGAAGGCCGAGCTCGGCGAAGACGTGACGGTGACGCAGTACTACATCCTCGCACCGGGCGCGCACCGGATCCGGAGCGTCACGGCGTTCTGCAACGCCGGCGAGGTCACCAAGGTGATCCCGGTCGGCGACCTCGTCGAGCCCGGCACGATCGAGGACCGCTTCAGCCCCAGCGGCTGGGGCGCTGCCGCTGAGCGGGACGATGTCCCCTGGATCGCGTTCCAGGGCGACGACTCCGCCTACGCGCTGGTGCCTGGCGACGGCAAGGGCCCGAACCTGCTCGTCTCGACCGACGGCTTCATCGCGTCGGTGCAGGGTTCGAACTCCCTGCAGCCGTACACCAAGCCGCTCGATCCGCAGAAGGCGCCCAAGGGCGCGGTGGTCGTTCCCCCGGAGAAGAGCGCCATCTACGAGCGCTCGATCGTGGTGGGGACCTCGATCTCGGACGTCACCGAAGGGATCTTCGCGATGCGTCGCGAGCAGACCGGCCGCGTCACGGGCAAGGTGACCGGCGGCTACGAGGGCGCCGGCGCGCGCGTGGCCGTGGTCGACGAGGGCCAGATCGTCACGGTCTTCACCGCTGACGCCGAGGGCCGCTTCGACGCCATCGTCCCCGTGGGAACCTACACCCTCTCTGCGAGCCTTCCGGGCCTGGTCTCGCCCGCTGTGGAAGCGACCATCTCGTCCGAAAACGACGCGAACGTGACCCTCGAGCTCCCTGCGGCCGGCCGGTTCTGGGTGAAGATGCGTGCCTACGATCCCCGCAACGTGGAAGCCGCGCCCTCCATCCCCGGCCGCGTCGTGGTCCGCTGCAAGAACGGACCCTGCCCCTCGCGAGAGGGCGAGTGGCTCTTCCGCGACATGGAGACCGTGAGGTACCCCGCCGACACCGTGGCCTACGTGGGCTACACCGTCGGCCCGCCGATGGTGGTGGATCTCCCGGTCGGCAGCTACGACTACATCCTCTCCGGCGGCCCCGAGTACGAGTCCTATCCGATGTCGTTCGCGTCCGACGGAAAGGGCATGCCGATCACGGTCACGGCGGGCCAGCTCACGCCTCCGCCTCCGCCCCCCGAACTGGGCGTGCCCGCGCAGCCCGCGATGGGCATCGTGGCCCGGATCGTCAACACCAAGGGATGGATCAGCACGGACCTCCGGGCCCGGAGCAACGACTCTCGCGGCACGCAGGTCTCCCGGCTCTCCCGCGTCCAGGGCCTCGTCGGCGACGGCATCGAGCTGGCCATCTCGGCGGACACCGACCGGGTGACGGATCTCGGCCCCACCGCCGAGCTCCTCGAAGCGAACCGCTGGGTCCGTACGGTAACCGGCTCGGAGATGGCGCCCACGGGCCTCGGCCGCATGACCGTATTCCCGCTCAACGCCGATTCCACCCTCCCGGGCAACGGCGCGATCGCCTGGACCGGTGCCGACGGTCTGCTCCTCTCCCCGAACGCGCTCTTCGAGTCCGCTCTCGGACGCGACGCCAAGGTGATCCTGATCAACAACGCCCGTGGTCCCGGTGGCCTCTTCACCAACCTGAAGCTCGACACCGATACGCTCGCCACCCACGCGGATCCCGGGACCCTCGGGATGATGCAAGTCGACGGCGCCAGCTCCGACGACACCGGTCTCTTCTCGAAGAACTTCCACGCCCTCGAGGTCATGGGAAGCTCCGATCCGGCCATGTTCAAGACGATGATGAACGACTGGCTCACCTTCCTCTCGCAGGGCCTCGTCGTCACCGGCACCGCCTCGTCCGGCGCCAACGGCAGGGTGAACCCGTCGCCCGGAACGCCCAGGACCTGGGTCTACGTCGGCGATGGCAAGGACACGGCCGACAAGGTGGAGATGGACACCTTCTACCAGTCGCTCAAGGCGGGCCGCGTCGTTGCGGGTAACGGTCCGTTCATCACGGTCAAGGCCTCCAGCGGCGGGAACACCGTGGGCCCCGGCGAGGTCCTCGCCTCCAACGGCGCCCTGGTCAGGCTCGACGTCACGGTGCAGAGCCCGATGTGGATGAAGTACAACCGCATCGAGGTCTACTCCCACAAGGCGGGGCGTGAGGCCGCCGGCGGCATGCCGAACGAGTCCTGGCCGATCGACTCCGTGGCCACCCAGGCGGACGGCTCGGGCGCCCGCTTCGAGGTCGACATGACCACGACCGACGGCAACGAGTTCGAGGACTTCGTCGACAGCGAGGGTCTCATCACCCAGCGCCAGAAGAAGATGATCAACAAGAGCTTCACCTTCCAGCCCGAGGCGGACACCTACTACGTGGTGGTCGTCCGGACTGTGACGGATACCAGGGACGGCCTCAGGGTGATGGAGCCGGTTCCGGCGGACCTCGCGCCGCTCTTCTTCGACGGCGAGAAGGGCGTGCGGCCGATGGCCTTCGCCAACCCGGTCTACATCGACGTGGACGGCGGCGGTTACAACAACTTCCCGGCCGGTCGTTGATCGAATGAGATCGCTCCTCCGCAGGTTGGGGGAGCGGTTGGAAAAGGGCCGCCCGCCTCGATGGCAGGCGGCCCTTCGCCCAATGAGAGGACCATCTTTTGAGTGAAACTGCCGTGACGAGCGAGCGGAAGGT
This sequence comes from Vulgatibacter incomptus, assembly GCF_001263175.1. Lineage (GTDB taxonomy): Bacteria > Myxococcota > Myxococcia > Myxococcales > Vulgatibacteraceae > Vulgatibacter > Vulgatibacter incomptus. The sequence goes on along the minus strand of NZ_CP012332.1, from coordinate 2,497,331 downwards.
GATCCTCGCCGCAGCGATCGGGCTCGCGCTCTTCCTCGTATTCACCGAGCTGGCCCCGACCGCTGGCCGATCTGCGCCCTCGAACTTCGCTCCGGGCAAGAAGGTGCCGGTGCGAATCACCCTGGTGTCCGCGGACGCCTACGATCTGGCTTGTGCCGGTTCGGAGGCGGTGGCCGACGCACGCTGCGCCTTCGAGAAGGACGGCTCGCCGTCCGAGGCCGCGAAGTCGGGCAAGGGGATCCTCGCGCCGTACATGACGGTCGACAACGTGCTCGTCCTCATCCCGGATCTCTGGTCGGAGCCCGCGCTGGCCGCGCGCCTCGAGAGGGATCAGCCCCAGGGGAAGAATCGGGACGAGCTCAAGCGCTTCAACGCCCGCTGCGACCTCGACGTCCAGCGGAAGGTCTCGGGCTTCTTCGTTCGCTGGCTTCCTACGGCGGCGTGGTCGGCGCGGGACGACGCCTGGGCAGGCACGATCTCCGGCTGCTCGATCGACTGAGAGCGCGAAGGATTCACGCGCTCCCGCGAAGGCTGGAAGCTACACCCAGAGTGCGCGCGGGATGCTCTTCCAGTCCTGCGCGGCGAGGTCCGGCGTGAAGGGCCGGACCATCGGCAGGTCGTCGGCGTCCAGCGCGAAGCCTTCCCCACCGGCGAGGTGGATCGAGGGCATCTCCCAAACGTGAACGGCGTTGAGCCCCGCGTTCCAGGCGACGGCGGCTGCTGCCCGGATCAAGCGCTTCGAGTCGTCCGGATCGGGCGAGCACCCGACCAGGACCGAGAGGCGCCCATTCTTCAGATCACCCGCCCAGAGGAGCGTGGCGTCGCCGCAGGTCGCGCCGACCGCCTTCGGGCGCTGGCGGTCCATCAGGCGGGCGTAGGCCCGCTCCCGCTCGAGGTGCCAGTCGAGCTGCAGGGCGGTCGGCCAGACCACGAAGGGCTCGTCGGGAAGGGGCAGGGCGTCCAGGGCCTGAGCGAGCTCGGCCTCGCCGAGGAGCGCGACCCCGTTCGGCAGCTCCCCCTTCTCGGCGGCGAAGAGCCTCTCGCGCCAGGGGCGCTCCCGGAAGCCGGCGCGCCGGTAGAGCGAGGCCCCGACCTCCGAGAAGAGGATGGCGGACTGCGCCTGCGGATCCTTCGCCTGGAGCGCCGTGCAGACCTCCTCGATCATCGCCCGGGCGTGGCCCCTCCCCCGGAGCGCCTCTTCGGTGTAGACGCTGGCGATGGCGTAGGTGGAGCCTTCGATGTGCCCGCCGTCCACCTGCCGGACGCTCCGCATGCGGAAGGTCTCGCACGAGGCCAGAGGCTCGCCGTGCTCGTCGATGGAAAACCAGGTCGTCATCGCCTCCCGGGCCCACGGGTGGTCGCGGAGCTGCTCCTCCCGCGAGCGGAACTCGGCGAGCGAGAGGCGCTGGCCCCACGCCGCGTGGGTCAGCCGATCCCTCTGCTTCTTCTGCGCGTCGGTGGCGATTGCGAGCGTCATGCTTCCTCCAGGAGCGTCCGGCGCGCACTCTAACCCGAAGGCCGTCCTTGCAACCCGGCTTCGGCTATGGCGTTCTCGACGGGAGCCTGTTGCGGTATCCGCCCGTCTCCTGGAGGAGGGTCCGTTGCCCCGCGAACATCGCCGCCACCTGAACATGATCCGCGACTTCCAGCCCGCGGACCTGATCACCCTGCTCAACGGCTTCTCGGGCATGGGCGCGGTGCTCGCGATCCTGCGTTACCAGGGCGACCGGAACGTCCACGCGCTCTGGACCGCCTTCATCCTCCTGCCGATCGCGCTGATCTTCGACATGGCGGACGGCTGGATCGCCCGGAAGCAGGGCCGCGTCTCCGCTCTCGGCCAGGAGCTCGACTCGCTCGCCGATCTCATCTCGTTTGGCGTCGCCCCTGCGTCGCTCGCCTTCGCCCTGGGGATGGACGGCGGCTGGGACGCGGTGGTGCTCCTCTACTTCGTGGGGTGCGGGATCAGCCGCCTCGCGCGGTTCAACGCCACCGCCGCCGAGCTCGCGGACGTGCGGGGCAAGGTGAAGTACTTCGAGGGGACGCCGATCCCCACGAGCCTCGTGCTCGTCGCGTTGTTGGCGGTGCTCGCCGGCAACGGCCTCGTCGGGGATCACCTGCCGCTGCGATCGACCAAGCTCTGGTTCTGGGAGATCCACTGGCTCGTGCTGCTCTGGGGCCTCAGCGGCACGGCCATGATCAGCAAGACCCTGCGGATCCCGAAGCCGTAGCACTCGCGAGCCGGAGGCGAGCGAACGAAAAAGGCGCTCGTCCTTCGGGCCCCGTTCCTTCGGGCCGTCGGGGCGAGCGCCTCGTCGAGTCACGTGCGGTTAGTGGCTCTTCCCGCCGGCGCCACCCATGTGGTGGCCCTTCTTGCCGCCGGCGCCGCCCATGTGATGACCCTTCTTGCCGCCGGCGCCACCCGAGTGGTGACCCATGCCACCGGCGCCGCCAGCGCCCATGGACTTGCCCCCGGCTCCACCTGCGGCGGCGCGAATCGCCTGGCCTCCGGAACCAGCCGTGGCGGAGGCGCCTTCCGCCATGCCACCCATACCGCCGGATCCAGCGGAACCGCCGCCCATGCCGCCCATGCCGCCCATGCCGCCCGATCCCGCGGCGCCTGCCGCCGCGCCACCGGAACCCGCGGCGCCCTGCGCCATGCCTCCGCCGCCCGCCTTGCCGCCACCCGGCGACCCCGACGGGGCCCCGGTCTTGGGCTGCTGGCAGGCGGCGACAGCGCCTGCGCCGAGCAGCACCGCCAGCCCCATGATTGAGATCTTGTTCTTCCCTTTCATCCGTTCACCTCTCGTGGATCCCGCCCATCCCCCAGCCATCCGAAGGAAAGCTGGAGGGAAGGTAGGATGGCGAACAGGCCCACGAAGGGTGCAAGGGCGACCGGACCGGGGCGGTCGCCGGGACGACCGCCCGCGTTACCTGATCAGGGCTGCTCGAGCGCTAGGGAGCGGATCGCGGACTTGACGTCCTCGGGCTGGGGCACCGAGGCCCGCTCCAGCGCGTCCGAGAGGCCGATGCCTGGGACGAACTTGCCCGCGATCAGGCGGGGCGGGGCGAGGAGCTCGTAGAAGAGCTCGTCCACCGTGCGGCGGATCAGGTGCTCACCGAAGTTCGTGACCTCGGTGTCCTCGTTCACGAAGAGCACGCGGCCCGTCTTCTTCACGGAGGCCTGGATCATCTCCCAGTCGTACGGCCAGAGGCTGCGCAGATCGATGACCTCTGCGTCGATCCCCTCTGCGGCGAGCTCCTTGGCCGCGTCCGCACAGAGGAGCAGGGTGCGGCCGTAGCTGACCACCGTCACCTGCTTGCCCTCGCGTACGATCTTGCCCTTGCCGATCGGCACCGAGTAGCCCTCGAGGGCCGGCCACTTCGCCTTCCACTTCGAGCGATCGCCCAGCGGCGCGTCGATCATCTTGGAGAGCTCGCGCTGGTCCTCCGGCTCGCCCGGGATCAGCTCCTCGCCCCGGATGCGCATCAGCGCCTTCGGCGGGAGGTACATCACCGGGTTCTGCTCCTGCATCGCCGAGACCAGCAGGCCGTACGCGTCGAGGGGGTTCGACGGCAGCACGATCTTCCAACCCGGGATGTGGGTCATCATCGCGTCGAAGGAGTGCGAGTGGTAGATGGAGCCGCGGATCCCGGCGCCCACCGGCGTCATCACCACCATCGGCAGGTTCCAGTCGCCGTTGGTCGCCCAGCAGGTGTTGCCCGCCAGCTTCAGCAGGTCGATGGTGTTGTAGACGTAGTCGGCGAACTGGATCTCGGCGACGGGCCGCTCACCGGCCATCGCGAGGCCCATGGCCATGCCGATGATGCCGCGCTCGTCGAGGGGCGTGTTCCAGGACTTCTCGAGACCCTGGGTCTGCGTGAACACGCCGCCGAGGGGCATGCCCACGTCCTCACCGAAGATGTCGGTGACGCCCAGGTGCTTCTCGCCGTAGTGGAGGGCCATGCGGATGGCCTGTGCCATGTTGGCCATTGCTTACTTCCCTTCGAAGAAGATGTGGTTCCAGATGTCTTCGGGCTTCGGCTGAGGCTCCTCGCGGACCTGCTTCGCCATCGCCGACATCTCGGCGGTGTAGCGCTCGCGAACCTCGTCCATCTGCGAACGGGTGAGGATGCCGCTGGCCTCGAGCTTCTCCTCGAAGGCCGAGATGCAATCGAGCTCGCCCTCGACCATGTTCGCGCCGGAGGCGGAGGAGTGCCCGAAGAGCCGCGAGACCCTGGCCTCGAGGAGGAACGGCTTGCGCTCCTTGCGCACGTAGTCCATGGCCTCCTGGAGCTCCTGGTACGCGACCACCGGATCGTTGCCCTCGATGGTCTTGTTCCGGATCCCGAAGGCGGTCGCGCGGTCGGCGATGTTCTTCGGTCCCTGCTGGGTGTCGGAAGCGGTGGAGATGCCCCACTTGTTGTGGGTCACGATCATCAGCACCGGCAGCTCGTTCCCCGGGCGGGAGCTCCACACCAGGCACGAGGCGAAATCGCCCTCGGCCGTGCCGGCGTCGCCTCCGGTGACGATGCTGATACCGTCGCCCCCGTGGCGCTTCTGGGCCATCGCGGTCCCCGGCGCCATCGCGTACTGCACCTCGATGGGCGAGGTCACCGGCGCCAGGTTCCATGCGCGCTTCGAGAAGTGGCCCGCGAAGTTCCTGCCGCCGCTGTAGGGGTCGGTGGCGGTGTTCTTCATCTGCCTGAGGGCGCCGATGGGCTCCTCGCCCATGGCGAGGAAGGTGGCCGACTGCCGGTAGTGGAAGTGGAGGTAGTCGAAGGCGGGGCCCTGACCCTTCTTGATCAGCAGGCCCAGGGGGACGTTGAACGCCTCCTCACCGGGGCCGCCAATCCAGAAGTAGCCGTCACCCTGCTTGTACATCTGGATCAGCCGCTCCTCGAGGACGCGCGCCTTCACCATCAGGTCGTGCATGCGCACCAGAAGGTCGGGGGCAAGCGACGGCGCCGATTTTTCGGCTCCTACGAGACGTGGACGGGACATGCTGGATCTCCTGGCCTTTCAAGGGGCGGAACCCCTATAGCCCAAATGCCGCCGGTCTTCATCCCCAGATGATTTCGTGATGCGCTGCGCTATCGTGGCGGGATGATGCGGACCGACTCCCTCGATGCTCATGCCCCGCCCTCGTTCCGCGAGGCCTACGAGTCCTTTCTCCGGCCCGGGCGGATCCTCCTCACCGGCCACTCCCACCAGGCCTGGCCCGACGTCGCCCGGGACGCCCTGGTCCATGCCTTCGGGGACGCCGCGGCCTTCGTGGACGACAAGTGGTCCGAGGCCGTCGACGCCGTGGTCGCCAGGGTGGCGCGCGGCGTGGCCCAGAGGCTCGGCTACGGCGAGTCGGAGGCGGCCTCCCTCGTCTTCGGGCAGAACACCCACGAGCTGGCGTTCCGGCTCCTGAGCTGCTGGCCCTTCGACTCCCGGACCCGGGTCGTCACCACCTCGGGCGAGTTCCACTCCCTGGACCGGCAGCTCCGGCGTCTGCAGGAGGCCGGGGTCCGCGTGGACTGGGTCGACGCACGGAAACGCGAGGGCCTCGAGGCGCGGATCGTGGACGCCATCGCGCCGGGCACTTCGCTGGTGGCCCTGAGCGCCGTCTTCTTCGAGGACGGCTGGGTCCTCCGCGACCTCCAGGCGATCGCCGCACGAGCCGCGGAGGTGGGTGCGCCGCTCCTCCTGGACGTCTACCACGCGTTCAACGTGGTGCCGCTGCCCCTGGCCTCGCTCCCGGGCGAGGTCTACGTCGTCGCAGGCGGCTACAAGTACGCGCAGTTCGGCGAGGCGTGCTGCTTCATGCGGGTGCCGCCGGGCAGCGACCGCAAGCCGGTTTACACCGGCTGGTTCGCCGACTTCGCCGATCTGGCTCAGCCCCGCGGCGAGGGGGCGCGCCCCGTCGGCTTCGGCAAGGGCTCCAGCCGCTTCGCCGGCTCCACGTACGACGCGGGGCCGTTCTACCGTGCCGCCGCAGTCCTAGATCACTTCGAAAGCCACGGCCTCACGCCGGAGCGCCTGCGGGCGATCTCGCTCCGGCAGACCTCGCGGATCCTCGATCGCCTGGGCGAGCTCAAAGCGGAGGAGGCCGGCCTGGAGGTCGTCTCGTCGCGGGATCCCGAGCGCCGTGGCGGCTTCGTCGCGCTCCGCTGCGCGTTCCCGCAGGAGCTCGTGGGTGCGCTCCGCGAGGCGGGAGTCTTCGTCGACGCCCGCGGCGAGATCGTGCGGCTCGGGCCGGCCCCCTACCTCTCGGACGCGGAGCTCGACGAGGGCGTCGCGAAGGTGGCCGAGGCAGCGCGCCGCCTGCGCCGGGCCTGAGATCGCATGTGGTTTCATGTGGGGCGATGGGCGAATGTGTCGCCTCACATGAATGTGTGATTTCATAAAACATGGGGTTGATTCCCCTCCATGCCTCGGGAATGGTGCACCGGATCGCCTGGTAGTGGACGGTTTGGAACCGCCGTTCCTCGAAAAAGCGCTTCCACTGGCCAGGCGGGCAGAGGCGGCCCATGGCAAGTCGGGATCACGGATTCACCCTGATCGAGCTGGCGCTCGTGATCACCATCGTGGGGATCCTGCTCGGCGTGTCGACCTGGGCGATCCAGAGCACGCTGCCCGGCTACCGCGCGGCGGGCGCCGCGGCACGATTTCGGGGAGCGGTGCGCAGCGCCTCGGCGATCGCGGCCCGCACGAACCGCCCCGTCCGCCTCACGGTCGTCACCGGTGGATCCGGCGCGTGTGCCTCGAGCTACTCGATCGCCGACGTCGGCGCCGCCGGCCGCGTGTTCGACACCGCTTGCTTCGAGACCGGGATCCTCCTCGGGCCGAACGCGATCGCGCTCGGATGCCAGGGGGAGGCGGCGCTCCCGGCCTGCTCCCTCTGCGCGGGCGGCGCGATCACCTTCCTGCCGTCCGGCGAGGTCCAGACCTCGGCCCTCACCGGCGACTCCCTGGTCTTCGTCCCTCGCGAGGGGCCGACTCGGAACATCCGGGCGGTCGGCGTCCGGAGCGGCCTCGGGATGACCCGGACCTATCGCCGCGAGGGGAACGGATGGGTCTGTCCGTGAAACGAGGTTTCACACTGGTGGAGGTCCTCGTGGCCATGGCCGTGTTGGCCATCGGCCTCGTCGGCAGCGCCCAGCTCATCGGCTACTCGATCGCCCGCTCGGTGCAGGCGCGCAAGGTCTCCGCCGCCCAGCATCTCGGGAACGAGATCCTGGAGCGGCTGCGAACCGAGGTGCGCTTCGACGGCGGCATGGCCGGGCCGGTGTCCGGTCTCTCCGAGGGTGTAGCCGTCACCGCTGCCAACGCCTGGGCCGCCGACAGGCTCCCCTACCGGATCGACGAGGCCGTCAACGGGAACGGAGGCGCCATCGCGGGCTGCAACCCCGCAGGCGCGGTCGACCCCGGGCCCGGGACGAACTACGGGGTGGGCCCCCTGGCGTTCCGCTTCGAGGGCAACGTGTACTGGGTGTGCTACCGCCTCGCCGCGGCCCCCGCCGGCTATCCGACGGGCTCCATCGACGCGCTGGTCAAGGTGCTCTGGCAGGGGACGAGCGGCGTACAGGCACGCCACGTCTCCGCCGTACTGGTCGGGAGCTGGTGATGCGGGAGCGTGGCTTCTCTCTCATCGAGCTGATGGTCGCCGGCACGATCTCCCTGGTGGTCGTCGCGGCGGCGTTCGCCTTCATCACCCGCGCGAGCGAGGCCTCCGCCGCCCAGGAGCGCGCCACGGAGCTCACCTCCCGCGGGCGGATCGCCCTGGACCTGATCGGCAGGGACATCCGCTCCGCCGGCGATTCGGTGCAGCTCCTCCCCGATCCCTGCCTCGGGGCGGGCGCGCCCTTTGGCTGCGCCGCGATCCTCGAGCCCCACCCCTGGCGGATCACCATCGCCCGTTACGCGTGGGGCGCAGGACCGGACGGCATCCTCGGGACCGCCGACGACGTCCTCCCGTCCGGACCGTTCGCGGCCAACGGAGACAACGTCGTGACCTACCAGTTCGTGCCCAGGACCGCAGGGCCTGTCTCGCTGGGAGGCACGCGCACGGGCTACGTGGGTCGCCTCGAGAGGATCTCGAATCCCTTCTCGTTCGGGGACAGGCACCCAGGGTCGAGGTGCTCCTCGACGACGTGGTGGTCGACAACCAGATGCGCTCCAGCCCGGACGGCGTCACCTTCGACAACCGCCGGGACTACTCGGTCTTCCTCTATCAGGTGATGAGCGTCCCCGGCGACGTCTACGTGGGCGACCCGGCATTCACCCAGCGTGCGACGAGGACGCGCTCCTTCCTGCTTCCGCCCGTGCGCTTCTTCGCCTTCCCCGCCGACGCCACGGTCTGGGCGGCGGCGCCGGTGTCGGCGGTGCCGCCCTACCTGCCGCCGACGACGTCGCCGGGCTACGCCCCGCAGATCGTCGGCCTGCGAAGGGACACCACCTCGAGCGCCACCCTGCTGACGCCGAGCTTCGCCGACGACCTCCGCTACGTCCTCGACGTCAACCGGATCCGCGCGGTGAGCGTGGCCTTCAAGGTGGTCGAGCCGAGAAACGATCCGAATTTCTCCGGTGGCGTCGACCTCGGTGGCTCCCGGCCGGGGACGGCGCGGGTTTCCCTGATGGAGAGCAGCTTCGAGCTCAAGGCGCTCTCGAGCTTCTTGCAGTAGGAGGACCCTTCCGTGGACGCATCTACGTCGACATCGCGGCGGGCGGACGAGAGGGGCTTCACGCTCCTGCTCGTGCTCCTCGCCCTCGTCGTGGTGACCATCGTGGGCACCACCACCCTCTACGTGGCCTCGAGCGATCGCCTCGCCGCCGAGGCGCGCGAGCGTTCCGCGCTGGCGCGGGCCGCGGCGGAGACCGGCCTCTCGCACCTCCTCGTCGGCTTCCAGCCTTCGCTCGTCCTCGACCAGCGGGCCGCGAGCGGAGGAACGGAGTTCTCCGACCCCTTGTCCGGCGCTCCGTTCACGGAGACGCCCAGGGAGGTGCCGGCGCCTCCCGGGCTCCGGGCGGAGTACGTGGCGTGGGGGGGCGCCCCGGCAGCAGGCGGGGCGCAGGTGATCGTCGAGGGTCGCATCCTCAGCGGCGAAAGGATCGTCGCCAGGAGCCGCTTGAGCGCGGTGGTCGTGATGACCGGCGACACCGGCGGCTACGGAGACATCGGCTCCACTGCCGGCAACACGGGAGTGGAAACCACGGGTGGGACCTCCACCGGCTACAGCGGGATCTGAGATGAATCGATTTTCGGGATCCAGGTGGATCGAGAAGAGCCTGACCGCGATCGTTCTCGCGACGTGTCTGCTGCCCGGGTTCTCGTCGGCGGACTACCTCTACTCCACGGAGCGGACGGCGGGCCCGCCTCCCTACGTGCTGTTCATCGCTGACACGTCCGGCTCGATGGACACCAAGGATGCGGAGCTCGAGCCTTGCTGTGAGGACCGCTCGAGCCAGCCCGAATGGGAATGCTGCGACCGGACGTCTTGCTACGATTCCAGCACTTGCTACGACTCGTCGAAGTGCTCGACCAAGAGCAATTGCGGAGGCAAGAACCAGCCCGAATGCTGTCCGAAGGATCGCACGCCGTGCCCCACCAAGGGCACCGCGTGCACCAGCGCCTGCCTGGCGAAGCCGGCGTGCTCCAACGTCTGCGGGCGCCTGCCTCTCTGCAGCAAGGCCAAGAACCAGTCGCGCATGGAGGCCCTCCGCTCCACGCTCCTCCAGCTCATCCCCACGTTGGACGGGATCACGCTTGGCCTCGAGGAGTTCCCGAAGAGCACCAAGCGCGGGACCGGCGGGTCGAAGGCGACGAGCGACTCGTGTGCATCGGAGGTGATCGGGGCACTGCCCACAGGCGGCGGCACCAAGGCCCTCACCCAGAGCGAGCTCCTCGCGCTGGTGACGAACCTCCAGTTCGGCGGAGGCACGCCCACGGGTTCCTCGCTGAAGATGGCGAAGGAGCATCTGGACAAGGTGAAGGCCGCGGACGTGGAAGGAAAGACGTGCCGCAAGTACGTGGTGATCCTCCTCACCGATGGTGTGCCCGAGTCTTGCGCCAACGAAGGCGGAAAGGGAAAGACGCAGGCCGACTACGCCAAGGATCAGATGACGGCGCTGCGAGATGCCGGCTTCCCGGCATACGTGATTGGCTTCGGCAAGGAGGTCAAGGGCGCGACCATCCTGAACGAGCTCGCGCAGCGGGGCGGGACGGCCCGCATCGGCGGCGAGTGGTGCAACGACATCGGACGAGGATGCTCCAATGGCGTCGCGCTCCAGGCAACCAGCGCCGGGGAGCTCACCGAGGTGCTGACCTTGGCCTTCGACGAGATCCAGAAGGGCCAGTTCAGCCCCATGCCGCCGATCGTCTCCACGGTGGCGCAGGCCCGGACCGAGGTCGACCGGGTCTCCCGCAACTTCCTGGCCTACTCGGCCTTCGAGCAGCCCGGCTACAAGGGGCACCTCTACGGGATCCAGCTCTTCCAGGAGCAGACCTCCCCTCCCGGGGAATGGGCGTTCACCGATTTCAACCATCTCGATCTCAAGGCCTGCGGCCAGGCGGGAAATCCCTGTCTCTTCGACGCCGGGCAGATGCTGCAGGAGCGCCCCTCGTCCAAGCCGCGGCGGATCTTCTCTGCCGTCCCGCGAGACTCTGCCGCGATCGACGGCGGGGTCACCCTGGACATGGGCACGCAGCTCGTGGTCGCGGCGTCCAGCACCGGGAGCGCGAACCTGCAGAGCGTGGTCGGCGCCGTTCTCCGGAGCGATGCCCTCGGGAAGGGCTTCGGCGGGCTCTCGAGCCCCGATCAGCTCGCGCTCACGAACCTCGCCCGGAGCGACACCGCCGGCAGGGCCAGCGCGGCGAGGGTGGTCGACTGGCTCCACGGCGCTTCTCGCGGCAACGCCCTCGGCGACCTCTACCACTCGGCGCCGGCCATCGTCTCCACGCCGCCCTACGCCTACCGTCGCTGGGGCTACCCCGAGTTCAAGGCCTCGCGGCGGGACCGGCCGGCGATGATCTACGTGGGCGCCAACGACGGGATGATCCACGCCTTCCACGCGGGCCCCGACCTCCAGCATTCCACCGATCCCGAGTGGAAGGCCGGGGAGGAGGCCTGGGCCTACCTGCCGTTCAACATGGCGGCGAAGGTCTCGCTGGCCGCGCTGACGGATCCCGCTCCCAAGCGCGTCTTCTCCCAGGATCTCTCCTGCCGGGTGGATGACGTCCTCACGGTGGACAACGGCGGCGACGGCATGCTCGCCTGCAAAGGCGATCCCGACTGCGGTTGGAAGACCGTCCTGGTCTGCGGGCAGGGGTGGGGTGGCTCCTGGTACGTGGCCCTCGACGTCACCGATCCACTAAAGCCGAAGCCGCTGTGGGAGGCGACCCACGAAGGCGTCGTGAACGGCCTGTCGACCGAGCCCTACGGCCTCGGGCGCACCTGGGGCGTCCCCAGCATCGCGGTGGTGAACATGAAGCGGGACGGCAAGTCGCCGCTCCCCACCTGGCTCTCGATCTTCGGCAGCGGCTACAACACCGCCCTCCGGGACGCCTCCGGGTACCACTCGTCTTCCTACCGCCTGCTCAACATGCCCTTCGCCGGGGTGTACCCGGAGCATGGCGCCGGCACGCAAGGGGAGCAGGCCCACGTCTTCATCCAGGACATGGCGTCCGGGCGCTTCCTCAAGGTCTTCCACCAGCACGGCCTCGGCGCGATCCTCGCGGACCTCCCCGTGGTCGATCTCGACCAGGACTCGTTCTCGGACGCCATCTACGTCGGCGGGTGGAACCAGGGGCAGATGGACCGGATTGCCCTCGTCTCCTCGAAGGTGACTGGCAACACGTACAAGTCGACGAGCCCCGATGAGTGGTCGAACGCCTGCAAGGACGTCTTCCACTTCGGAAACAACAACCCGATCACCTCCCGCCCGGCGGCCTACGCCGATCCCCGGGGGAACGGCGAGCTCTATCTCTTCGTCGGCACCGGCGTGGACAAGGGCGTCGGCCCCGACCAGCAGACCAACGAGGGGAAGTTCTGGGATTTCCGGGCCTATTACCTGAAGGACAAGGGCGGCCTCGCCTGTCCGACGGATCCCGTGCATGGCGGAACGGTCCCGAACGCAGGCAACATGTGCACCGACGCGTCCATGGACGATGGGAAGAAAAAAGGCTGGACCTTCAACGGAATCTTCAACGACGGCCAGCGGCTCCTGAGCGCCCCCACACTGTCGATCCTGCCCGACAAGCGCCGGCTGCTCACGTTCACGAGCTGGAAGCCGACGGCGAGCACCTGCGGAAGCGGGGTCTCGTCGCTGTATTGCGTGGACGTCACCGGCACCCAGCGGTGCGTGCCCTGCGGCAATCTGCGGGGTGACGGTGACGAGACCGCCGTCCGGATCGACCTGAGCAACACGAAGCCGAGCACGCCCACCATGGCCGACGGCCAGCTCTACACCGTCGGCCCCGACGGCGTGCTCCGCGTGGGCAATCCCACGGGTACTGGCGCCGGCCCCGTCGGCGATTCGTCCGAACCGAACCAGGGCAAGCCGAGGCCGGTGCTGCTCTCCTGGCGCGAGATCTTCTGACGTGCGGTTGGCTTCGTTTCTGCTGGTCTTCCTCGTTGCGGCGGCGGGCTGCGGCCGCGGCGGGGCGCGCGCCGAGACCGAGGCCCGCGAGGCGCTCGCCGCCGCGCGGGCGGGTGAGCTAGGAGCGGCCCACCAGGCCTTCGGCCGGGCCCTGGCCCTCGATCCGGACAACCTCGTCGCCCTCTACAACGGCGGGATCGCCGCGCTCGCCCTGGGCCGGGGAGACGAGGCGGTCGCCCGCTTCGAGCGCTTCGCGACCCTGCGGCCGGACGACGCCCTCGGGCGCTTCCACCTCGGGCGCGCGTACGCAAGAGAGGGCCGGCGCGACGAGGCGATCGGCGCCCTCCGGAGCTCGGTGGAGAGGGGCTTCGCCGATCTGGCCCAGTGGCGCCTCGCCCCCGAGCTCGAGGCGCTCGCGAACGATCTTCGCCTCGTCCAGCTCGAGGCGGTCGTCGCGCAGCGGGCGGGAGACGGCGTGGAGGAGGCACCGCGCCCTGGTGAGGGCTACGCGGGCAGGCCGATCCCCGACGCGATCCTCCCCGGCACGTCGCTGGGCTTCGATCCCTCGGCCTGCGAGCCCTGATCCGGCGCATCGGGCCGGCACGGCGTCGCTCCGCGAACCTAACTTCCCCCATGCGAAACCATCGGAAGCATGCTTGGCAGCGGGCGTCGGAAGGGGCCGTGGCGGGGCTCGCCGGCACCCTGGTGATGACCGCGGTACAGGACCGCGTCCTCCCCCACATCCCCTCGGGCACGACCCGCCGGACGCCGAGGTTTCCCCGCGATCGGAGGGCAGCCGACGAGGTTGCCACGGAGACCGCGGCGCGCCGCTTGTTCGAGGGGGTCACCCGACGGCGGCTCCCGGACGAGCGCCGCAAGCTGGCGGGCGACCTCATGCACTACGCCACCGGCGCCGCCTGGGGCGGCCTCTACGCGCTGGTCGCGAGGGGCGGCCGGGGCTCCTCCGAGGGCTCGCCTTCGGCACGGTCGTCTGGCTCGTGGGCGACAACCTCGCTGGCCGAGCGCTCCGCTTGAGCGACTGGGCGTGGCGCTATCCGCTCGGCGCCAACCTCAAGGGCTACCTTGCACACACGGTGTTCGGGCTCGCGACGGCCTTGAGCCTGTCGCGGGAGCGCGCGCTCGTGCGTCGATGAGCTCTTCGAGCCCGCACGGACGCGGTCCGCCGACGGGCGAGATTTCGCGCACGAGCATGCGCATCTCCCGAGCGAGGTCCCGCCACTGCAAACGGAGGATCCGATGCAGAGCGAACGGGAGAAGATGCTCGCCGGCGAACTCTACGATCCGCTCGATCCCGAGCTGGTCGAGGCGCGGGACCGCGCCCGTGAGATCTGCCGGAAACTGAACGCCACCCGCGAGAGCGATCGGATGGAGCGGCGCCGGCTCCTCGGCTCGCTCTTCGCGGCGGGCGGCGAGACCGTCTGGATGCAGCCGCCCTTCTTCTGTGACTACGGCGTGAACACCCGCCTCGGCGAGGGCTGCTTCTTCAATTTCAACTGCATCATCCTCGACGTCTGCCTGGTCGAGATCGGAGCCCACTGCCTCTTCGGACCGGCTGTGCAGATCTACGCCGCGACCCATCCGATGGACGCGGAGCTGCGCCGGAGCCGGGAATTCGGCAAGCCGGTGGCGATCGGGGACGACGTCTGGATCGGCGGCGGTGCGATCGTCTCGCCCGGGGTGACAATCGGCTCCCGGTCGGTGATCGGGGCAGGGAGCGTCGTCACCCGCGATGTTCCGGAAGGCGTCTTCGCCGCCGGCAATCCGTGCCGCGAGATCCGTCCGGCGGTTTGACTTCGGCGGGAAACGAGACTCGGAGCCCTTGGCCGGTCGGCCTGGGAGCGGGACCGGTACAGGGAAGGGTCTACCGCCTCGTCGACACCCCCCGTTGACGTGTAATCACGGGTCTTCTGGTGTGTGAATTTGTCGCACATCCCCGGGCGGGGAGTGCTGGACCCGGATCCTAGCAGGTTGCTGAAAAACCCTGCGGTCCCCCGCACCGCAGGGATCGACCCGATAGGATCGCTACCGTAGAATCGCGCGCTCTTGCGGAGGAAGCGATGCGCGGCAAACTCGAGCGGCAGGCGTCGATGCTCACCCTGATCGGACCGGAACAGCGGGTGCCCAGGGACCACCCGATCCGCCGGATCAAGCTGCTCGCCGACCGTGAGCTCCAGCGCCTCTCGCCCGTCTTCGAGTCGATGTACAGCGGCACCGGCCGCCCCTCGATCCCGCCCGAGATCATCCTGAAGGCCTGCCTCCTCATCGCGCTCTTCAGCATCCGGAGCGAGCGGCAGTTCTGCGAGCGCCTCGACTACGACCTGATGTTCCGCTTCTTCCTGGACATGGGCATGACCGAGGAAAGCTTCGATGCCTCGACCTTCTCGAAGAACAAGGAGCGGCTGATCAGGGCGGATGTCGCGCGCCTCTTCTTTGAGGGCGTGGTCCGCCAGGCGAAGGAGGCGAAGCTGATCTCGGCCGAGCACTTCACGGTCGACGGCACGCTGATCGAGGCGTGGGCGTCGATGAAGAGCTTCAAGAAGAAGGGCGCGAAGGATAACGAGCCGCCAGACGATCCGGGGAACCCAACCATCGATTTCCACGGCGAGAAGCGCGCCAACGCCACGCACGAATCGTCTACCGACCCGGATGCGCGGCTTGCCCGGAAGGGCGCAGGCAAGGAGGCGAAGCTGGCGCTGTCGGGCCACGTGCTGATGGAGAACCGGAACGGCCTCTGCATCGACATCTCGATCTCGCACGCTGACGGAACTGCCGAACGCCGCGAGGCGCTGCGCATGCTGCAGCGTCAGAAGAGAAAAGGCTTCTCGCCAGCTACGCTGGGCGCCGACAAGGGCTACGACACCGCCGACCTCGTGCACGACGTCTTTGTCGAAGGTGTCGTTCCGCACGTCGCCCGAAAGCGAAAGCACTCGAACGTCGACGCGCGGCAAGCGCGCCAGATTGGGTACCGCCACAGTCAGAGATGCAGGAAGAAGGTCGAGGAGATCTTCGGCTGGATGAAGACCGTAGGTGGGCTGAGGAAGACCCGCTACCGAGGCGTCGAACGAACCCAGCTCTGCGCCTACTTCACAGGCGCAGCGTACAACCTGCTGCGTCTCTCGCGGCTGCTCGGGAGCGCGGCGTGAGCGCCGATCCGTGCTGCGCGCCAATGAGCGCCGCCGTGGAGGCATCGCATTCGTACGGCGCGAGGCTCGGACCGATTTACGAGCGTGCGGGACGGCGAAATCCATGCGCTCGACCTCTCGTTACCCAGGCACCACCACGGGCCCAGGCAGCGACTCGCGCCCAAAAACAGAGTTCTTCAGCAACCTGCTAGGGGGATTCATGAGAACGTTACTGGCATCTGTCGTGATCGCAGCAGTGGGGATGGTGGGCTGTGGCGGATCCGTTGGGGATTCGGAAGGCACGAGCGAGTCCCGTGCGGCCGCGGCCGCGACCGCGACGCCGGAGCCCGGCGCAGTCCATACCTCTCTCGGGGCGAACAATTGCGCCCGGTACACTCCGACGTTCGACAGAATGGAGGAGGTCCACGTCGTCGCTCCTCACGCTCCCGCGAACACGCCGTTCTTCGTGAAGCTCTACGGCCCGCCGATGGCCTCGATCGATCTGGGCCTTCCGCAGATCCGCCCCTACGGCGGCGAGTGCGCCAGGCTGGTCGACATCTTCGGAGACGTCTTCCAGACGATGAACAACGGCGGCGTCTTCAAGGTCGAGGTCTGCGGCGATCTGAACAAGCCGAAGAGCTGCTTCTCGCAGAACTTCAAGGTCAAGGAGTGGGGCGGAGGCGAGGGCGGCGCGGGGGGCGCTGGCGGCGCTGGTGGGGAGGGTGGCGCCGGTGGCCACGAAGAGCCGCTGCTGGGTAAGCTCCACGTGATCAAGTCGTACGCTGGCGATCCGTCCATCGGAGGCGATGTGGAGCTCTCCGGATGGCATGTCGACCTCGAGGCTTCCGATGGCACGGTCGTCCCGCTGGAGACTCCGGTCGAGATCGATCTGCTCCCTGGCACCTATACGGTGACTGAGCGCAGGGCCAAGGAGAGCAACTGGTACAACTCCACCGAGACGTTCAAGGTGGTGGAGATCACCGCAGGCGCGACGACCGAGGTCGAGTTCCGCAACTACTGCACTCGCAAGCCCGGCGGCCACACCATGGGCTGGTGGCAGAACAAGAATGGCGAGGCGGACATGAGGACGGACCTCGCCGGGGACCTCGACGCGTTGAACGCCTTGAACCTCAAGAATGGCCAGGGCAACGATCAGGACTTCGCGCTGAACGACTACGCCGGGTTCAAGGCGTGGATCAAGGGAGCGAAGGCCAATCCGATGGCCTACATGCTCTCTACCCAGCTCGCGACGATGGTCCTCGCGACCCGCCACGGCTACACCGATCCCTCCGTCTACGTTGGGAAGGACGAGACCGGGACCTGGATCCAGGGTGACGGACTGGTGGCCTGGGCCGACAGGCTCCTCTACGCGTTCGACAAGAACCGCCCCGACGCAAACAAGTCGGCCGAGGGCAAGGTCAAGGACCTCATCGACGAGATCAACAACGGCGCGAAGTCGTATCTCCAGCCCGTCCACGACCCTGACGGCTGCCCGTACACCTTCGACTGATCGCACGGCTGGCCGAAAATCGGAAGCAAACCGAAGGCGCCCTCCGGGGCGCCTTCGCCGTCTGCGACGCCACGGCTGGCAGCAGCCGTTGGTCGGGATGGTTGGGCTCCGGTGCACGTGCCGCGGGCCCGTCGAATCAGGGCCGGGCCCCCGGGGGCGGAGCCTCGCCGTACCAGTCGACGCTCCAGCAGATCAGCTTCCCTTGGGTGCTCACGCCGCATGTTTTGGATAGGTTCACGCTGAGAGAGGAGAAGGTCTCGGTTGGCGTCGGGATGTTCAGCTGTCCGTAGAAGTTGGAGCCCCAGCAGCTCACGGTGCCGTTTACGCGAAGGCCGCAGGAGTGCGAATGTCCCACGTCGACGCGGGTGTAGAGCTCCGCGGAGGGTGTGGTCGGCGCTTCGCCATCGGTGTTGAAGCTGCCCCAGCAAACGACCTTCCCATCCGTTCGAACGCCGCACGAGTGGTGACCGCCCGCGGCCACGCTCGTGAAGGTGTCGGCGCTCGGCCCGCTGGGCGCGACCCCGAACCAATTGTTTCCCCAGCAGACCACCTTCCCATCCACTCGCACGCCGCATGTGGATTCCGGGGCGCAGCTCACGCTGGTGAACGAGTCGGCGGAGGGCCCAGGCGGCGCCTGGCCATAGTTGTTGAACCCCCAGCAAAGCACCTTGCCGTCGGAGCGTACGCCACAGGCATGCGCGGCCCCGGCTGAGATGCTCGTGAACGTGTCAGCGGAGGGCGCCGTGGGGGCTTGGCCTTCTTCGTCGCGGCCCCAGCAGACGATTCGACCGTCGGTGCGCAATCCGCACCCAAAGCCGGTACCCACGGCGATCGACGTGAACCTGCCGGTCGGAAGCGCCCAGTCACTCGACACATGCCCCCAGCAAACGAGCGTCCCGTCCTTACGGATCCCGCAGTTGGACGAGACCGAGGAGAGCACGTCCGTCACGGGCAATACAGGCGCCGCTCCTACGACATTCGCGCCCCAGCACTGCACCTTCCCATCGATCCGCACGGCGCAGGTGGAAGGGCCGAACGCGCTCACGTCCAGGAACGAGTCCACGCTCGGCCCTGGGGGAGCCTGGCCTACCTGGTTCAATCCCACACAGACCAGCTTTCCGCTTTGGAGGATTCCGCAGGTGTGGGAGTCCCCGGAGGCCACCACGGAGTAGATCTCGGCCGAAGGGCCCGGCGGCGCTTGCCCGTTCAAGTTCTTGCCCCAGCAGCTCATCCGCCCGTCCTGGAGAAGTCCGCAGATGAAGTTGTCTCCGACGGCCACGCTGGAAAAGGTCAGCGGAGGCGGGGAATTCTGGCGGAAATAGTTGTCGCCCCAGCATCGGGCGGTTCCGAGCACGTCCACGACACAGAGGTTCGATTCGCCCAAGGATGCCGAGAGATAGGGTCCTTCCCGGTCCTGGGGATTGATGAGGTTTGGGTAATAGGGGAACCCGAAGCAATCCAGCACCCCGTCGGCGCGGATGCCACAGGTGGTGGTGTAGGTCGAGGCCACGGACAGCCAGGACTCGGTGGAGGGGCCTGGCGGCGCCTGTCCGTAACCGTTGTCGCCCCAGCAGAGCATTTTGCCGTCGCTCGCGCGAAGGCCGCAGCCATGGTGCCCGGAAGCGACGCTCGAGAAGACGTCCGCGGGCGGCACGATTGCGGATGGGCCTTCGTACTTCCATCCCCAGCAAGCGATCTTCCCGTCGGTTCGAATCCCGCAACTGTTGGATGAGCCCACGGAGACGGTGATGTAGCCGTGGGCTTTGCCCCGGACCGGCACGGAGACACCCTCGGCGCCTTCCGTAAGAAGTCGCGCACGATAGAACCGCGACTCGGCGGTCGACGCATCCAAGTCGACGGAAGAGCTGAAGACAGCGTCGGGGAGATCGGCGTAGTCGTCGTCGGAATCCCCGGCGGAGCGCTGCCACTGGACCTCGAGTGTCGAGCCGATCTTGCGGATTCCAGAGACGGGCGCGGAGCCGGGGCCGACATAGGTCGCCGTCAGGGCGCGGACCCGGAATTGACTCGGAGACGGCGGCACGATGTTCGGCTGTCCATCGAGGCTCACCTCGACGAAGCCCAGCACCCGATCCGAGACGAGGGTGGAGGTGACCTGGATCGTCCCACGAGGCCCGTCGTCGTCCTCGAAGGAGGTCTCGGTCCCCACGGGGATCCAGGGGTCTCCGTCACGCTGGAGCTCGTAGCCGGTCACGGTCGGGGCGCTTCGGCCACCGATGAGGACGTTGGAACGTGCGTCCCTGCCGATGTTCGTTGTCGCCACGACGCGGTAGTCGTGGACCGTTCCCGAAGACGTCGGCGGCGGGGACCACTGGACTCGGATTGGATCGGCCGTACCGTCGCTGGCGGTGACGTCCGAGGGCATGCCGAGCCATCCCGCTTCCGCGTTGGAATCGACCACGAACCTCGCTTCCGGCGGGAGCACGGCCAGCTCAAGGCCGTCGCGCTCGACGCGGAATCCCGTCACCGAGGGCGCTGCTCGCGACGCCTCGACGGACGCTACAGGGAGCGTCTGCCCCTCTCCCGAGGCCAGCAGTGCGTAGGCGTGGGTGGAGCCGCCGTGGGTGGCAGGGAGGGTCCAGCCGAGCGCAACCGCATCCTCCCGCCCGTCCAAGGTCAGAAGAGGCGCTCCGGCGGAGCCCGCTGCTGCTCCGGCGTCGTCGAACGAGATAGCCGCGGCTGGCAGCGTCGCAATCGTCCCTCCGTCCCGGGTGATCTCGAAGCCTGCCGCGACAGGGGCGGGACGGGAAGCGGACGCCGCCTCGGAGTCCGGTCCCTCCCCAAAGGCCGTGAAGGCGCGGACCACGAAGGAATGCCGAAAGCCCGGGATCGAGGACGGCGCCTTCCAGCGAAGGCGGACCGCATCCGCGTCTCCTCTGGCGGAGAGCTCCGCCTCGCCGAATCGTCCCGGTGTCGAGCTGGCGTCGTCGAAGGTCAGGGTCGTGGTCTCCGCGATCGAGTCGCCGTCGCGGCACACCCGGTATCCGCCTTCGGCCGGAGCGGTGCGCAAGCCCTTCGCTTCGTTCGAGGCCAGCTTTACGTCATCGTCGTAGGTCGCCAGGACTCGATAGGCGTATTCCCTTCCGTCCCGCCGGGCGGATGCGCTCCAGCTCAGCCGGATGGCGTTCGGCTGTGCCTCTGCACGAAGGTCCGTGGGCGCCTCCCACGCGCCTGGCTCCGCGCTCTCGTCCTCGAATGCGGTCGCGTCGCCCGGCAGGGTCGCCAACTCGGCCCCGTCCCTCTCCACGGTCAAGGCGGTGGGCCTTGCGCCGTCCGTCAGGCTCCAGGTGAGCGCGAGCAGGTCTGCGCGATCGCGGCTGGCCTGCAGCTGCTCAGGGGAGGCCCGGGCCGTATCGTAGACCCTCACGAGCTTGTCGGACGTCCCACACCCCGAGGCAAAGATGGCCGCCACGGCGATCGCGGCGACCGCCGCCGCGATGGGCACGGACCTCCCGTGCCTCCGGATCAAACGGCTGGATGAAGCCGCGAAGCTCGACATGATTCAGCCCCCCTTCGTTCGCTGGGAGACTAGCCGCGCGCGATTCCGCCATCAATCGGCGAAATCGCCCATTCAGGGATCCAAATCAGCCGAAATTTCAATGGTTTGCGTTCCAATCGAAACGCAGCCCCAGACCGTCACATCGTCTTCCGACGGTCTTCTCCGAACCTCGGAGAGAACCTGGCCGAGTCGAAGACGGATCGATGGGGCCTACGATGGGCAAAAAAAAGCGCCGGCTCAGATATCTGAGCCGGCGCTTTTGGTTGGTTGCGGGGCCAGGATTTGAACCTGGGACCTTCGGGTTATGAGCCCGACGAGCTACCTGGCTGCTCCACCCCGCGACAAGGTGAGGGCGTTCTACGGTAGGACCCCTCGGGTGTCAACGAGAATCCGCGCAATTTTTCGCGCCTTCGCGGGCCCCGTCTTTCGCCGCGCGATTCGAGGCGCGCGGCGGGAGCACCTGCGTTACGATCCCACCCGAAGCAAGGCGGTCGGCTCGGTCACCCAAGGGAACCCAAGGCGGCGCATGCAGAAGAACTTCGTCCTCGACACCAACGTCCTGCTGCACGACCCGCGCTCGCTCCTCGCGTTCGGCGACAACCACGTGGTGGTGCCGATCTACGTGATCGAGGAGATCGACCAGTTCAAGCGCGACCTCTCCGAGCTCGGGCGCAACGCCCGCCAGATCGCGCGGAAGCTCGACCAGTTCCGCGTCGCCGGCAACCTCGGCGAGGGCGTGCCCCTCGAGAACGGCGGCACGCTGCGGGTGCTCTTCTCGCAGCGGGTCCCGGGCCACGAGATCGCCGACGGCTCGGTGATGGACAACCGGATCCTCTCGGTGGCCCTGGACCTTCGGGAGAGGGAGCCGGAGCGGCCCACGGTCTTCGTGACCAAGGACGCGAACCTCCGGATCCGCGCCGATGCCCTTGGCCTGACCGCGGAGGACTTCGACGCGGAGAAGGTGGAGATCGAGGAGGTCTACTCGGGCGTCACCGAGGTCCAGATCCCACCGCCGCTCCTCGACGCCTTCTATGCCCAGGGGGAGGCGGCGCTCCCAGATGGGGAGCCCGACGAGCCGGCTCGCCCTCCCAACGAGTTCGTCGTGCTACGGGACGAGGCGCAGCCGAGCCGCTCGGCCGTGGGGCGCTGGGCGGCGGAGAAGCGCCGCGTGGTGCCGGTGCTGAAGGTGCAGAAGGAGGGCGTCTGGGGGATCCGCCCGCGCAACAAGGAGCAGAGCTTCGCCATCGACCTCCTGCTCAACGACGACATCAAGCTCGTGACGCTGGTGGGCAAGGCCGGCACGGGCAAGACGCTCCTCGCCATCGCCGCCGGGCTCTCGAAGACGATGGAGGAGGGCGTCTACCACAAGCTCCTGGTGAGCCGGCCCGTCTTCCCGCTGGGCCGCGACATCGGCTATCTGCCGGGTAGCGTCGAGGAGAAGCTCAACCCCTGGATGCAGCCGATCTTCGACAACGTCGAGTTCCTGATGAATCTGAGCCGGGCGGAGAAGAAGGCCGGCCGCGGCTACCACGAGCTCATCGACCTGGGGATCCTCTCGATCGAGCCGCTGACCTACATCCGCGGCCGCTCGATCCCGGGCCAGTTCATCATCGTGGACGAGGCCCAGAACCTCACGCCACACGAGGTGAAGACGATCGTCACACGCTCGGGCGAGGGGACGAAGATCGTCCTCACGGGCGACCCGTACCAGATCGACAATCCCTACGTGGACTCGACGAACAACGGGCTGATCCACGTGGTCAACCGCTTCAAGGGCGAGAAGATCGCGGGCCACGTCACCCTGAGCAAGGGCGAGCGGAGCCCGCTCGCGGAGCTCGCCGCGAACCTGCTGTAGTCGACGGTCCGCACGCACGAAAAAGGGCCGAGGGAGATTCCCCCGGCCCTTCGCGCGCGACGTCGTGCCGACGTCAGTTGAACATCGAGTAGTCGACGAGCTCCACCTGCTTGGGCGCCAGGCCGAAGCGGATCTCCTCGCTGTAGCCCTCAGCGTCGCCGCCGATCTGCAGCGGGAGCTTCTCGTTGGACCGGACGATGAACTCCTCGACGTGGAAGTCGGAGATGTTCGGGTGCCGGAAGCGGCCCTTCCAGATCGAGCCCAGGTGGGTGACGATCGTCATCGGGTTCACGTTGGTGATCCGGAGCTGCATGCGGCCCGGCACCATCCCGGCGAAGGGGAACATCTTGAAGTTGAAGCCGTAGAACGGAACGGTCGAAGCCGCGCAGACCTGGGCGGGACCGCGGAAGAGCACGTCGCCGGGGCCGAACTCGCGAATCGGCCGGCCGTCGGGGCCCAGGAGGGCGGCGTGGCCGTTGCCGTTGACGACCTCGATCTCGGGCATCTTCCGGTTGACGAGGTTGTGGGGCAGGGTGCGGGTGGCGGCCGCGATGGCGTAGCCGGGGGCGCCGGAGGCGAGCTTCTTGAGCGGGCCGTTGCCGAAGCGGCGCTTCACGGCGCCGTAGTCGTTGAGGATGGCGGCGTCGAGGCCCACGCCGGCGAAGGGCGTGGCGCGACCGTTCGCCTGGATCAGGTCGATCCGCTTCACGCAGGGGACCTCTCCGGCCCGGGCTCGGAGCACGTCGTCCAGGATCCCCTGGCCTGCGGTGGCGCCGACCATGCCGGCGAGGGCGTTGCCGGTGCCCAGCTTGAGGACGCCGAAGCGGGGGGTGGGGAGCGCCGAGCCGCGGAGGAAGTCCAGGATCTCGGTGACGAAGGAGACGAAGGTGCCATCTCCCCCGCCCGTGAATACCGTCCGGTACTGCCGATCGACGACGGTGCGGGCGATGGTGCGGGCTTCGCTCGTGCAGCGCGAGAAGAAGAGGTCGTCCTCGGGCACCACGTGGGAGAGGGCTCGATGCACCCGCTGGGAGACGCGCTTGGCGTTGGCGTTGAGAAGGACCGCCACCTTCGAGTCGGCGAGGGAGAGTGCGGCTGCCGGGTTCATCCGGGGGGCTCCGTTCCGGGGCGATGGGCCAGCGCGAGAGGTGTGAAGCGGATGATGCAGTGCGCCAGCCATTTGCCCGCTCGGCGACCTACGGTGCATCAGCCATGCCATACCTATGGGATCAAACCGGCAGAACCGAAAATTCCGAGGGGAATCCGGGGCCTGGGCGCGATAGGCCCCTTTCGGGTGTAGGTGGAATGCCTACGTTGATTGAGAAAGCAGGGTGGCAGGAACTGCGCACGCTTTTACGCACTGCGCCGTGAGCCAGGCGAGGGATCGAGCATGGGAAAGACCATCGGGATCGACCTCGGGACGACCAACTCGGTCGTGGCCGTGATGGAGGGTCGGGAGCCGACCGTGATCACCAACGAGGAGGGCTCGCGGACCACGCCCTCGGTGGTGGCCTACACCAAAGGGGGCGAGCGCCTGGTGGGCCAGGTAGCCAAGCGGCAGGCGATCACCAACCCGGAGCACACGGTCTACTCGATCAAGCGCTTCATGGGGCGGCGGTACGACGAGGTCGAGCAGGAGGTGCACCTCGTGCCCTTCCACGTGGAGAAGGGACCCCACGGCGACGCCCGCGTCCGCATCGACGACAAGCTGATCTCGCCGCCGGAGATCTCCGCCCAGATCCTGATGAAGCTCAAGAGGGCCGCCGAGACCTACCTCGGCGAGACGGTGACGGACGCGGTGATCACCGTGCCCGCCTACTTCAACGACGCCCAGCGCCAGGCCACCAAGGACGCCGGCAAGATCGCCGGCCTCGACGTGAAGCGGATCGTGAACGAGCCGACCGCCGCCGCTCTCGCCTACGGCCTGGACAAAAAGAAGAACGAGAAGGTCGCGGTCTACGACTTCGGCGGCGGCACCTTCGACATCTCGATCCTCGAGGTGGGCGAGAGCGTGGTCGAGGTCCTCGCGTCCAAGGGCGACACGCACCTGGGCGGCGACAACATCGATCAGCGGATCATGGACTGGCTGATCGCGGAGTTCAAAAAGGAGTCGGGGATCGACGTCTCGAAGGACAAGATGGTCCTCCAGCGCTTGAAGGAGGGCGCCGAGCGGGCGAAGATCGAGCTCTCCTCCACCCTCGAGACGGAGGTCAACCTCCCGTTCCTCACCGCCGATCAGACCGGCCCCAAGCACCTGCTGATCAAGCTCTCCCGGGCCCGGCTCGAGGGGATGATCTCGGACCTCGTGGATCGCTCCATGGCCCCGGTCCGGAACTGCCTCGAGGACGCGGGCCTGAAGCCCGACGAGGTCGACGAGGTGGTGCTGGTGGGCGGCTCCACCCGGATCCCGATGGTGCAGCAGGCCGTGAAGCGCTTCTTCGGCAAGGAGCCGAACCGGAGCGTGAACCCCGACGAGGTGGTCGCCGTCGGCGCCGCGGTGCAGGCGGGCGTCCTGGGCGGCGAGGTCCGCGATCTGCTGCTCCTCGACGTGACGCCGCTCTCCCTCGGCGTGGAGACCCTCGGCGGCGTGATGACGAAGCTCATCGACCGCAACACCACCATCCCGGCGAAGCGCACCGAGACCTTCTCCACCGCCGCCGACGATCAGTCGTCGGTGGAGATCCACGTCCTTCAGGGCGAGCGCGAGCTGGCGAAGGACAACCGCACCCTCGGCCGATTCCATCTCGACGGCCTCCCGCCCGCCCCCAGGGGCGTGCCCCAGATCGAGGTGACCTTCGACATCGACGCGAACGGCATCCTCCACGTGGGCGCCAAGGACAAGGCCACGACCAAGGAGCAGAAGATCACGATCACCCAGTCCTCCGGCCTCCAGAAGGACGAGGTGGACAAGATGGTGTCCGACGCCCGCTCCCACGAGTCGGAGGACAAGGAGCGGCGCGCGAAGATCGAGGAGCGCAACAAGGCCGATACGCTCGCCTATCAGGCGGAGAAGCTCGTGCGGGAGAACGAGGCGAAGCTCTCGGCCGGGGCGCGCGAGTCGGTCGAGACCGCCGTGAAGAAGGTGAACGAGAAGAAGGAGGCCCCGATCGGCGAGCTGCGCGAGGCCCTCAAGGAGCTGGAGACGGCCACGCACAAGGCGGCGGAGGAGCTCTACCGCGCGGCGGCACCGTCCGAAGAGGCGCCGGAGGGCGGCGAGAAGAAGCGCGAGGACGAGGAAGAGGTCGTCGACGCCGAGTTCCGCGAGTCGCCCTGAGGTCGTGACCGGCGCCGAGGATCCCTCCAGGGCTCTTCGTGCGCAGCTTGCGGGGGAATGCGCCCGCCCGCCCGCTTCGTCGCCGTCGCACTACTGCTAGGCGCGGGATGCGCGACGACGAATGCGGCGGGCCAGGCTCCCGAGCCCACCGGCCCCCGGATCACCTCGGTGGAGATCCGGGGCAACCAGACGGTGTCCTCCGGCCTCATCGAGGGGCGGATCGGCACCCGCGCGAGCAACCGCTTCCTCTTCTTCGGCTCCAACCGCTATGTCGATCGCGGCGTGATCGACGCGGACGTCGGCCGGATCCGGGACATCTACGAGAAGGCGGGCTTCTGGGCGGCGACGGTCTCCGCCGAGGTGATCGCCGAGAAGGACGACGAGGCCCGCGTCCGTTTCCACGTAGAGGAGGGGCGTCCCACCATCGTCCGCTCGCTGCTGGTGGACGGGATGGAGCAGCTGCCCGACGCCGTCCGCGCGCGGACCCTCGACAGCGCGCCCCTGGTCGCAGGGGCGCGCTACACCGCCCTGGAATACGACGCGCTCAAGGACCAGATCCTGATGCGGCTTCGGGGGCAGAGCTACGCCACGGCCAGAGTGAGCGGCCGCGCCGAGGTCTCTCCCGAAGAGGGCAGCGCGGACCTGGTGATCGAGGTCGAGCCCGGACCGAGCTATCGCTTCGGCGAGCTCGAGGTCGAAGGAAATCTGCTCGTCCCGTCCCGCAAGATCGAGAAGGCGGCGAAGGTGGTGTTGCAGCCGGGCGATCCCTACGACCCGGAGACGCTCTCCGAAGCGGAGCAGGAGGTCTTCGCCCTCGGCGCCTTCTCGTCGAGCGTGGCGGTCGGCGGCGTCCCGGATCCGGAGACGGCTCGGATCCCGGCGAGGCTGGTGGTGAGCGAGGCCGACGCCATGCGGATCCGCGCCGGCGCAGGGGTCGGGATCGAGCAGGGCTTCCAGCAGGTCCGCGGCCTGCTGGACTTCACCCACTTGAGCATCTTCGGCGGCCTCCAGCGGCTGAATCTGCGCAACGACATCGCGTACCGCTTTCTCTTCGCCGAGCACGCGTCGGGCTTCGCCGGGCGCTCCATCGCGGAGCTCACCCAGCCCGATCTCATCGGCCCCCGGACCGATCTCGCCCTGCGCTTCGGCTACGAGCGTCAGCTCACCCAGTCGTATACGTCGCAGTCGCTGGTCGCGCGGATCGGGACTCCGATCCGGGTGCGCCGGTGGCTGTACATCACGCCCAGTTACAGCCTCGAGCGCTTCTTCAACGTCCAGGTCTTCGATCAGGAGCAGCTCGCCCGGACCGAGGCGAGGACCCTGACGCCTCTCGTCGACTGCCCCGACGGCTGTACCTTCTCGTACCTCGAGCAGCGCCTCGTCGCCGATCGCCGCAACAGCCCGCTGGAGCCGACGTCCGGCTGGTACGCGTCGCTCGACCTGCAGGAGGGAGGCGGCCCGCTGGGCGGGAGCTTCGATTGGATACGGATCGCCCCGGAGGCGCGCTGGTACGCGCCCATCTTCCCGAATCTGATCTTCGCCACCCGCCTCGAGCTCGGTTACTTGCAGCCGCTCTCCACTCCAGAGGGCTGCACCCAGTCGCCGGACGACAGCTTCTCGCAGAGCTTTCGATGCTCGCCGATCGTGATCCGCTTCTTCGGCGGTGGCTCCAACGCCTTTCGCGGGCTCGGAGCCGGGAGGCTCGCGCCCCAGGAGGCCGTGGAGGTGAAGAACGGCAACGGGAAGACCACGACGATCTTCATTCCGCTGGGCGGAAACTCGAGCGTCTTGGCCACGGCGGAGCTGCGCTGGTTCTTCGCCGAGAACTTGACGAGCGCGTTCTTCGTCGACGCCGCCAACGTGGCCGCCGGCTCCCTCGAGGCCTTCGACCTCTCGGCCCTCCAATACGCCGCCGGGGTCGGGATCCGCTATCGATCGCCCATCGGTCCCGCCCGCCTCGACGTCGGCTACCGCTTCCTGCGCAGGCCGCTCGTGGTGGTCAACGACGTGCACCGCTTCGAGACCAACTTCTTCGACTGGTTCGCGGTCTTCCTCGCGATCGGCGAGGCCTTCTAGCGATGCGGTGGCTTTTGCGCGCCGCGGCGGCGATCGCGTTCGTGCTGGCCGGGGCGATCGCGCTCGTGTGCGCGTTCGCGGCCTTCCTCGTGTCGCCCTGGGGAGAGCGGCGCCTCGCCCATGAAGCGGAGAGGCGGATCTCGTCGGCCATCGCCGGCGAGGTCCGGATCGGCCGACTCGCGCCCGCGGGCCTCGGGGCCATCCGGATCGAGCGGGTGATGATCGAGGATCCGGAAGGGAACCCGGTGATCGCCGCGGACACGGTCGAGCTCCGGGTCGCCGTCCGTGACCTGCTCCACCGTTTGCTTCACGTCGAGAAGCTGGTGATCGTCGGCGGCCTGGTGGAGGTCGCGGGATCGCCGGAGGGTGGCACGGCGATCGGGCGGGCGTTCGGACCGACGCAGCCGCATGAGCGGCGTCCCGCGAAGGGGGAACCGCCCCTTCCGCCTCTTCCGCCGATCCCGATCGTCTTGGAGTCTCTCCAGCTCCAGGACACCGCGTTTCGCTCCGCGCACACCCCCGGTGGGATGGCCGAGACGCTGGTGGACCGGATCGGCGTCGAGGTCTCCGGCTGGTGGAACGACGTGGGAACCCACGTCACGCTCGCGCTCCGCGGCAGTGCCCACCTCCCGGTCTCGGCGCCCCTCGACGTCCGGATCGGAGCCGACTTCGCGCACGGCATCCTCATCGCGGAGCCGGTCTCGGTGGAGCTGGGAACGACCCGCTTGCGGGTGCGGGGCGTCGGCGACATGCGACGGCTCGATGCGACGGTCCACGTGGATGGCGTCGCCGGGGTCGAGGAGGCCATCGCGGTCGGAGTCCCGCTCGCCGGGGACGTCCGCTTCGATGGCGACGTGGCTCATCAACCAGGAGTCGTTCTCATCAACACACGAGCCACCGTCCAGGACGCCGGCGCCTTGCGGATCCTCGGCGCGCTCCGACTCCCGGACACGGACTTCGCAGCACGGATCTCCTTCGCCGGCCTCGATCCTTCGCGGTGGATCCGGGGTGGCCCGGATGCGTCTCTCTCGGGCCACGCAACGATCGATGGGGGCCTGCGTCCGCTCCTGTTGCACACCGTGGCTCGGCTGGAGCCCGGGCGCGTGCTCGGCCAGGACTTCGGGGCCTCCCACGTCGACGGAGAGCTCGTCGCGGGTCCGCTCGTGCGAGTCTCCTCCTCGGAGATCGCGCTCCCCGGCGCCCAGGTCGCGCTCCGCGGCGAGCTCAGCCGGTCCCATGTCGAGCTCCAGGCCGACGTCGAGCTGCGGCGGATCGCGGCCACTCGACCCCTGGTGGAGCGCCTCGTGGGACGGCGTCTCTACGGCATCGATGGCTCCGGGCGGGCATCGGTCCGTGCAGTGGGTCCGCCGGAGAATCCGGAGTGGGACGCTCGCCTCGACCTCGACGCGCTCCGCTCCGATCTCGGTGACGCCCAGGCCCTCGCGCTCGCCCTGCACGGCAGGCTCGGCGCCGACGGGCTCCCCGTGCTTCGCGCGACCGGCTGCGTCGGCGAGCTGGAGATCCCGCTCGGCGGCAACTTCGACGGCGGCCGGCTCCGCGCGTCGGCGTTGGGGCTCTCCGCCTCGCGTGGCGAGGAGGGCGATTTCGGGGTTCGGGTGGAGTCGGCGAAGGCGGGCCTCGAGGGCCTCGAGGGCGCGCTGCGGATCCAGGCGACCGGCGTCCTTCGCAGGAGCGAGCTGCGGGTCGCTTGGAAGCCGATCGCCTTCCAGGGCGCGGACCTCGACCTGATCTCCCGCGGCGACCTCGCCATCGAGGCGGGCCGGGCACGAGGGCAGGGCGAGGTGGCGATCGGCGGAGTCGGTCTCGTGCGCGCGTCGTACGACGGCCCCGTCGCGCTGGCCGAGGCGCCGGGGACCTCGCCCATCGAGCTCGATCTCGTCGCGAGCCCCGTCGATCTCGCGTCGCTGGCCACGCTGGTGAAATGGAAGCTTCCCGCGGGGCGGCTTCGTCTGCGTGTTCGTGCCAGCGGCACCCTCGACGCGCCCGGCCTCGGGGTGGACGGCAGATTGACCCGCCTCCGGATCCCCATCGGCGTCGAGCACGCCCCGCTGGACGCCTGGTTTCACGCCGCTTCTCGCGACGGCTTCGCCGAGCTGGACGTGAACGTCCGCGGACGCTCGGGTGAGCTCCTGGAGCTGTCCGCCGCGGCGCCGGTCGATCTGCGCCGCCTGAGGCGCGCAGCCGGCGAGGAGGCACGGGCGATGCTTCGGTCCGAGCGCTTCCGCATCAGCGGCGAGGGCAGGGGGATCGACCTCGCCATGCTCGGGCCGATGCTCGGTCTCCCGGAGCTGGAGGGAGCCGCGTCCGCCAGGCTCGATCTCCACGGCCCTCTCGACGATCCCTCTGGCAGCGTCGATCTCGCTTTTCGAGGGGGCCCCTGGGGCCGGCAGCGGCGCTGTGGGCCGAGGCGACGATCCGGCTGGGCCATCGGGACACGCGGCTCGACGTCCGCGCGTCGCTCGACCCGGCGGCCCCGGGGGAGGCGACCGGTAGCGGTCCGATACGCCTCTCCCTCCACGTGGGAGCGTCGCCAGGCGAATTGCTCGAGCGGCGCCTCCCGCCAACGGCCCCCGTCGAGCTGGCCCTCGACCTCGGCAAGATCGACGTCGCGACCGCGACGCCCCGCTCCGAACGCTCGAGCTCCCTCCCCGGCGGGGAGCGCGTGGCGATCAGCGGCGAGATGAAGCGTGTGTCCGGAACGATCACTGGCAGTGCGAACTTCGCCGGCACCCTCGAGCGCGTCGAGGGACGGGCGGCCTTCGCCGCGGAGGGCGTCGTCTGGAACGGGACGGCCATCGGCGACGGCGAGCTCGCGATCGACGTGTCGGGTGGCGAGCTCGACACGCGCCTCGACGTCATCGACGCCGCCGCCGGAACCCTCGACGCGAGCTTTCACCTGGGGCCGGGATGGTCTCCTTACGGCCTCGTCGTCCACGGCCCGGGCTCGCTGCAAGGGATCGCGTCGAGAATGCAGGTGGAGGCGAGCGCCCTCTCTCTCGAGCCCCTCGCGAGCGCTCTCGGCGCCTTCCGCTCCGGCGGGATCCTCTCGCTCCACGCCAGCGCGGAGGCCCCGTTCCCGAGCCTTCGTCCGGAAGGCGCGCTCACCGTCGAGGATGGCTCGTTCGAGCTCCCGGGCGGCATCGTCTACGATCGGATCGCGGCGGAGGTGCGCTTCGATCCCGAGCGGATCGAGCTCTCCCGCCTGGACGCCCGAGGGCGGCGGGGGAGCCTCTCTGCGATCGGCAGCATCGGCGGCCCCGGCGGCCGTCCCTTCGAGGCCCTCGTCGAGTCCGCGGCGCGATCGATCGGCTTCCGGGCAGCAGCGCCGCCGGAGCCCGTCGAGCTCGAGCTCCGCGCCGATGCCCTGCCGGTGGGAGGAGCCGCAGGCACCGCTGCACGCATCTCGGGCTCCGGCCGGCTCTCCGGCGTCCTCGATCCCCGGACCGGCTTCGCGGGTACCTTCGACGCGTCGTCGGTGAAGATCGAGCTCCCCGAGCAGACGGGTGCCGACCTGCAGGTCGTCGGCCGGGATCCCGACGTGGTGATCGTCTCCGGCCCGGAAGCGAGCCGCCGCGCGAGGCAGCTCGCCGCTTCCGAGAGGAACCTCGCCTTTCCTGCGGAGCTTCGGGTCCGAACGCCCACCCGCGTCACGGTCGCGAGCGCCGATGTCTTCCTCGAGGCGGAGGCCGACGTGACCTTCCGCCGCCTCCCGGACGGCTCGATCGTCGCCACGGGGACCGCCAGGACCCTCGCGGGCTCGCTTCGCGTCCTTGGACGGCCGTTCGTGGTCGAGCACGCGATTGTGCGCTGGCTCGATGGCCCAGTGGACGATCCCCACCTGGACGTCACGGGGCGCTACGACGCACACGAAGCCGTCGCCTGGGGCGACGTGAGCGGCACGGCCAAGGACCCGACGATTCGCCTCCGATCCGAGCCGCCGATGACCGAGAGCCAGGTGGTCATGCTGATCCTCTCGGGAAGGAGCCAGCTCCCGGGAAGGCTGACCACACAGTTCGAGATCCCGGTCGAGCCCCAGGAGACACAGGTCCCAGGCGCTGCGGCCTCGGCGCTCAGCACGCTGCTCACGACGAAGGTGAGGCAAGCCCTCGGGCCGCGAATCCCGCTGCAGGTCCTCACCCTGGAGACGGGCGGGACCCAGACCCAGGTCGAGGCAGGTTCCTACGTGGCTCGGAACCTCTACCTCGGCTACGTGCGGACCTTCCTCCCCGAGCCAGGGGAGAACACGAACGAGCTCCGGGCGCAGTACGAGCTCTCGCGGACCATCGGCATCCAGTCGCGGATCGGGGACGCGGCCGCCGGAGGCGTCGACGTGATCTGGGAGAAGCAGATCGCGACTCCCGCGCAGCAGCGCGCCCGCAAGCGCGTCTCGGGCCAGCCGACGGAAGCGACTCCGGCGGAGCCGACGCCACCGAAGGCCGGCGTCCCGACGGCCCCGGAGCCCGGGCCGCCCGAATCGCCTCGAATCCCGAGCAATGCTCCCGCCGGCGACTGAGCTCCGGACGTGGTAGACGACGGAGATGCGCCGCGCGTCGCCGATCCGCCTGCTGATCCTCTCCCGATCCGCCTCGATCTACTCCACGAGGCGCCTCGTGGAAGCGGCGCGCGCCAGCGGGATCACGGTGCGTGTCCTCGATCCGGTCGACTGCGAGATGCACCTCGACGGAAAGCGCCCGCATCTCTACTACCGCCGCAAGCCAGTCCCCGCGGCGGACGTGGTGATCCCGCGGATCGCGCAGTCGATCGCGCCGTTCGGCCTCGCCGTGGTGAACCACCTCGCGCTCACCGGCGCGGTGCTGCTGAACGACGCCGAGTCGATCGCCCGGAGCCGCAACAAGATGCGCTCGCTCCAGCTCCTCGCCGGAAACGGCATCTGCGTGCCGCCCACGCTGATGGCCCGCGATCCCCGCGCCATCAAGGAGATGGTCCCGCTGGTGGGCGGAGTGCCCGTCCTGGTCAAGCTCCTCCAGGGCGGCGAGCGCCAGGGCGTGATGGTCTGCGAGACCATGCACTCGCTGGAGGCGGCCCTCGAGGCGATCCTCGGCCTGGGCCAGAACCTCGTGGTGCAGCAGTACGTCCAGGACGCGAAGGACAAGGACCTCCGCGCGCTGGTGGTGGGAGGGCGCGTCGTCTGTGCCGTCCGGCGAATCCCCAAGGTCGGGCGGATGCGTCGCACCCTGGGCAAGGGGGCGAAGTTCGAGCCCGTGAAGCTCCCCTCGCACTTCGTGCAGACGGCGGTCCGCGCTGCCCGCCTCATGGATCTCGAGCTGGCCGCCGTGGACATGCTCGATCACGAGGGGAGGGCGGAGGTCTTCGAGGTCCACAGCTCGCCGGGCCTCAAGGATCTCGAGGACGCCACGGGCCTCGACCTCGCCACGCCCATCGTCGAGCACGCCGCCCGCCTGGTCCGCCTGGGCCGGGCCGAGAAGCGAGCCCATCCGCCGCTACCCCAGCCGCCGCGGGCCGAGGAGCTGGGAGGCGAGGGGGCGCGGAAGGGGCGCAAGGCCCGGTAGCTCGGGCGCGCCAGAAAGCGAACGTCGCGCGGGCGGTCACGATTCGTTAGTATCCCGGTCCCATGCGATTCAATCGAACCCCCACGCTCCTGGCCTGCTCCCTCGCTCTCGCCGCGCTCCTCGCCGGCTGCAAGGACAAGGCGGCGGCCCCCTCGGAGCCGCCCGATCCCAAGACCCTCTACCGCGTCGAGACCAGCGCCGCGCCGATCGAAGTGAAGCAGGGCCAGAACGGGACGCTGCAGCTCGCGATCCGCCCCGTGGACGGCGCCCGAGTCAAGGCCGAGACGCCCTTCCGCGCCACCCTCGAGGCCTCCGGTCCGGTGACCCTCCCGAAGACGGAGCTCGCCTACGAGGACAGCGCCCGGGTGGAGAAGGAGGGTCCGGTCTTCGAGATCCCCTTCGCCGCCAAGGACGAAGCGGGGAAGGGCGCCATCGACGCCGACCTCACGTTCTTCGTCTGCGTGGCCGAAGCCTGCATGCGGACCACCGAGCAGGTCTCCGTAGCGGTCGTCGTCGACTGATGGCCTTCGTACACGGCGTCAATCCGGTGATCGAGCTGCTGCTCGCGCAGCCCGGCTCGATCGAGTGCATCTTCGTCGCCCAGGGCGCACGGGTCCACGACCTCGATCGGATCTACGAGCTCGCCCGTAACGCGGGCGTGCGGGTCGAGCAGCTCCCGCGTGAGCGCGTGGCCCGCCTCGCCGAGGGCGAGGTCCACCAGGGGATCGTGGCCGAGGTCCAGGAGGTCCGGTACGCGGAGCCCGAGGACCTGTTGGCGCTGGCCCACGGGCGCGGCGAGGTTCCGCTGCTGGTGGCCCTCGACCAGGTCCAGGATCCGGTCCACCTGGGTACCGCCCTTCGCGCCGCACACGCGCTGGGCGGCCACGGCGTGATCATTCCAAAGGATCGCGCAGTCGGCTTGACGCCGGCGGCGATCAAGGCGAGCGCAGGGGCATCCGCCCACCTGCCCGTGGCGCGGGCGACCAACCTGGCGCGCACCCTCGACGAGCTCAAGGAGGCCGGCGTCTGGATCATCGGAGCCGACCTCGACGCCGAGCCCTGCGACCGCGTGGACCTTCGCGGACCCGTCTGCCTGGTCATCGGGAGCGAGGGCAAGGGGATGCGCCCCCTCACGCGCCAGCGCTGCGATCGCCTGGTGACGATCCCGATGGGCGGCAAGGGCGCGAGCAGCCTCTCCGCCTCTTCCGCCGCGTCGATTCTGCTGTACGAGGTCGCACGGCAGCGCCGCGCGGCCGGGGCTTGATCCCTACGGACGGGATCGAGCGGTTTGGGACACTTTTCTCTCTTGACTTGGATCTGCCGTTCCCTTTACAAGCCCCACCGCACGCTGTTCGTGGGCAACCCCGCGTAACGGCAGAAGATGGTAGCGCTGTTGGCGGGGTTCGCCGAGCCGCGCTGGTGTAGCTCAGTTGGTAGAGCAGCCGCCTTGTAAGCGGCAGGTCGCGGGTTCGATCCCCGCCGCCAGCTCCATCGAAAATCGAATCGGGACTCCATGGAGGGGTACCCAAGCGGCCAAAGGGAGCAGACTGTAAATCTGCCGGCAACAGCCTACGAAGGTTCGAATCCTTCCCCCTCCACCAAAGTTTTCAAGCAGTATCCGCAGAACGCAGCACGACATATGCGGGAATAGCTCAGTTGGTAGAGCGTCAGCCTTCCAAGCTGAGGGTCGCGGGTTCGAGTCCCGTTTCCCGCTCCAATCTTCACCTGATGCCCTCGTAGCTCAGTCGGTAGAGCGCGTCCTTGGTAAGGACGAGGTCACCGGTTCAATCCCGGTCGAGGGCCCCAATTTCTCCGCAAGCAATCGGAATGGAGGCGGCAGATGTCCAAGGAAAAGTTCGAGCGCAAGAAGCCGCACGCGAACATCGGCACCATCGGGCACGTCGATCACGGCAAGACGACGCTGACCGCTGCGATCACCAAGGTTCTCTCGACCAAGGGCTTCGCCCAGGCGATGGACTACGGTTCGATCGACAAGGCTCCCGAGGAGCGCGAGCGCGGCATCACGATCTCCACCTCGCACGTCGAGTACGAGACCGAGAACCGCCACTACGCCCACGTGGACTGCCCGGGCCACGCCGACTACGTGAAGAACATGATCACGGGCGCGGCGCAGATGGACGGCGCGATCCTCGTGGTTTCGGCTGCTGACGGCCCGATGCCCCAGACTCGCGAGCACATCCTCCTCGCCCGCCAGGTCGGCGTCCCCTACATCGTCGTCTTCCTCAACAAGTGCGACATGGTGGACGACCCCGAGCTCCTCGAGCTGGTCGAGATGGAGGTCCGCGACCTCCTCACCGAGTACGACTTCCCCGGTGACAAGACCCCGATCGTCAAGGGCTCGGCGCTCAAGGGCCTCGAGGGTGACTCGGGCGAGCTCGGCGAGAAGGCGATCCTCCAGCTCATGTCCGAGGTCGACTCCTACATCCCGCAGCCCGAGCGTCAGATCGACAAGCCCTTCCTGATGCCGGTCGAGGACGTGTTCTCGATCTCGGGTCGTGGAACCGTGGTCACGGGTCGCGTCGAGCGCGGCCGGGTCAAGGTCGGCGAGGAGGTCGAGATCGTCGGCCTTCGCCCCACGCAGAAGACCGTGGTCACCGGCGTCGAGATGTTCCGCAAGCTCCTCGACGAGGGCATGGCGGGCGACAACATCGGCGCCCTGGTCCGCGGCCTGAAGCGCGAGGACGTGGAGCGCGGCCAGGTCATGGCGAAGCCCGGCTCGATCACGCCGCACAAGAAGTTCAAGGCGGAGATCTACGTGCTGACCAAGGAGGAAGGCGGTCGTCACACGCCGTTCTTCAAGGGCTACAAGCCGCAGTTCTACTTCCGGACCACGGACGTCACCGGCGCGGTGACCCTGCCCGAGGGGACGGAGATGGTCATGCCCGGTGACAACATCGGCGTGACGGTCGAGCTGCTCACCCCGATCGCGATGGAGAAGGAGCTCCGCTTCGCCATCCGAGAGGGTGGTCGGACGGTCGGCGCCGGCGTCGTGGCCGAGGTCATCGAATAACGAAATAGCGCCCTGCGGCGCGAATGCGCTGAGGGGGCACGATGTTGTTCCAACCGCCCGGGGCCCCATGCGGGTTTCCGGGCGGCTTCATCCGAGCCCTCCGATAATACGGGCCGGCAGTGGCCCCTCGGCGAGGGAAGGACGAGTCATGGGTAACCGGACGATCATCACGCTCGAGTGTACGGTCTGCAAGGAGCGGAACTACACCACGGACAAGAACAAGCGGAAGCAGACGGACAAGCTGGTCCTCAGCAAGTTCTGCCCGCGGTGCCGCACGCACACCGAGCACAAGGAAACGAAGTAAGCTCCAGTACGCCAGTAGCTCCAACGGTAGAGCAGCGGTCTCCAAAACCGCGGGTTGGGGGTTCGAATCCCTCCTGGCGTGCCAAACCTTTCCCGCCTAGACGGAGCATCTAGGACCAGGATCCAAATGAGCAACCAGCGGCTCCTCGCCATCGGTTTCATCGTCATCGGCACCAGCGCATCCTACGTCTTCCACCGTATCGGTGACGCGGCTCTCTCCGCGCTGGGCGTCGGCAATGCCGAGCTCTTCGGTGGCGTCGCCCTCTCGTGGTTGATCGGCATCGTGGTCGCCGCGGCGGGCGCGATCGCCCTCTGGCTCAATCCGAAGGCGCAGGGCGCTGGCCAGGACATCGCCGGTGAGCTCCGCAGGGTCACCTGGCCGACCTTCCCCGAGATTCGGGCGGCGACCGGCGCGGTGGTGATCGTCACCCTCGTGGCCGCGTGCCTGCTCGGCGTGATGGACGCCGTCTCGGCGAAGGTGATGACCGACTGGATCCCGTCGGGGATTCACTGGGCGCAGGGCCTCTTCGCGTAAGCTCCTCGCGGGTGGCCCCCGCGCCGAAAGAGCGCCATGGCCAAAAAGTACTACGTAGTCCACACCTACTCGGGCTTCGAGAACAAGGTTCGCAAATCCATCGAGGAGCGGATCCGTCAGTTCAAGCTCGAGGAGCAGTTCGGCGAGATCCTGATCCCGACCGAGCAGGTCGTGGAGATGGTGAAGGGGGAGAAGCGCACTTCCAAGCGCAAGTTCTTCCCGGGCTACATCCTCGTCGAGATGGAGATGGGGGCGGCGAGCTGGCACCTGGTGAAGAGCACGCCCAAGGTGACCGGCTTCGTCGGAGGCGGAAAGACGCCAGAGGACGTCCCGGCGATCTCCCGTGGGGAGGTCGAGCGACTGACCTCCCAGATCTCCGAGGGGACCCTCAAGCCCAAGCCCAAAGTCCAGTTCGAGACGGGTGATTCGATCCGCGTCACGGACGGACCCTTCTCCGGATTCAATGGATCGGTCGAGGAGGTCAACGCCGAAAAGGGCCGCCTCCGCGTCCTGGTCTCGATCTTTGGCCGGGCCACCCCGGTCGAGCTCGACTTCATGCAGGTCGAGAAGTCCCAGTAGCAACCCAGTAACAACCTCACCCAGGTGGGAGGCCGGCGGCGGATGAAGCCGGCGGCCGCTCGAACCACGGAGTCACGCAATGGCAAAGAAGGTCACGGGGCAGGTAAAGCTCCAGATCCCTGCCGGCAAGGCGAACCCCGCCCCGCCGGTCGGCCCCGCGCTCGGTCAGCACGGCGTCAACATCATGGGCTTCTGCAAGGAGTTCAACGCAGCGACCCAGCCGATGATCAAGGACGGGATGATGATCCCCGTCGTGATCACGATCTACGCCGATCGCTCGTTCAGCTTCATCCTCAAGACCCCTCCGGCTTCCGCCCTCCTCAAGAAGGCCGCCGGCCTCCACACCGAGAAGAAGAAGGGCTCCGGCTCTCATCGTCCCGGCAAGGAGAAGGTCGGTCAGGTCTCCCGCGCCAAGCTCGAGGAGATCGCGAAGATGAAGATCCAGGACACCAACGCCGGCTCGATCGAGGCATGCATGAAGAGCCTCGCGGGTACCGCGCGCTCGGCGGGCATCGAGATCGTCGACTGACCTCTTTCGGACCGCGTCCGGGCCCTGGAAGAGCAGGGTCCTGCGGTTCGCTGCGAAAGATTGCGAACATGGCTCAGCAGGGAAAGAAGTTCCGCAAGGTCGCCGAGAAGGTCGACCGCAGCAAGCGCTACACGATCGACGAGGCCGTGGCTCTGGTGAAGGAGCTCAAGGTCGCGAAGTTCGACGAGTCCGTCGACATCGCGATCAACCTCGGCGTCGATCCCCGCCACGCGGATCAGATGGTCCGTGGCGCGGTGGTCCTCCCCCACGGCACCGGCAAGACCGTGAAGGTCGCCGTCTTCGCCAAGGGCGAGAAGGCCCGCGAGGCAGAGGCCGCCGGTGCGGACATCGTCGGCTCCGACGACCTCGCGAAGCGGATCGAGGAGGGCTTCCTCGACTTCGACACCGCCATCGCGACCCCCGACATGATGGGCGTCGTCGGTAAGCTCGGTCGGGTCCTCGGTCCCCGCGGCCTGATGCCGAACCCGAAGGTGGGCACGGTGACTGTCGACGTGACCCGCGCGGTGCGCGAGGCGAAGGCCGGTAAGATCGAGTTCCGCGTCGAGAAGGCGGGTATCATCCACGCCCCCGTCGGCAAGATCTCGATGGACGCCACCTCGATCGCCGCCAACGTGAGCGAGCTGATCGCGACGATCATGCGGCTCAAGCCGTCCACCGCGAAGGGCGTCTACTTCCGCGGGGCCTCGCTGTCGTCCACGATGGGACCGGCGGTGAAGCTGGACCCGGTGGCCGTCTCCGCCGCGTTCAAGGGCTAGCCCCAGCAGATCACACTTGCAATTTTGGGGCGGCGCGGATAGAGACCGCGCCGCAACTTTGCTGGTCAAAGACAGCAGGCGTCCGAGAGAGCCCTCATCCCGTGCCCGTGCGAATCGCTCCTGCAGGGGCGGGCGGCGCGGTTGAGGCGATCGCGGACCTAAGCTTCGGGCGCTTTTATTGGCCCGATGCCTGCCGAGACGGGCGGAGGCGCCGCACGAAAGTCGGCGTCCGGAAGTTTTTGCCTGCTCCGCTGCCACTTGGCCAGGAATCCGTTCGTGGAAGGAGGTGAAGGTCAAGTGGAACGTGCAATTAAGGAGCAGCAGATCGCCGAGCTCCACGGCAAGATGAAGGACGCGAGCATCGCGATCATCGCGGAGTTCAGCGGCATCGACGTGGCGACGGTGACCGACATTCGCAAGAAGTGTCGGGAGAGCCAGGTCGAGTACAAGGTCGTCAAGAACACGCTCGCCAAGCGCGCTGCGCAGGGCACCAGCGTCGAGAAGATCGCTGACGGCTTCAAGGGACCTGTCGTCCTGATCCTGGGCGCCGACCCGGTAACGCCTGCAAAGGTGATCGCCGAGTTCGCCAAGGGGAAGGAAGAGAAGTTCAAGCTCAAGATGGCTGTCGTCGAAGGTAAGAAGATCGACGGCAAGGGTATCGAGGCGCTCGCCAAGATGCCGGGCATCAACGAGCTGAGGGGCATGCTGGTCGGAATGATCAACGCCCCCGCGAGCAAGCTCGCACGCCTCATCGCCACGCCGGGTCAGCAGTTGGCTCGCGCGGTCGGTGCGCGCAAGGAGCAGCTCGAGAAGGCTTCCTAGTCGTCTGGTTCGAAACTATCTCAGGGGGCCGGTTGCAGCCCGTGTTGGCGCCCAGGCCCCGCAGTGAAGGATGAAGAAATGGCAGATCTGAACGCGATCGTTGAGCAGCTCTCGAGCCTCACCGTCATGGAGGCCGCCGAGCTCGTCAAGACCCTCGAGGAGAAGTGGGGCGTCTCCGCCGCTGCTCCCGCGATGATGGCGATGCCCGCCGCTGGCGGCGCCGCTGCGGCCCCCGCCGAGGAGCAGACGGAGTTCACCGTCATCCTCGCCAACGCCGGCGACAAGAAGATCAACGTGATCAAGGAGATCCGTACGATCACCGGCCTGGGCCTCAAGGAGGCCAAGGATCTCGTCGAGGCCGCGCCCAAGACCGTCAAGGAAGGCGTGAACAAGGAAGAGGCCGCCAAGATGAAGGAGATCCTCACGGCCGCCGGCGCGACCGTGGAGATCAAGTAATTCCGGTTTCCGCCAGCAGGATCCGGAAGTACGCATGAAGCGCTGGCGGTAGCGGGGATCCCGCTTCCGCCAGCGCCGTTCGAGTTTGAGCCGCCGTGGCTCGTCGTCCCGATGATGTGGGCGCGGCGGAGAACCCAGCCTGTCAAGGGGAGCGACCGCTAGATGGCGCCGACGATCCAGAACAACTTCCGGATTCGCAAGAGCTTTGCGAAGATCCAGAAGATCATCGACATCCCCAACCTGATCGACATCCAGAAGCAATCCTACGACCAGTTCCTACAGGTCGACGTGCCCGCGGAAAAGCGGGAGGATACTGGGCTTCAGGGCGTCTTCAAGTCGGTTTTCCCCATCAAGGATTTCAACGAGACCAGCTCCCTCGAGTTCGTCTCGTATCATCTCGAGAAGGCGAAGTACGACGTCGACGAGTGCCACCAGCGTGGCATGACGTACTCGGCTCCGATCAAGGTCGTCGTCCGTCTGGTTGTCTGGGACAAGGACGAGACCACCGGCGCGCAGTCGATCCGCGACGTGAAGGAGCAGGAGGTCTACTTCGGCGAGATCCCGCTGATGACGGTGAACGGTACGTTCATCATCAACGGGACCGAGCGCGTGGTGGTGAGCCAGCTCCACCGTTCGCCGGGCGCCTTCTTCGACCACGACAAGGGCAAGAGCCACTCCTCGGGGAAGCTGCTCTACAACGCGCGGATCATCCCGTACCGCGGCTCGTGGCTCGACTTCGAGTTCGACCACAAGGACATCCTCTACGTGCGCATCGATCGCCGCCGGAAGCTGCCGGTGACGGTCCTCCTGCGCGCGCTCGGCGGCGTCCCCGACACGGCGAAGCGCAAGCCGATCGAGTGGAATGGCACCGCCGAGGAGATGCTCAACTACTTCTACGACACCGAGACGATCTTCCTCGGCTCCAAGAAGGACGAGTTCAGCAAGTCGGTGGAGCTCGAGCTCCTCAAGGGCCAGCGCGCGACCCACGACATCGTCAACCCGAAGACGGGTGAGGTGATCGTCAAGAAGAACCGGAAGTTCACCTCCGGCGCGATCAAGAAGATCGAGGCTGCAGGGATCGACCGGCTGCCCCTCGATCCGGACGAGCTCTGGACCAAGGTCGCCGCCCACGACGTCGTGGACGAGAGCACCGGCGAGGTCCTCCTCGAGGTCAACGACCAGGTCAGCTCCGAGGCGGTGGAGGAGCTCCGGGCCCGCGGCGTCAACGAGTTCAAGGTTCTCTTCATCGACAACCTGAACGTCGGCCCGCACCTGCGCAACACGCTGATGCTCGACAAGGTCTCCTCGCCCGAGGAGGCGATCATGGAGATCTACAAGCGCCTCCGGCCCGGCGATCCGCCGACCCCCGAGACCGCGACGAACCTCTTCCTCAACCTCTTCTTCAACTCCGAGCGGTACGACCTCTCGCGGGTGGGCCGGCTCAAGCTGAACTACCGGCTCCACGACCGTCTCCCGGAGGAGGAGCGCGAGGCCCTCGACACCCCAGTCCTCACCAAGCGGGACGTCCTCGAGGCCGTTCGCGTCCTGGTCGATCTCAAGAACGGCCACGGCAACATCGACGACATCGACCACCTCGGCAACCGTCGCGTCCGGGCGGTGGGCGAGCTCCTCGAGAACCAGTACCGGATCGGTCTGGTGCGCATGGAGCGTGCGATCAAGGAGCGGATGTCGCTCCAGGAGATCGAGACGCTGATGCCGCACGACCTGATCAACGCCAAGCCGGTGACGGCGGTGATCAAGGAGTTCTTCGGCTCGTCGCAGCTGTCGCAGTTCATGGACCAGACGAACCCGCTCTCCGAGGTCACGCACAAGCGGCGTCTCTCGGCCCTCGGGCCTGGCGGCCTCACCCGCGAGCGCGCGGGCTTCGAGGTCCGCGACGTCCACCCGACACACTACGGCCGCATCTGCCCCATCGAGACGCCGGAAGGCCCGAACATCGGTCTGATCGCCTCGCTGTCGACCTTCGCCCGCGTGAACGAGTACGGCTTCGTCGAGACGCCGTACCGCCGCTGCGAGGACGGCAAGGCCAGCGCCGAAGTGACCTTCTACTCCGCCCTCGAGGAGGAGAAGCACACCATCGCCCAGGCGAACTCCCTCCTGGCGGATGACGGCTCCTTCAGCGAGGAGACGGTGTCCTGCCGCAAGGGCCGTGGCGAGTTCGTGAACGCCCGTCCCGAGGACGTCTCGCTGATGGACGTCTCGCCGAACCAGCTGGTGTCGGTGGCGGCCTCGCTGATCCCGTTCCTCGAGAACGACGACGCGAACCGCGCGCTCATGGGCTCGAACATGCAGCGCCAGGCGGTGCCGCTCCTCCGCACCCACGCGCCGCTGGTCGGCACGGGGATCGAGGGCACGGTCGCCCGCGACTCCGGCGTCTGCGCCGTGGCGAAGCGGGACGGCATCGTGGAGTCCGTCGACGCGGGCCGCATCGTGGTGAAGGCCGACGTGCCGGCCTCGGTGACCGACGTGGGCTCCGAGGTCGACATCTACAACCTCATCAAGTACACGCGCTCGAACCAGAACACGTGCATCAACCAGAAGCCGATCGTCCGCAAGGGCGACCGGGTCCGGAAGGGCGACGTGCTG
The DNA here is from genome assembly GCF_001263175.1 of Vulgatibacter incomptus. Taxonomy (GTDB): domain Bacteria; phylum Myxococcota; class Myxococcia; order Myxococcales; family Vulgatibacteraceae; genus Vulgatibacter; species Vulgatibacter incomptus. The sequence continues at coordinate 2,454,183 of NZ_CP012332.1, read as the reverse complement.
GCGGACGGTCCGTCCACCGAGACGGGCGAGCTCGCCCTCGGCCAGAACGTGGTCGTCGCGTTCATGCCGTGGCAGGGCTACAACTTCGAGGACTCCATCCTGCTCTCCGAGCGGATCTCCAAGGAGGACTTCTTCACCTCGATCCACATCGAGGAGTTCGAGTGCGTCGCTCGCGACACCAAGCTCGGCAAGGAAGAGATCACCCGCGACATCCCGAACGTCGGCGAGGAGGCCATGAAGGACCTCGACGAGGCCGGCATGATCCGGATCGGCGCCGAGGTGCAGCCCGGTGACGTCCTCGTCGGCAAGATCACGCCGAAGGGCGAGACCCAGCTCTCCCCCGAGGAGAAGCTCCTCCGCGCGATCTTCGGCGAGAAGGCCGGCGACGTCCGCGACAGCTCGCTCCGCGTGCCCCCCGGCGTGGTCGGCACGGTGATCAACGCCAAGGTCTTCTCGCGCAAGGGCGTCGACAAGGACGAGCGCGCCAAGGAGATCGAGGCGGCCGAAGAGGCCAAGCTCCTCAAGGACCAGAACGACGAGATCAAGATCCTCCGCGACTCCGCCTACGCGAAGATCGCCCGGATGCTCGGCGGCAAGAAGACCTCCGCCAAGCTCGTCGACGACAAGGGTCAGACGCTCCTCGAGAAGGGCACCGAGCTCTCGGCTTCCGTCCTCGCTGGCGTCCCCCAGAAGTACTGGCCCGAGATCGTCACCGACGGCACCGAGGACCTGGTGCGCAAGGTGGTCGCGTCGTTCGAGGAGCAGCGCGAGGTGATCAAGCTCGTCTTCGGCGAGAAGATCTCCCGCCTGAAGAAGGGCGACGAGCTGCCTCCTGGCGTCATCAAGATGGTCAAGATCTACGTGGCCATCAAGCGCAAGCTCAGCGTCGGCGACAAGATGGCAGGCCGCCACGGAAACAAGGGTGTCGTCTCCCGGATCCTCCCGGAAGAGGACATGCCCTACCTGGTCGACGGCACGCCGGTGGACATCGTCCTCAACCCCCTGGGCGTTCCCTCCCGTATGAACATCGGGCAGATCATGGAGACGCACCTGGGTTGGGCAGCCCGCGGCATGGGCCTGAAGCTCGCCGAGATGGCCGAGAAGGCAGGTGGCGCCGCCGTCCGCAAGGAGCTCAAGGCCACTTATCCGGGCAAGGAGCTCGCGGCCTTCCTGGACGAGCTGCCGGACGACGAGGTCATCAAGCTCGGTCGTCGCCTGAAGAACGGCATCCACGTGGCGAGCCCGGTCTTCGACGGTGGCGTCGAGACCGAGATCGTCGACCTCCTGAAGCAGGGCGGTCTGAAGGAGACGGGGCAGAGCATCCTCTTCGACGGCCGCACCGGCGAGCCGTTCGACCAGGACGTCACGGTCGGCGTGATGTACATGCTCAAGCTGCACCACCTCGTCGACGAGAAGATCCACGCCCGGAGCATCGGGCCGTACTCCCTCGTCACCCAGCAGCCCCTCGGCGGCAAGGCCCAGTTCGGCGGCCAGCGCCTCGGAGAGATGGAAGTCTGGGCGATGGAGGCCTACGGCGCGGCGTACTCGCTGCAGGAGTTCCTCACGGTCAAGTCCGACGACGTGGTGGGCCGCACGAGGATGTACGAGGCGATCGTCAAGGGCGACAACGTCCTCGAGTCCGGTCTCCCCGAGTCGTTCAACGTGCTGATCAAGGAGCTCCAGAGCCTCGGGCTCGACGTGGAGCTCCTCGAGTCGACGCCGGCCGAGGCAGAGGGCGAGAAGCAGGCAGCGGAGCCGCGCAAGGCGAGCGGGTTCTAGCGAAGGGCGCGGCCCCGGGAAGAGGCCGCGCTCTCCAGGATCGTCGCCGAAGTGCAATCGATTTCCCGGGCGGGCGGATCGCATGATCGATCCCTCCGCCCCGTGGGAGGCAGGACATGAAGGACATCTTCAATTTCTTCGAGAAGCCGAAGGATCCGCTCTCTTTCTCGGCCATCCGCATCTCGCTGGCGTCCCCGGACAAGATCCGGCAGTGGAGCCACGGCGAGGTCAAGAAGCCCGAGACGATCAACTACCGGACGTTCAAGCCGGAGCGTGACGGCCTCTTCTGCGCCAAGATCTTCGGGCCGGTGAAGGACTACGAGTGCAACTGCGGCAAGTACAAGCGCATGAAGCACCGTGGCGTCGTCTGCGAGAAGTGCGGCGTCGAGGTGATCCAGTCGAAGGTTCGTCGCGAGCGGCTGGGCCACATCACGCTGGCCACCCCCGTGGCGCACATCTGGTTCCTGAAGTCGCTCCCGAGCCGGATTGGAAACATCCTCGACATCACGCTCAAGGACCTCGAGAAGGTGCTGTACTGCGAGTCCTACATCGTGATCGATCCGAAGAACACGGATCTGGAGCCCTGTGAGCTCCTGTCCGAGGATCGCTACCGGAAGCTTCAGGACGAGCTGGGCGATGAGGCCTTCGACGCCGGCATGGGCGGCGAGGCCGTCCGTGAGCTGCTCCGCAAGATCGACGTCAACCCGCTCTGCGAGGAGCTGCGCAAGGACATGCGCGAGGCCACCTCGGACGCCAAGCGCAAGAAGCTCGCGAAGCGCCTCAAGGTGATGGAGGCCTTCAAGGACTCCGGCAACAAGCCCGAGTGGATGATGCTCGAGGTGATCCCGGTGATCCCGCCGGATCTCCGTCCGCTCGTCCCGCTAGACGGCGGCCGCTTCGCCACCTCGGATCTGAACGATCTCTATCGCCGGGTGATCAACCGGAACAACCGCCTCAAGCGGCTCCAGGAGCTCAACGCCCCCGACATCATCATCCGCAACGAGAAGCGGATGCTGCAGGAGGCGGTGGACGCGCTCTTCGACAACGGCCGCCGCGGCAAGACCATCACCGGCCCCAACAAGCGCCCGCTGAAGTCGCTCTCTGACATGCTCAAGGGCAAGCAGGGCCGCTTCCGCCAGAACCTCCTCGGCAAGCGCGTCGACTACTCCGGCCGCTCCGTGATCGTGGTGGGCCCGGAGCTGCGGCTCCACCAGTGCGGTCTGCCGAAGGTGATGGCCCTCGAGCTCTTCAAGCCGTTCATCTACAACAAGCTCGAAGAGAAGGGCTACGTCACCACCATCAAGTCCGCGAAGAAGATGGTGGAGAAGGAGCGCCCCGAGGTCTGGGACATCCTGGAAGAGGTGATCAAGGAGCACCCGGTTCTCCTGAACCGTGCGCCGACCCTGCACCGTCTGGGCATCCAGGCGTTCGAGCCCGTGCTCACCGAGGGCAAGGCGATCCGCCTTCACCCGCTGGTCTGCGCGGCGTTCAACGCCGACTTCGACGGCGACCAGATGGCCGTCCACGTGCCGCTCTCCATCGAGGCGCAGATGGAGGCCCGCGTGCTCATGATGAGCACGAACAACATCCTCTCGCCCGCCAGCGGCAAGCCCATCATCGTCCCCACCCAGGACATCGTGCTCGGCGTCTACTACATGACGCGCGCTCGCGAGTTCGCCAAGGGCGAGGGCAAGATCTTCTCGGATCCCGAGGAGGTCCGCGCCGCGTACGATCACGGCGAGGTCGATCTCCAGGCGAAGATCATCTGCCGGATGGACGGCAAGCGCACCGACACCACCGTGGGTCGCGTGCTCCTCGCCGAGATCATGCCGTCGGCCATCGAGTTCTCGGTCTACAACCGCGTGCTCGGCAAGAAGGAGCTCGGCGGCCTCATCGACATCTGCTACCGCCTCTCGGGCGAGAAGGAGACCGTCCTCCTCGCCGACCGGCTCCGCACCGTCGGCTACAACAACGCGACGAAGGCCGGCATCTCGGTTGCCCTCAAGGACATGATCATCCCGAGCGCGAAGGCGAGGTTCCTCGACGACGCGCAGAAGGAGGTCAAGGAGATCGAGGAGCAGTACCTCGAGGGTCTGATCACCGACGGCGAGCGCTACAACAAGGTGATCGACATCTGGGCGCAGGTGACCGAGGAGGTCGCCAGCGAGATGATGACCCAGATCTCCACCGAGGTGGCGACCCGGGACGGTGAGGAGCGGCGGCAGCCGTCGTTCAACCCGATCTTCATCATGGCCGACTCGGGTGCCCGAGGCTCCGCGCAGCAGATCCGGCAGCTCGCCGGTATGCGAGGCCTGATGGCCAAGCCCTCGGGCGAGATCATCGAGACCCCCATCACGGCGAACTTCCGTGAGGGTCTCACCGTGCTGCAGTACTTCATCTCCACGCACGGTGCTCGAAAGGGTCTGGCCGATACCGCTCTCAAGACCGCGAACTCGGGTTACCTCACCCGCCGCCTCGTCGACGTCGCCCAGGACGCGATCATCAACGAGGTGGACTGCGGCACCATGGACGGCATCGTCGCCTCCTCGCTCATCGAGGGCGGCGAGATCATCGAGCCCATGGGCGAGCGCATCCTCGGCCGCGTGGCCCTCGAAGACGTCCTCGACCCGGTCACGGGCGAGGTGCTCGTCGCTTCCAACGAGGAGATCGACGAGAGCAACGTCCACAAGATCGAGAACGCCGGCATCGACCGCGTGAAGATCCGCTCCGTGCTCACCTGCCAGGCCCGCCGCGGGATCTGCCAGGAGTGCTACGGCCGCGACCTGGCCCGTGGCCGCAAGGCGAACGTGGGCGAGGCCGTGGGCGTCATCGCCGCCCAGTCCATCGGCGAGCCGGGTACCCAGCTCACGATGCGCACCTTCCACATCGGTGGTGCGGCGTCGCGGCGGGCGGAGCAGTCGACGATCGAGAACCGCACCGCGGGTACGATCAAGTTCTTCAACCTCCACACCGTGACCCGCAACGACGGCTCGCTCGTCACCATGAACCGCAACGGCGCGCTCATCATCGTGGACGATTCGGGTCGCGAGCGTGAGCGCTACACCGTGGTCTACGGCGCGAAGCTCCTGGTGAAGGAGGGCGACAAGGTCGAGCCCGCCTCGCTCCTGGCCGAGTGGGATCCGTACGCGATGCCGATCCTCACCGAGGTCGGCGGTACCGTGCAGTTCGACGACATCGTCGAAGGCGTCACCATGTCGGAGCAGCTCGACGAGGTGACCGGTCTCTCCCGGAAGGTCGTGATCGAGTCGAAGGACGCGGACAGCCGCCCGCGGATCACGCTGAAGGACGCCCAGGGCAACGCGATGCTCCTCCCTGGCACCGACCAGGAGGCTCGCTATTTCCTCCCCGTGGGCGCGAACATCAACGTGGCCCACGAGGACGAGATCGGCCCTGGCGACGTCCTCGCCCGTATGCCCCGCGAGACCACGAAGACCAAGGACATCACCGGTGGTCTCCCCCGGGTGGCCGAGCTCTTCGAGGCCCGCAAGCCCAAGGAGTTCGCGGTCATCTCCGAGATCGACGGCGTGGTCTCCTTCGGCAAGGACACCAAGGGCAAGCGCAAGGTCGTCGTCACCCCCGAGGTGGACGGCAAGCAGCGGCCCGAGCTCGCCAAGGAGTACCTGATCTCCAAGGGCAAGCACATCAGCGTGCACCAGGGCGACCGGGTCACGGCTGGCGAGGCCCTGATGGACGGCGCGGCGAACCCGCACGACATCCTCAAGGTGCTCGGTGCCCAGGAGCTCTCGGCCTTCCTCGTGGACGAAATCCAGGAGGTCTACCGGCTGCAGGGCGTGAAGATCAACGACAAGCACATCGAGGTCATCGTCCGGCAGATGCTCCGCCGGGTGCGGATCACCGACGTGGGCGACACCAACTTCCTCATCGACGAGCAGGTCGAGAAGTTCGTCTTCGAAGAGGAGAACGAGCGGGTGGAGACCGAGGGCGGACGCGCTGCCCAGGGTGAGCCCCTCCTCCTCGGTATCACCAAGGCGTCGCTCTCCACCGAGTCGTTCATCTCCGCGTCGTCGTTCCAGGAGACCACCAAGGTGCTCACCGAGGCGGCGATCTCCGGCAAGGTCGACTACCTGCGCGGCCTGAAGGAGAACGTCATCATGGGCCGGCTCATCCCCGCCGGCACCGGCGTCGGCTCCTACAAGCACCTCGACATCGAGGTGGAGACGCCCGTCGACGTTGTCGCCGAGGTCGAATCGGTGCTCGCAGCGGGAGAGTAAGGCTCCGCTCGACTACCTAAGCTTCAAAGAAGGCCGGATGGTCGCGTTCACCACGCGACCACCCGGCCTTCTTTTTTCGCGATTTCGATTGATCGGGGAGGTGCGTAGCGTGTCAAAGGCGGCGTCGGTTTTTGTGGTTGGGGGACACACATGCGTCGCATCGCGAAGTGGGTGGGAATCGCCGTATTGGGGTTGTTGCTCGTAGCGTCGATCGGGGTGGGGGGTGCCGTCCTGGTCGCGAAGCGCGCGATGGCGCGGGTCCACCAGGTGCCCGACGAGCCTCTCGCCATCGGCTCCAAACCGGAGGTGATCGAGGAGGGGAGGAGACTGTTGGCGGCCCGCGGGTGCGCGGAGTGCCACGGCGCGGATCTGGGTGGAGGGGTCGTCCTCGACGATCCGGCGCTCGGCTCTCTCTACGCACCGAACATCACCCTGGGTAGGGGATCGGTGGTCGAGGGATTCCGCGATGCGGACTGGGTGCGGGCCATCCGCCACGGCGTGAAGCGGGACGGCAGGCCCATCGTCATCATGCCGGCGAACGAGTATTACTTCCTCAGCGATCGGGATCTGTCCGCGATCATCGCCTTCGCGAAGACGGCCGCACCGGTCGATCGGGAGCTCCCGCCCCACCGGATCAAGCCCCTGCTGTACGTGCTCACGGCGCTCGAGGTCTTTCCTCTGCTGGCCGCGAACTCGATCGACCACGCGGCGCCGAGGGAGGCCGTCTCCGAGCCGGAGGCGACGAAGGAGTACGGGCGATACCTCGCGAAGGTCCAGTGCCAGGGGTGTCATGGCGAAGGGCTCGGCGGGGGCCCGCCGCCCGGCGCGCCGGCGAGCCTGCCGGTGCCGGCGAACCTCACGCCCGACGAGGCGACCGGGATCGGCAAGTGGACGGAGGCGGACTTCGTTCGCGCTCTCCGGGAGGGGAGGCGGCCCGACGGGCGCGAGCTCGACCCCTTCATGCCGTGGAAGAACTTCCGGAACCTGGACGAAACGGAGCTCCACGCCCTCTGGGCCTACGTGAGGAGCGTGCCGGCGAAGCCTTTCGGCTCGCGTTGATCAGCCGCGGGATTCGGAGCGCGATCCCTTGGGATCGCGCCCCTCGGCGAAGCTCAGTGCAGGTCGCGCTCGCGAAGGTCGTCCTCGTCGAAGCCGAGGAAGTGACCCACCTCGTGGAGGAGGGTGACGCCGATCTCGTCGATCAGCTCCTCTCGGTCGACGGCGAAGCGCTCGAGATTCCGCTGGTAGAGGACGATCGAGTTCGGGAAGTGGGACCAGGGGTCGAAAGTGCCCTTGTCCTTGAGCGGGCTGCCTCGGAAGACGCCGAGGATGGATGGGGAGAGCGGATCCGGACCCTGGATCTCCTCGAGACGCGGGAGCGGCTCGACGGCGATGGCGACGTTGGAGAGGTAGCGGCGCACCTGATCCGGCAGCTCCTTCAGCGCCTCCTCGACGACCTCGTCGAACTCGGTCTCGGTGAGGCGAACCGGCTCCGGGAAGTCCTCGGGGGAGAGCTCCCTCGCCTTGGCGAAGTGTTTCTCGGCGAGACGGAGGTCGTCGCTGCGCTCGGCGACCAGGCCCAGGTAATGGTGGGCCCACGCCAGGTCCGGCTCCTCGCGGAGCAGGCTCTCGAGCTCCTGCTGCACGTCGTCGAAGCGGCAGAGCTCGAAGAGGGCGAAGGCCCTCTCGAGCAGCAGCTCGGGATCGTCACCGAGGATTCCGCGGACCTCGTCCAGAAGGGTAAGGGCGGCGGCGGGCTCGCCGAGGGCCGAGAGCGCGATCGCCTCCAGGAAGGAGAGCTCGGCGGCGATCTCCTCTTCGCCGCGCCTGCGGGCGATCTTCGCGCCCCGGCGGCAGAGGGTCAGGCCCCGCTCCAGCACGGCGGGATCCTCGCCCATGCGCGTGACGAAGAGCTCGGCTGCGCCCCAGATCGCGTCGAGGTCGTTCTTGTCGAGGGCGATGGCGCGATCGAAGGAGGAGATGGCCTCTTCGTCGCGATCGAGGGCCGCCAGGGCCTCCGCCTTGGCGCAGTGGGCCGCTCCCGAGCGCGGGGCGAGGTCGACGGCCTCCTCGGCGCGGGCAAGGGATTCGTCGAGGTTGCCAGCATCGAGGGAGCGGGCGCTCTCGCGGAGGAGCGCCTCGAGTCTTTCATCGGATCGGGTAGCCATGGGCCGGGAGTCTAGGAGCCTCGAGCGAAGGGGGCAACCTGCTGAATTTCGGGGGCCGGGAGGCCTTCCGCCGGCCTCGGGAACGGTGAACCGCCGCATCCCAAACGTTGACAATGGCCGGGTCTTGTGGAGGATGGATTCCCACTTTCGCACGTTTTCGTTAGCGAAAACCGCATTGCCGGGAGAGCCAGGATGGCCCGCACGCTGCTGCTCGCGGACGACTCGATCACCATGCACAAGGTGGTCTCGATCACTGTCGCCCACGAGAACCTCACGGTCGCCGCGGTGACCAACGGCGACGACGCCATCGCGAAGGCGCGGGAGCTCGGGCCGGCGATCGTCGTCGCCGACGTGGTGATGCCGGGCAAGACCGGTTACGAGGTCTGCCACGCGCTGAAGTCCGATCCCGCCACGCAGCACATCCCCGTGCTCCTCCTCTCGGGGGCCTTCGAGGACTTCGACGAGGAGCGGGCCCGGATGGTCCGGGCGGACGGGCGGCTCTCCAAGCCCTTCGAGACCGCCGCGTTCATCGAAGCGGTGCGGAAGCTCGCCGGCGGCGGGGAGCAGGCCCCCGCGGTGGCGGCTCCGGCCGCGACCGGCCCTCGCATCCCGACGATCCCGGTCCCTGCGGGGCTGCAGCCGCAGCCGGCAGCTCCTCCGCGCCCGATCTCGGCACCGGTGGCGGCCCCCCTGGCCCCGTCGGTGCCAACGTTCCCCGGTGTGGCGGCGGCGTCGACGCCGGTGCCGGCGGCCGGACCGTCGGTGTTCGGGGGCGCGCCGCTTGGGCCCGTCTCGTCGCCTCGGCCCACTCCCCTGTTCGAGCCGCCCGGGGCGCCCTCGTTCCCCGCGGGCGGTACGCCCATGGGCGGAATGCTCCCGCCGGTGGCAAAGCCCGGCGTGTCCTTCTCCTCGCCGTTCTCGGTCGCCTCTCCGGTCGCCGCGCCGATGGCCTCGCCGGTCGGGGCCCCGGCCGCTCCGCCGATCGCCGCGCCCGTCGCTGCCCCGGTCGCCGCGACGATGGCCGAGCCGTTCGCTGCATCGGTCGTGACGCCGGCTGCCTCCCCGGAGCCGGATGCGTCCTCGGACGGCGTCGTGTGGGGCGAGCTCGAGGAGCCGACGTTCTCGGGCAACCTGGATGACGATTGGTCGGCGGCCATCCCCGAGATCGACCTCTCGGCGGGTCCGGAGGCGATCCCCGACATCGACCTGTCGGCAGGACCGGCCGCCCCTGCCGAGGTCGACCTTTCGGCGCTGCCGGAGGCCAACCTCGAGATTGAGCTCCCGGAGGAGCCGACCGTCCAGATCGCCGCTCCATCGAATGGCGGTCTCGAGGAGGAGATTTCTCTCGACGACCCAGTCGACGCAAACGAGGGCTGGCTCTCCGAGGGCGGGTCGATCGAGCTCGAGACCACGATCCTCTCGAATCCGAGCGGGAGCGCCGCCCCGGCGGCCCCTACGAAGGAGATCGCCGAAGGTTCGCTCTTCGGCGTCTTCCAGAGCGCCGGACCCGCGAACGCGTTCCAGCCGGTGGCGACGACGGCCGGCATGGGCATCGGCGGGTTCGCCCTCGATGCGCCGGAGTCGATCTTTGGCGGGCTCCCGGCGAACACGGATCCGCAGGTCGAGAGCTTCGAAGATCTCGACGTGGATCCGCCCGCCCCGGTTACCCCGGATGCACCGGTCGCCCCGGCGGTCCCGGTCGCACCTGCTGACCCGGTTGCGCCGGTCGCCTCGGCTGTTCCGGTTGTCCCGGTTGCACCGGTCACCCCGGCTGTCCCGGTCGCACCTGCTGCCCCGGTCGCACCTGCTGCCCCGGCTGCACGCGTCGCTGAGGTCGCCCCTGTTTCTGCCCAGGCTGCCGCCGCCGCGGTCGAGTCCACCGCTGGCGCCGTCCCCCGCGACCTCGTCGAGAAGATCGGCTGGGAAGTGGTCCCGCAGGTCGCCGAGGCGCTCCTCCGGCAGCAGGTGGCCGCGGTCGCCCGCGAGGTGATCGAGCGGATCGCCTGGGAGGTCGTGCCCCAGCTCGCCGAGACCATCATCAAAGACGAGCTCGAGCGCCTGGTGCGCGAGCGGAAGATCGGCGCCTGAGGCCCTCACGCGGGCGCCTCGGGCGCCCGTTTCGTACGGATCCCCTTCGACGGCCGCCACGAAGCGCTTGACGCGCTCGGGCGGCCTGCTTTTCTCTGCGACCATGACCACCCAGACCCACCCCGAGCTTCCCAAGGGCTACGAGCCCGGCGACGTCGAGCAGCGCTGGTACCGCTTCTGGCTCGAGCGCGGCCTCTTCCACGCGGACGAGAGCTCCGACAAGCCCCCGTTCTCCATCGTGATGCCGCCGCCGAACGTGACCGGCTCCCTGCACATGGGCCACGCCGTCTTCGTCACGCTCCAGGACGTCCTCACCCGCTGGAAGCGGATGAGCGGCTTCAACGCCATGTGGCTGCCTGGCGTGGATCACGCGGGCATCGCCACGCAGATGATCGTGGAGCGGGAGCTCAAGAAGACCGAGGGCCTCTCCCGCCACGACCTGGGCCGCGAGAAGTTCCTGGAGCGGATCTGGGCGTGGAAGGAGAAGTACGGCAGCCGCATCACGAAGCAGCTCGAGGTCCTGGGCGCCTCAGCCGACTGGGAGCGCGAGCGCTTCACCATGGACGACGGGCTCTCGAAGGCCGTCAGGGAGGTCTTCGTCCGCCTCTACGAGGAGGGCCTGATCTACCAGGCCAGCCGGCTGATCAACTGGTGCCCGAACGATCGGACCGCGCTCTCCGACCTCGAGGTGGAGCACGAGGAGGGCGCCAAGGGCGAGCTCTTCGAGTTCGCCTACCAGCTCTCGGACGGCTCCGGCGAGATCGTCGTCGCCACCACCCGTCCCGAGACCATGCTCGGCGACACCGCGGTGGCCGTGCACCCCGACGACGAGCGCTACAAGGGGCTCATCGGTAAGACGGTGAAACACCCGTTCGCCGACCGTGAGATCCCGATCGTCGGCGACTCGATCCTCGTGGATCCCGCCTTCGGCACCGGCGCGGTGAAGATCACGCCCGCCCACGACTTCAACGACTTCGAGGTGGGCAAGCGCCACGGCCTCGAGATGATCAACGTCCTCGACGCGACCGGGAAGCTCAACGAGAACGGCGGCCCCTTCGCCGGCATGGATCGCTTCGCGGCCCGTGCGGCGGTGAAGGAGAAGCTCGCCGAGCTCGGCCTCGCGCGCGGCGAGAAGGAGCACATTCTCCCGCTCGGCCGCTGCCAGCGCTGCAACACGGTGGTCGAGCCCTGGCTCTCCACGCAGTGGTACGTGAAGATGGAGCCCCTCGCGAAGCCCGCGATCGAAGCGGTGGAGCAGGGCGACACGGTCTTCATCCCCGAGAGCTGGACCAACACCTACATGTCGTGGATGCGCGACATCCACGACTGGTGCATCAGCCGCCAGCTCTGGTGGGGCCACCGCATCCCCGCCTGGTACTGCGCCGACGGGCACGTCAACGTGGCCCGCGAGGCCCCGGCGGCTTGCGGGACCTGCGGCAAGGCCGAGCTGCGCCAGGACGACGACGTCCTCGACACGTGGTTCTCGTCGGGCCTGTGGCCCTTCTCGACCCTCGGCTGGCCGGAGCAGACCAAGTCCCTCGAGACCTTCTATCCCACCACCGTGATGGAGACCGGCTTCGACATCATCTTCTTCTGGGTCGCCCGGATGATGATGATGGGCCTCCACTTCATGGGGAAGGTGCCCTTCCAGACCGTCTTCCTCCACCCGATGGTCCGGGACGAGAAGGGCGAGAAGATGTCGAAGACCAAGGGGAACGTGATCGATCCCCTCGAGGTCACCGAGAAGTACGGCGCCGACGCGCTGCGCTTCACCCTCGCCGCGATGACGGCGCAGGGCCGCGACATCAAGCTCTCCCTGGAGCGCGTGGCGGGCTACAAGGCCTTCGCCAACAAGATCTGGAACGCCGCCCGCTTCTCGATGCTCCATATGGGCGCCGTCGACATGTCGAGGCCCCTCGACGAGGCGATGATCTCCGACGCGGATCGCTGGATCCTCACGCGCTTCCACCGCGCCTCCGCCGAGGTGATCGAGGCGCTCGAGTCCTTCCGCTTCAACGAGGCCTCGAACCGCGTCTACCAGTTCATCTGGCGCGAGCTCTGCGACTGGTACATCGAGCTCGTGAAGCCCCGGCTCTACGAGGGGACGCCCGAGGAGAAGGCCGCGTCGGCCCGCGTGCTCCGCGACGTCCTCGACGGCAGCCTGCGCCTCCTGCATCCCTTCATGCCCTTCGTCACCGAGGAGATCTGGCAGAAGCTCCCGCGGGCCGAGGGCGACCCGGCCTCCCTGATGATCGCGGCCTATCCCTCGCCGGATCCCGATCGCATGGAGGACGCCGAGGCCGACCGCTTCGACACGCTGATCGAGATCGTCCAGGCCGTGCGCTCGCTGCGGGTGGAGCTCTCGGTGCCGGAGGGCGCCGAGGTCGAGCTCTACTTCGACGCCGATGCCGCGACCGCCTCGTGGCTCGAGGATCGCGCCATCTGGCTGGGCCGCCTCGCCAAGGTGAAGGCCTTCGTCCCCAGGGCGAAGGGCTGGCCCGAGGAGAGCCCCTCCGTGCTCGTCCGGGGCGTCGAGCTCCGGCTGCCAATCACCGGTCTCGTCGATCGCGCCGAGCTCCTCGCGAAGCTCGCCAAGGAGGAGCAGAAGCTCGCCATCGACCTCGAAAAGCTCGAGAAGCGCCTCGGCAATCCGGGCTTCGTCGCCAAGGCGCCGCCGGAGGTGATCGAGAAGGATCGCGCCCTCGCCCAGGAGATGCAGGCGAGGCTCGGGAAGATCCGCGAGAACCAGGAGCGGATCTCGAAGGGCTGATGACCGAGGAGCCAGTCGACGACGAGGCGTCCGCGCGCGCGGACGTCCGTCGCGAACCGGCGCGCGGCCTCGTTGATCGATCATCGAAGGGAAGAGACATGGACGCACTCGACAGGCTCATCGATCTGGCGCTCGCGGAGGACATCGGTCCCGGCGACCTCACCACCGAGGCCCTGATCCCCGACGGCGCGATGGGCGCCGCCGAGTTCCTGTGCAAGGAGCGAATGGTCCTCGCGGGCATCGAGGCCGCGATCCGGACCTTCCGCGCTGTCGATCCGCGCTGCAGCGCGAGCTTCTTCGTGGAAGAGGGAAGGGTGATCGAGGCCGGGACGGTCTTCGGCAGGGCCGAGGGCCCCGTGCGCGCGCTCCTCACGGGCGAGCGCACCGCCCTCAACTTCCTGCAGCGCCTCTGCGGGATCGCCACCAACACCCGCCGCTGGGTCGACGCGGTCGCGGGCTCCCGCCTCCAGCTCCTCGATACGCGAAAGACCACGCCGGGCTTCCGCGCCCTGGAGAAGGCCGCGGTCCGCGCGGGCGGCGGGCGCAACCACCGCTTCGCCCTCTACGACGGCGTGCTGATCAAGGACAACCACCTGGCGGCGGTGGGCTCCATCGAGACGGCCATCGCCAGGGCGAGGGGCCGCGCGCCCCTCCTCACCAAGATCGAGGTCGAGGTCGTCGACGTGGCCGGGGCCGACCGCGCCGCCGCCGCCGGCGCCGACGTGATCCTCCTCGACAACATGGACGACGCGACCATCACCGAGGCCGTCCGCGTCATCGCGGGCCGCGCCCTCGTCGAGATCTCCGGCGGCATCAGCCTCGAGCGGCTCCCGAAGCTCGCCGCCACGGGCGCCGACTTCGTGAGCGCCGGCGCCGTGACCCACCAGGCCCGCTCGGTCGACATCTCCTTCAATCTCGTCGGGGAATGAGAGCGCTGGGTCGTCGACGGCGAGTGCCTCGATGTGACACGCGGGGCGTCTCCCGAGGCCAGGAAATGTTGGCTGGGGAACGCTCCGTCCGTTGACAGTCCCCCGCGTCGGCATGACAGACTGGTGGGTCGAGGGCTCTCGCGGCTTGCGGGAACCCGGCAAACCGCGGTCTCGCGCGAGAGGAGGCGGGTCGTCTCCTCTCGCCGAGCGAAGAGGCTGTCATGCATCTCGGAAGAGTCCTTTCGTCCATCGCGGTCGGGAGCATCCTGCTCGCCGGCTGTAGTTCCTCCTCTCCTTCTCGTCCCGACAAGGAACCGGAAGTCCGTCCGGTGCCCAAGATCGGCGCCACCGAGTGGCTTGGCAGCCATTCGCCGGCGCGGCCGACGGCCGTGCTCCCTGGCGTCACCGGGCCGACGACGCTGATCGGCCGGATCGGCGTGCACCCGCCCATCGACGGCGTGTTTCCGACGCCGCCGGACGGCAGCGAGGTCTATGGCGGTCTCGTCGCCCTCGACACCCGCACTGGCGAGACCCGTACCTACACCTTCAAGGACGGGCTCCCGCAGATGGACTACGCCGACGTCTTCGACGACGGGCCGGTCATCGGCACGGTTCCGTTCGTGGACCTGCATTGGCTCACCCCGGACCAGACGTTCGTTGCGGCTTGTTGGACTCACCTGGTCGTCGGCCGTGCGGAAGGCGATGGCTGGGCCTTCGAGAGCGCGACCCTCCGAGCGGCAGGAGCGTGGGAGAACGCGAGCGTGAGCGCCGTCGCCTATGCCGGCGGGGAGCTCTTCGTCTCGACCGACCAGGGCGTTGCGGTCGTCGAGCCCTCCGATCTGAAGGTGAAGCGCTGGCTGGAGCTGGACGTGAGCCCGGCCTGGACGATGGACGTCGCCGCCTCCGACCTGGACGGCCCTGTCGTTGCGGTCACCTACGCTAGAGCCGGGACCGAGATCGCCGACCGGCTGGCCATCGTTCGTCCCGGCGCCGCTGCCGCCGAAGCCATCGAGCTTCCGCCCGGTGCGCGCCCGATCACGGTGGCCGGCTCCGCCGGCGCGCTGTGGATCGGCCTGAGGGGCATGGACGGACGGGGCCTCGTGAAGGCGCTGGTGTCCGTGGACGGAGAGCTCCGGCTCCAGGACGCCATCGGCGCGGACGCCCTCGAGGCCGCGGGAGCCTTGGGCGGCAAGCCCTTTATCCCCAACCGCATCGCGGTGGACGAGGTGCACGCTAGGCTTCTCGTCGGCGGCGCGATCTCGATGACGACCCCCGGCCGCCAGGGAGGCGTCCTGTCCTTCCCGCTGAGCATGGAAGCCGGATTGACCAACGGCCGTCCGCTCCTCGATCAGCGATGGGGCACCACCGCCATGCTGCCCTGGCAGGTCGAGATCCTCGTCCCCGACGCCCAGGGGCGCCTCTGGATCGCGGGCCGGCAGCTCTGCAGCGAGACCAAGGCGAGCGTCACGGGTCTCTACCGCGTGGAGGGCGTCGGCGAGGACGCGCGCCTCGTGCGCCCGCTCGTCTCCGGCGTCCGCTCGATCGCGGTCGATCCGGTGGATGGGAACACCTGGCTCGGCCTGCGCGACGAGAATCCGGGCCTGGCCTGCGAGGGCCTCTCGATTCAGCAGGGCGTCTGCCGGCTGAAGGCCGACGGTTCGTGTGAGGTGTATGCCCCCAGGGTGAACGCCGACTCGACATGGCTCCCCTCCGACCTCGGCGTCGCCGACATCGCCTTCGGCGAGCCTGCGCGGCGCGAGCTCGCGTTCGCCACCTACCGCGCCGGCACCTTCCTCCGGTCGGGAGACAAGACCGTCTCCCTCATGACCCAGCTCGATCCCGGCATCAACCTTCGGCAGACCTCCGCCGCCTGGGGCGACGGCGGCCTCTGGCTCGGCTCCCTCGCCGAGTGGTCCGACGGTCCGGATCCCGACATCGACTGGGACAAGGTGAACGATCGCAGCCCCCACGGCCTGGGCTACCTGGAGCTGGACGGCTCGGGGAACGTCACGTTCCGCCGCCGCTACTCCCGCAACCAGTCCGATTCGTCGACGATCGACCTCCCGGGCATGCCCTCGAACGCCGCTCTCGACGTCCTCGCCCTCCCGGGCAAGCGCCACGCGCTGGTGGCCCTCGGCGTCGAGCGCCGGCAGGTCACGTATGATCACTACCTACCGGACGAGACGGAGAAGCACATCCTCGGCGGGATCGCCGAGGTCACCGACGCGACCGTGCGTCCGATCGCCGCTCCGGAGGGCGTGACCTTCCGCGACGTGGTCGCCCTCGCGCGCGGACCGAAGGATCGCCTCTACGCGGTGGACGCGGAGGCGGGCGTCTTCCTCGTCGACCTCGCCGCCGGCACGTCGGCCAAGGTTGCCGATCCCGTCTGGGGTCCGGACGCACGGGCGACCACGCTCGCCGTGAACGCCGACGGCTGGATGGCGGTCGGGACGACCGGCGGCCTCTTCGTCTTCGACGTGGACGGCAAGGCGCTCGAGGTCCTCGGCGCCGGTTCCCACGGCCGGATCTGGTCGACCCGCTTCGTGGCGGATCGGATCCTCTACGTGGGCACCGACGGCGGCCTCGCGCGGATCGCCCTCGACTCCTCGAGCCTCCCGGCGCGTGGCCCCGCGGGTTCGCTCGGCCACACCCTCTGGCCCCTCGACCTGGGCTGCGACGGCGCCCGCGGTTGTGCC